>NZ_PEHF01000018.1 GCF_015762685.1 Candidatus Symbiopectobacterium sp. 'North America' | reverse complement strand
CTCTCCTGAAAGAAAAACACCCTGTCAGCGTACCGCTACAGGGTGGGGGTGACCATCTCATTAGCCCCCCACCCGCCGTCAAAGGAGCCGACGCGCGGACCGGTTTGCCCGAAAATCGCATTTTCTGCGGCAATGGTCAGATCGCACATCATGTGCAGCACATGACCACCACCGATGGAGTAACCTGCAACCATCGCCACAACCGGTTTCGGACAGGTACGGATCTGACGCTGGAAATCCAGCACATTGAGGTGATGAACGCCGCTGTCATCCTGATAGCCTCCGTAATCGCCGCGCACTTTCTGATCGCCACCGGAACAGAACGCTTTGTCACCGGCACCGGTAAGAATAATCACGCCGATACCGTCATCGTAGCGGGCATTTTCCAACTCCTGGAGCATCTCTTTTACTGTCAGCGGACGGAACGCATTGCGCACCTGTGGGCGGTTAATGGTGATTTTGGCAATGCCGTCCGTCGATTTGTGGTAGAGAATATCGACAAAATCACCGCTGCAATCGTGCCATTCAACCGGGGCATACAGCAGCTCTTTACTCGGATAAAGCATGGTGTTCCTTCCTTCATAGGGTGCCAGGGCGCTACCGTGGCAGAGAGATAATCAGCCCTGCGCCTGTGCGGCGTCGGGCAAAGTGATAAACCTACGTATCTGTTGTGCATAGCCTGCCGGATTGGCACGGTACGCATTGTGGCCCGCCCGCGCAACCGACAACAGCGGCAAGCGATATGTCTGGGCAATAGCCTGAAATTTTTGATCCTGCGCGCCACACAGATAACCAAAGGGAAAACCGCAACGACGCACCGCATCCACTAACCACGGTTGCCGGCCTAACGAGGTGGCTTCCAGCATATCTGCCACGGCAACGGCATCGTTGCGACTGCGCAGGGATACTAACGTCTGGCGCGTTTCATCATCCAAATCCGCAAACACGACCTGACGATACCAGTCAGCCAGCACCACGGATAAGGGCTCATGGCGAAAACGCCACGCCCAGCGCGCATCGTGCTCCATGCGCGCCTGACGCTCAGTATCTTCCTGCAATCCAGGGTTGCCGCCTTCCACTAACAGGCCACGTAATCCTTCCGCCACTTCCCCTGCGCAAGAGGCCGCGAAATCCATTGCGATACACCCACCTAACGAATAGCCAATCAGCCAGTAACGCATGATGCCCTGCGCACGCAATGTCAGTGCCAACTGCTGGCGCATCTCGCTGAAATCACGGACACGCACGCACGTCGAAGCGCCATGACCCGGTAAATCCACTTGCAGAATGGGCCACTCTGGCAACAGCGGGCACAGCGCCTGCCAATCATCACCGCAACCAAGCAACCCATGCAACAGCACCAGCCAGGGTGTCTCTGGTGTAACATCTGGAGGTGCAATACGCAGGCAGTGCAAGCTCATGGCGGGACCAGCACTCATAGCGGGAGCGGTTCTAAACGGGCAATGTCGCTTTCCAACTGTGTTTCAATCTCACCGCTGGCAACCTGAGTCGCGAGTTGATTGAGCGTGTCAGCCCCCGCCTTGGCTTCGACGGCGGCCTCCAGCAAGGTTACGCCACCTTGTGCCCAGCAGGCCGCCGTGGCTTCGCTCATCTGTTGCCAGCTTTCCGCACGCACGTAGTTCAGTACGAACATGGCAGCAACGTGGCTAAACTCCACATCTTGCGGCATGGAATAAAAAGCTTCTCGCGCCCGAGCAGGCGTCGGCAACAAAGAGAAAATCTGTCCGCCGTTGTTGTTCACCACCATCAGCACCAGTGGAGCCGGTGCCTGGCGCAGCAACGCCAGCTAGTTCATGTCGTATAGCGCGGAGAGATCGCCCACAATCCCCAGCGTCGGTAACCCGTTTGCCCGCTGGACTCCCGCCATCGTTGCGATCAGGCCATCAATGCCGCTGGCACCGCGATTGCCATACACGTTATAAGCACTCGGTAACTGCGCCAATGCATCGATCAGGCGAATCACCAGACTATTGCCCGCAAACAGTTGACGATTTGGCGGTAGCAGCGCCGCCACACGGTGTGCCAATGGCGCTTCACCAAAGGGTCCCGCCAACCGCGCGGCCACATAATCACGGACCGCCTCTACGCACGCCGACAATCCGCGCGCCCACGGTGCCTGCTCCTGCGCCGGATGAGCGTTAAGCCAGTCACTGACGGGAGCCACCAGACGACGCCCGCGATGATGGGCAGGATCGAGCAGCCCCGACATCGGGTCAATCAGCCAGAACTCTTGCGGGCAGCAGTGCTCCTGCCAATGCAACACGCGTTTTCCAGTCAGACTACCACCAAATTGCAATACCACTTCGGCTGCCTGCAATTGCTGCGCAGCGGTCGGATGCGCCAGCCACAAATCCGCATAAGGCAACGGTTGGCCGGTTTGCGATAGGGCATCGCCAATCAACGGCCAACCTAACGTTTCCGCCCATGCCGTCAGTTGTGCCCCTTCTTGCGCGGTCACCCGGCCCACCAGAACCACACAGCGCTTTTTACGCCACAGCGGCCAATCGGGCTCCACTGCGACCGCCGTTGGATGTGCTACCCGCAGCCAGGACGCGCGCGTTTGCCACCATCCGCCCAATGTAGCCAGCCAGTCCTGATACAAATCGTCGTCATCGGTGCCATACAGCGGTTCAGCAAAAGGGCAGTTGATATGCAAGGCGCCGTGGGTTAATTCCCCCACCGCTCCATCGATCGCCGACACCAGGCAGCGTGCGGGCAAATCCGGCGTCGGGCGCGAAAGATTGAGTACCTGAGTAGGATGAGACGCATACATACCCTGCTGGCGAATGGCCTGATTGGCCCCACAGTCAATCAATTCCGGCGGGCGATCGGCAGTCAGCACCACCAGCCGCTCTCCGGTCAACTCAGCTTCAATGATCGCCGGATAAAGATTGGCCGTTGCCGTACCCGACGTCACAATGATCGCCACGGTTCGCGCGATGCCTTGGCTAAGCCAAGCGCAAGATGGCCCAGCCCACGTTCGTCGAAATGGGTATGGCAGATTACCGAGGCATGCGCAGCCGCAGCCAGCGTTAACGGTGTTGAGCGCGAGCCCGGCGCGATGCAAATATGGCGAACGCCATGACGAGTCAACGCCTCAAGCAATAATGTGGCCCAGCGACGATTAAATACACTTGTTGACATGCTGGACTCGACTGCTCTGATTTCAGGATATGCCGCTTATTATATTTTTTTTCATGAGGCTGACTTTGATATAAACCCGCACTTTGCACAACAAAGATAAAACAAAACTATGACACTTCGCCGTCGAATAGCGTCTTTAATCCAGCCGCTTTGTTATCCAGCTCGACCCATTCTTCCTCTGGATCAGATCCCGGCAAAATGCCAGCACCGGCATAAAGGTTGATTTTATCGCCATTGATCTCTGCTGAACGTAAGGCAACGCAAAATTCGGCCTGCGCCAGTGAAAGATAACCGGCAGAACCAGCATACCAGCCGCGCGTAAACGGCTCGACCTGACGAATAAACGCACGGGCTACCTGACGGGGCAACCCAGCCACCGCCGCAGTCGGCTGTAAATCATTCAGGCAGGCAGTATCAGAAGCCTGATGCAGCGTGGTACGGATCGCGCGGCGCAAATGTTGCACTTTACGCAACTTTATCACTTCCGGGGGCATAACATCTAACGTGGCGGCGAATTGCTGCAATCGTTGGCTGATATCGTCCACCACGAATTGGTTTTCGCACTGGTTTTTTCTGTCGTTCATCAACCACTGCGCGGGCGTCTCAGCAGTGCGGTCATTGTCATCGCTGGCGACCGTTCCGACTAGCGCTTCCGTGTTCAGGGTGGTCCCCTGGCGTAAGTAAAGGCGCTCAGGACTGAAGCCCATAAAGGCCTGTTCAGCATTGTGGGCTAGCATAAAGTGGAAGCAGCAATGATTGGCGGCGCGGCTGGCCGCCATTATACTTGCCGCGCGCAGCGGCTGAGACAACGTCAGCGTGGTACAGCGCGCCAAAACCACTTTTTCCATTTCTTCGGCGGCAATACTCGCCAGTGCCTGTTCGAGCATGCTAACCCACCCTTCCCGCGAAGGTTGATGCTCTTGCGCCACAATGCGACTGGTCAGCGGCGCAATGGGATGCGCGGGCAACAGGAATTTGATAAACGCGGCGGCTTCATCGGCATCCGACTGCAATGAGGTTTCACTGAACAGATTCACCTTAAGGCTCAGTTGATTGCCCTGACGAATGACTTCAACGCGCGGTAAAAAGAGATAGTCAGCCGACTCTCCCCCTTCCACAGTGGTACGCTCAAAGCCATTGAGACCCCAGACACGCACATCCGGCGCACAGCTATAACGCTGAAAAAAACCTTCGGCATCACTGATATGGCGAAAACCGCGTACGATACCGCACACGGCAGCTTCTTCCGGCTCCTGCCGGTGCTGCCAGTAAAACTGGGGATAAACGGGCTGGGTGGCCAACCAGGGCAACAATGACGGCTCACTCTCTTCTGCCTCCGCGACATCCATGGACAAAGAGACGACGAGTTGTCGGCTTCCCGGCAATGCTGGCTGCGGTTCACGCAATACCTGCTGCATACGACGCAACAAGTGAGAAAGTTGTTTCACCCTTACCCCAAAGCTTAAACGTAAAGCACGGGATTATACGGCAAAAAACGGATGATG
Source organism: Candidatus Symbiopectobacterium sp. 'North America' (assembly GCF_015762685.1). Lineage (GTDB taxonomy): Bacteria > Pseudomonadota > Gammaproteobacteria > Enterobacterales > Enterobacteriaceae > Symbiopectobacterium. The sequence goes on along the minus strand of NZ_PEHF01000018.1, from coordinate 54,055 downwards.
TGAGACAGGCTTCCGTGCTATCTAGGGTTAAATCATTGTAAACAAGCACAACAACAAACGGGTGCCGCGCATTATGGATGCTATCGTACAATAATTAATCGCATCAATCGACAAAAGCGGCGAACACAACGCGGTAAAATGGCGTTGCTATCATCATTTATTTCCCAATATCCGATCCTTTAGCCGGTTTTTACCGGCTTTTTTTGCCGCTATACCTATTATCTCCTGAGAATCCCCTTTCACCATTGGCGAATATCACAGCAAAAAGGGTTAACTGTTCCGATTAATATCTGAAGTTACACTACGGGATTAAGGAAGTTTCGATTCAGTGAGGAAGTTATGATAAAAAGGGAGCCGGACAAAGAGAAGGTGGTGCGTGGAACATGGGCAAAGTAACGCGAGAAGCGCAATGCCAAATCGAGAACGCGGAGACAAAAGAGACCGCACAAGGAGCAGGTTGTGCTTATTTGTTGCTGGCTGAGGTCAATGCATTTCATTTTCTCATCTTACGCTCTGCCAAGTAGGAACTGTTATAATGCCTGCGAGTCTGCTTCGCTACCTTACCTTGTTCGCCCTGTTGCTACTGCTGACAACCGGCACGCTGAGCTACAATATCGTGAACAACTGGTTGACAGAGAAGAAATCTACGCTCAACACCCTCGCACTTGGGATGCAAAAGCGTATCGATACCTACCGCTTTTTCACTTACCAAATCTATAGCAATCTGAACAACGACACCACCGTGGGCGGGAAAGATAGCGTCAATGCCATCAGTCTGCTGCCAGATGTGTTCTATGTGGAAAAAAACGGCCAAAAAACCGATGCGCTCATCTTCGGTCAGCACGATAAATCAACGCTGAGCGCGGTGCGCAAGATTTCACGTTATCTCGATATCCTGTGGGGTGCCGAAAGCGATATCTACTCCATGTACTACCTCAACGGTGTAGATAACAGCTTGAGCATGATTTCCACGCAGATACTGAAAGACATTTCCGCACAGTTTCGCGGCAGCTATATCACCGCGATTGCCGAAGCCCGGCGCACGGAGATGCTACAACAGTCAAACGCGCTTGATGAACGCGAAAGCTTCTCTCCCATCCGCAAGCTGCGCTTTTATAATGACTACTATTTTACGCTGCGCACCACTTTCAACCAGCCTGGCCATCTGGCGACCATCATCGCCTTTAATTTGCCCATTAACGATCTGATCCCACATACGCTGTCGCGCGACAATTTCATCCTGCGCGCGGACAGCGTGGGAACCAGCAGTGAAGCATTTACCAATAACGAGTATACGACCCGCGTTCAGTTAAACGGTTCGCTGTTAGAGGTGGCAGCACCGCTGGTTAACGCGCCGGTGAATATCGTTTATCAGTTACCTCTGCGGCAATTCGCTGCCGATATGGTGCGTAATAATATCTGGTTGCTACTGCTGAATTTGGCGCTGCTGGCGCTAACCCTGACTGGGTTCTACCTGTGGCGTCAGCCCAACCGCGATGCGCGCGACGATCCGTCACCGCGCTTGCGTAAACAGCAGGCGCTTTATAAGGAGATCGTTAAACGCGTTCCGATTGGCATTCTGGTTTATGATTTTTCTGCCAACCGCGTGGTAGTACAAAACGCCATTGCCGAGCATCTTTTGCCCCACCTGAGTTTGGAGAAAATCGCTGCGATGGCGCGCGAGCATCAGGGCGTGGTGCAGGCAACCATCAACAACGAGATGTACGAGATTTTGCAGTTCAGCCATCCGCAGATGCCAGAGCACAATCTGTTTCTGATTCGCGAGCAGGATAAAGAAATCCTGGTGCATAAAAAAATGCAATTGGCGCAGCGCGAATATGACAAAAACGTGCTGGCGCGCCAACGGCTGTTAACCAATCTTCGTCAGGAGTTGCATACGCCAATGCTGGCTTTACAGCAACATTTGCTGTCCCTGGCACAAACGTCGGATGACGATATTCGCGCCAGATTGTTACGTAAAGCCTCAGATGAAGCGGCACAAACGATCGCGCTACTGGATAATATTGCGCTCCATGACCGGCTCGGCAGCGACACATGGCAACCGGACGTGGTGCCCTTTTCTCCCCTTGCGATGATGGATAGCTTGCTGCTTGCAAGCTTGCCGCGTCTTTCCCAAAAAGGGCTGCACCTGTTTCATCACTACCGCTTAGAGCCACAACGTTTGTATGTGGGCGACATGGCCATGCTGCAAAAAGCGCTGCTGCTGCTGCTCGATTACGCCATCACCAATACGGATTACGGCAAGATAACGCTCACGCTGGAAGCAGATGCCGAGCAGGCAGACAAACTCGCTATCCGGCTCAGCGATACTGGCACCCGCATGTCAGCGGCAGAACTGGATAATCTGCGCCACCCCTGGCTAACGGTGCCATCGGCGGATCGTTCCCAACAAAATTCGGGATTTGCACTGTTCCTGTGCCATCAACTAGCACGTAAGCTTGGTGGCGAGCTGAGTATCTCCTGTAAACAAGATCTCGGCACTCACTATCAGTTGACGGTCACGTTGCCCGACAGCACCAACAGCGCAGATGAAGACGAAAAACTGCTGGAAGACATGACGGTGCTGTTAGACATCACCGCCAATGAGGTACGTCAGATCGTGCAGCACCTGCTCTCCAGTTGGGGGGCCGAATGTGTCAACGCCGATGAGCGCCAGATGCCCCAGGAGTTCGATCTGCGTATTGTCGATGATGAAGCAAAAATGGCGGATAACACGCTGCTGGTGAACGGTGAGGATACCCAAGTGACCTTACTGGCGCCGCGTCGATTACGCACCAATTTTAATATCAGTCAGCTGTTGCAAGATGCCGTGTTGACCTTGATTGAGCAACAATTTGAGGTCGCTACGCAGGATGCTGCGCCGATGGATATTCAAGAATACGCCCAGCAACTAAAAGCCAGCGACTATTTTTCGCTGTTCGTTGAAACGGTACCCGACGACATTGTCAAACTGTATACTGATGCAGAAACAGGCGACTTTTCAACGCTGGCACAAACGGCGCATCGACTTAAGGGTGTGTTTGCCATGCTAAATTTGCACCCAGGCAAACAATTGTGTGAACAACTTGAGCGGCATATTACCGAACAGGCGAGTGAAGAAATCAAACACGATATTGATGAGATCGACGAACTTGTCCGTATATTATTGCAGCCTAATGGCCAACAAGACGAGTAAATAAAACGATGAGTAATTTAAACGTAATTATCGCTGACGACCATCCGATTGTACTTTTTGGCATTAAAAAATCGCTTGAACAAATTGAGTGGGTTAACGTGGTGGGCGAGTTTGAAGACTCAACATCACTGATCAATCACCTGCCGAAACTGGATGCCAACGTTTTAATTACCGATTTATCCATGCCCGGCGATAAATACGGTGATGGCATTACGCTTATCAAATACATCAAACGCCATTTTCCCCATCTGGCGATTATTGTGCTGACAATGAACAACAACCCCGCCATTTTAAGCGCGGTGTTGGATCTTGATATCGAAGGTATTGTATTGAAGCAAGGGGCACCGACCGATTTGCCCAAAGCGCTGGCTGCCTTGCAAAAGGGCAAAAAATTCACCCCGGATAGCGTTGCCAAGGTGCTGGAAAAAATCAGCGCCAGCGGTTACGGCGACAAGCGCCTGTCACCGAAAGAGAGCGAAGTGCTGCGCCTGTTTGCAGAAGGCTTTCTGGTGACGGAAATTGCTAAAAAGCTGAACCGCAGCATCAAAACCATCAGTAGCCAGAAAAAATCTGCCATGACCAAGCTGGGTGTTGATAACGATATTGCCTTGCTGAAATACCTCTCTTCCATCAACGGAGCCGAGCCGGGAGAGAATGCATAAACATTCCCAGGGGGCTGATAAGCCCCCCCCCCCCGATAACGGTCATTCCCTCACTCCCTCTGTCATTCACGCGAAAGCGGGAATCTCTTTCAGGCGTAACGCTTTCTTTCTGTAGGAGATCCTCCGGCCTATGCGGAGGATGACGTGGTGATTATTCAGATTGATGCAGGAACGACGACGGGTGTTAAACCTTTCCTATTGAATGAATACGCTGTTCACGCACTTGAAGACTGTACTGCGACAAACACTGTTGCAGTACATCCAGCGTAACCGGTTTCGATAAACAGTTGTCCATCCCCGCCGACAAACAACGTTGTCGTTCTTCCGCGAGCGCATTGGCGGTGACGCCAATCACGGGCGCTTTCCAGCGTTGCGCACGCAGGGTACGCGTCAGCGTATAGCCATCCATATTCGGCATGTTGACATCGGTCAGCACAATATCAGCCGTTTGCTTTGCCAGCGTGCTTAACGCATACACGCCGTCATTAGCGGTAATGACCTGATAACCCAGCGATCCAAGCTGATCGGCGAGCAAACGACGGTTGATCGGATGATCGTCCACCACCAGAATCAATATGTCGCTATTGTCCACCAGGTTATAGTGCGTTTGGGCACGTGTACTCGGCACGGCCAGCGTTTCTTCTTCTCCGTCTTTGTTGCGGCACAGGCGTTCCAGCAGCGCCGGCAAATCCGGCAATCCGGCGGTGCTGATGACCCAGCGCCCTGCCTCACTCTCCTGCGCGCTGCCGATGTGCACGTGACTAAACAACACGCTCCAGCGAGAAAGCGGCGGCGTAGCCTGCGGGTAATCGCTGATGGCGATGTCGTCCTCATGAACAGTCTGGTCAGAATAACGGGCCGCAGAGAGACCATATTGTTGCAGCAAACTGAGCGCGTTGTGCTCAAGACTGGCATTACGCATCCTCAGCCAGCAGGTTTTCTGCCTGAGCGCATCGCTGACCGTTGGAACGTCGTAATGAGCCTGATAGAGCGGAATACGAATGCCAAACTGACTGCCCAGCCCGGGTTCCGATATCAGTGACATATCGCCATCCATCAGGTTCACCAACTTTTCACAGATGGCTAACCCCAACCCGGTCCCTTGAAAATGGCGCTGAACGCCGCTGCCTGCCTGGAAAAAGGGATCGAACAGCTTGAGCGCCTCGCGAGGATTAATCCCCACGCCAGTATCCCGTACCCAAAATTCGAGATAGCCGTCGGTGCAACACACCTGAAAGATGATGCAGCCGGTATCGGTAAATTTAATCGCATTGCTCACCAGATTAGAGAGCACCTGCTGCAAACGTACCGGATCTCCCGACAACGTTGCCGGCACCGACGGATCGATAAAGCAGTAGAGTGTCAGATTTTTTCGCACCACCAGCGGCAGATAGTTGCTGGTGATATGACTGACCACTTCCTGTGGGGTAAAAATAGCGGATTCGATTTTAAGCTGTTCCGACTCTATCTTGGAAAAGTCGAGAATATCGCTGATGATTTTGAGCAGCAGTGCCGAGGAGTTCTGCATCGCCGCCGCCAATCGATTAGCATCTTTGGACAGGCTTTTGGTACGGAGCAAATCCAGATTACCAATAATCCCGTACAGCGGCGTGCGCAGTTCATGGCTGACCGTGGCCAAAAACATCGATTTCGACTGGCTCGCCTGTTCAGCGGCATTGGCCATTTCTTGCAGAGACTCTTCCATCTTCACCCGTGCGCTGACATCGGAGAGCACGCAAATAGCCACATTTTCATTACGATAGCGCGAATGAACGAAACTGATTTGCAGGTGATGGTTCCAGCTGGTAACCACATCGACATATTTTGATTGCTGTTCACAGATAATTCGCGTGATTTTGAGCCGGTCTTCATGGGTTAACAAATTCAGGTAGTTATGCGCCAGTTCGTTGCTAAGCAGGTTAGTGCCATCGCTGATGCGTAAAATACAGATGCCTACCGGCGCAGAGGCCACGATTTTACGGTTAAACTGCTCGTTCTCTTCCAGTTGAAAGGCGTTAATCTGCGCGGGCAGAAACATCTTACGTTCGAACGTCCAGGCGAGAATAAACAGCACCAGCGCAGAGAGCAGGTTTAACAACACTATGTTGATAATCAGCGCGTTTAGCTGCGAGAGCAGCACGCTGAACGGCATAAAATAGACGATATTAAACGTGGTTGGCGGTAAGGCTTTCTTCAGGATAATTTCGTCGTAACCGTCCACATAACCAAAATAGGTGCGATCGTTCGGGTAGCTGGACGTCATAGAGCCGTTGCGCTCTTTATCGGTAAATTGCAGCAACGGCTGATTGAACTGATCGAGCAACTTGGCACCGACCGTAAATTTGCCTGCAGCAACAAAATCATCCAGACGGATGGTTTGCTCGATGCCCATCAGGGTTTCCAGACGATCCCCTTTATAAATCGGTGTAATGGCGTACAGATAGCCGATATCGGGATCGGAAGCCGGGGTTATCCAATACACAGTTTCATCGCGCCATTCGCCCTGCGTCGCATGCTTTTTATCGGCAAACCGTTCTTGCAGGTTCTGCAATAAATTATCGCGATCCAGCGCCTGATTACGGATACCAAAATCCATCATGCACTGCCAGGCGCCATCGACAAAAAACACCCGGTTCAGATCGTATACCGTGGAGAAGTTATCCTCCCAATCGGTAAAAAATGCGCTGACGGCATCCAACTGCCCTTTTTGGGTCTGATAGATAGCCTGACAGTCTGCACCTGTGGTTAAGGGATAGAGCGAAAGCAGCGGTGTACGCAGGGTATTGGCGGAAGACGGAGTAGTGTGCGCGGGCGCCATGTTGACATGGCTGACGGCCACATAGCGTAATTCCCGCACGATGTCCGTGGTGCGACGAATATATTCCTGCGACTGATCGTAGCTCTGGTTATATTCCAGGCGTAACTCAGCCTCTTTATCGTTGAGTACCTTGCTGAAATAGAAGATGGAAATCAGCGCCCCCAGCATCCATAACATCATCGCCAGCACCCTGAACAGGTAGCGGGAAATTTTCAGCGTCGTGTGAAATGAAGCGAGGTATTTCAAATTTATTCCATCAAGTAGGTAAATAGTTGCAGGGGAAAGGCTTGTCGATACAGTACCGAGAGCGCATAAAAAAAGCCAGCATCTGAGGTGCTGTGCTGGCTTCTGTTTCATCGGTGTAGCGCGCAATTATTCGTCGTCAGACACATCGTCGTCGGTTTCAGCATCATCAATGCCGTCTTCTTCTTCGGCGACTTCACCCGGCGCGGTTGCCACGCTGTCGAGCTCTTCGTCTTCGACCGGCTCAGCAACACGCTGCAGCCCGACCACGTTTTCGTCTTCCGCGGTGCGGATAAGCGTCACGCCCTGGGTGTTACGGCCTACGATGCTGACCTCAGAGACACGGGTGCGCACCAGCGTACCGGCATCCGTGATCATCATGATCTGATCCAGCTCATCGACCTGCACCGCACCAACAACCTTACCGTTACGCTCGCTCACTTTGATAGAGATAACGCCTTTGGTCGCACGAGACTTGGTCGGGTATTCACTCACCGCAGTACGCTTACCGAAGCCGTTTTGCGTGACCGTAAGGATATCGCCTTCACCGCGCGGCACGATCAGAGACACCACGCGATCGTCACCTTGAAGGTTGATACCACGGACACCGGTAGCGGTACGTCCCATAGCACGTACTGCCGCTTCGGAGAAGCGCACCACCTTGCCTTCCGCAGAGAACAGCATCACTTCGTTCTCACCGTCCGTCAAATCAACGCCGATCAGCTCGTCGCCCTCATTGAGGTTAACGGCGATAATCCCTTTCGAACGTGGATTGCTAAACTCGGTCAGCGCAATTTTCTTCACCGTTCCGCTGGCGGTCGCCATAAACACGTTTTGGCCTTCTTCGTATTCACGCACCGGCAGAATGGCAGTAATGCGCTCTTCCGGTTCCAACGGCAACAGGTTGACGATAGGACGCCCACGCGCACCGCGACTTGCTTCCGGCAGTTGGTACACTTTCAGCCAGTAGAGACGGCCACGGCTGGAGAAGCAGAGGATCGTATCATGGGTGTTAGCCACCAGCAGACGGTCGATAAAATCTTCTTCCTTGATACGTGCCGCTGACTTACCTTTGCCCCCACGACGCTGCGCTTCATAGTCGCTCAGCGGTTGGTATTTGACATAACCCTGATGGGAAAGCGTAACCACCACATCTTCCTGATTGATCAGGTCTTCGATATTGATGTCAGCGCTGTTGGCCGTGATTTCCGTGCGACGCGCATCGCTGTACTGTGCCTTGATGGCCTCGAGCTCTTCACGAATGACTTCCATCAAACGCTCAGGGCTGGTCAGAATGCGCAGCAGTTCAGCGATCTGCAACAGCAACTCTTTGTATTCATCCAGCAGCTTTTCGTGTTCCAGACCAGTCAGTTTTTGCAACCGCAGATCCAGAATCGCCTGAGCCTGCTGCTCAGTCAGGTGGTATTTACCGTCACGAATCCCAAATTCCGGCTCCAGCCAGTCAGGACGCGCAGCATCATTACCAGCACGCTCCAGCATCGCCGCAACGTTACCCAGATCCCAGGCTTGAGCAATCAATGCCGCCTTGGCTTCTGCCGGCGTTGGTGCATTGCGAATCGCTTCAATGATCGGATCAATATTTGCCAGCGCAACCGCCAGGCCTTCTAAAATATGGGCACGCTCGCGCGCTTTGCGCAGTTCAAAAATGGTTCTGCGCGTCACCACTTCACGACGGTGACGAACAAAGGCAACCAGAATGTCCTTGAGCGGCATGATCTTCGGTTGGCCCTGATGCAGTGCCACCATGTTGATGCCGAACGAGACCTGAAGCTGAGTCAGCGAGTAGAGATTATTCAGTACCACTTCACCCACAGCATCGCGTTTGATCTCAATCACGATACGCATGCCGTCTTTATCGGACTCATCGCGCAATGCGCTGATGCCTTCAACGCGTTTCTCTTTCACCAGTTCGGCGATTTTTTCAATCAGACGCGCTTTGTTCACCTGATAGGGAATCTCGTGCACGATAATGGTCTCACGACCATTTTTGTCGTCCACTTCCACTTCGGCGCGTGCGCGGATGTAAATTTTGCCGCGCCCGGTGCGGTAGGCCTCTTCAATACCGCGTCGGCCGTTGATGATCGCTGCGGTCGGGAAATCCGGCCCTTTGATATGCGCCATCAACCCTTCCAGGCTGATGTTTTCATCGTCGATATACGCCAGGCAGCCGTCGATCACTTCCGTCAGGTTGTGGGGCGGGATATTGGTCGCCATCCCCACGGCAATACCGGAAGAACCGTTCACCAACAGGTTAGGAATACGCGTCGGCATTACATCGGGGATCTGTTCTGTGCCATCGTAGTTGGGCACAAAATCGACCGTCTCTTTTTCCAGATCCGACAGAAGCTCGTGGGCGATTTTCGACATGCGAATTTCGGTATAACGCATGGCCGCCGCCGAGTCGCCATCTATCGACCCGAAGTTGCCCTGACCATACACCAGCATGTAGCGCAGGGAGAAAGGTTGCGCCATGCGCACGATGGTTTCATACACGGCGGAATCACCGTGCGGGTGGTATTTACCGATAACGTCGCCGACCACACGGGCCGATTTTTTATAGGGTTTGTTCCAGTCATTTCCCAGCACGCTCATCGCGTACAGCACGCGTCGGTGCACGGGTTTCAAGCCGTCACGAACATCAGGCAAGGCACGCCCGACAATAACGGACATGGCATAGTCCAGATAGGAGTTTTTCAACTCATCTTCGATATTGACCGGTGTTATTTCTCTGGCAAGGTCGCTCATGGAGCCGCTATCCCTCTATATAATGCATCAACCCGAGTTCAAAAGGTGGAAAATGATAGCACAAAACCCACCTGACAGGGAAAATACGCGCACGAGTAATGACGCTTTTCTTTCATCCATCGCCTTTTGCGTCGCCAAGGCAAAAAGGAGAATCGCTACTACATCCTGCCTACACCCGATATACTCACCGCAGATGAGAATAACAAAAGGTTGTATACCGCATGAACGCAGAAACACAGACGCAGAATGTCGATCATGATGAAATCGCCAAGTTTGAAGCTGTCGCCTCACGCTGGTGGGATCTGGAAGGTGAATTCAAACCGCTGCACCGCATCAACCCGCTGCGACTTGACTACATCGCACGCCGCGCCGATGGGCTGTTTGGCAAGCAGGTGCTGGATGTCGGTTGTGGCGGCGGCATTCTGGCAGAGAGCATGGCGCGCGAAGGCGCAGAGGTTACCGGATTGGATATGGGGGCCGAACCGTTGCAGGTTGCCCGGTTGCACGCCCTGGAGAGCGGCGTCAGCGTGCAGTATGTGCAGGAAACCGTGGAGTCTCATGCAGCGGCGCACGCCAGGCGCTATGACGTGGTGACCTGTATGGAGATGCTGGAACATGTGCCAGACCCGCAATCGGTGGTGCGCGCCTGTGCCTCCTTGGTCAAACCAGGCGGACATGTGTTCTTCTCGACTATCAACCGTAATGCCAAAGCCTTGCTATTAATGATTTTCGGTGCTGAATACGTGCTGAAAATGGTGCCGAAAGGCACCCATGACGCGAAGAAATTTATTCGCCCGGCGGAGTTGCTGAATTGGGTTGACGGCACCTCGCTGGCGGAACAGCACATCACCGGTCTGCACTATAATCCGCTGCGCGATCGTTTTACTCTCGGTCCTAATGTGGACGTGAACTATATGCTGCATACGCAGCGCGATGCTGAATAAGTCCGCATTTTTTGGCTCACGTTGCTGATAAACAGAGACTCTCACCGTCGTTCCCGACCACCGCTGTCATTCCCGCCCCTCTCTGTCATTCCCGCGAAGGCGGGAATCTCGTGCAGAGGAAACGCGTTTCAAACGCAGATTGGTGATATCGTCGCCAATCTGCCATTCCCTCTACCGTCATAACCTTAGACGCTGATCAAATTAAGAATTTTCTGTACGCAGAAAAAAGCGGCAATCGATCAATTTTTTATCCCCATCCATTGACAAAAGTTAAGGCCGCAACGCTACAGGCGTTTAGCCAGTGTGTAACAATTCCTCCCCATGTTATCCACAATTTCAGTGTGTTTTGTTCACTTGCAATAGCCGAAAATTCTCACTATCTTGTTATCATTCAAAACCAAAACCCCTATATGTAGTGTTACCCCACACACCGCAGCACTAGACTGTCGTGTGCGTTTTCGATCGGGGAAAACGCTATAGCATTGGGAAAAACGGATAGGTACTACACCACATGAACCAGTGCCTGCTAGTAACCAAACGCGATGGCAGCAAAGAACGCATCAATCTGGACAAGATTCACCGGGTGATTACCTGGGCAGCAGAAGGCCTGCACAATGTGTCAGTGTCTCAAGTCGAGCTGCGCTCCCATATTCAGTTTTATGACGGCATCAAGACCGCCGATATTCATGAAACCATTATTAAAGCTGCCGCCGATCTGATTTCACGCGACAGCCCGGACTACCAATATCTGGCCGCACGTTTGGCCATTTTCCACTTGCGTAAAAAAGCGTACGGCCAGTTTGAACCACCGGCGTTGTTCGACCATGTCACCAAAATGGTGGAACTGGGCAAATACGATACCCACTTATTGCAGGACTACACGCAAGAAGAGTTCGCTCAGATGGACGCTTTCATCGATCACTGGCGCGACATGACCTTCTCTTACGCTGCGGTCAAACAGTTGGAAGGGAAATATCTGGTGCAAAACCGCGTCACCGGTGACATCTACGAAAGCGCCCAGTTCCTGTATGTACTGGTGGCTGCCTGCATGTTCTCCGGTTACCCGCGCGAAACGCGTCTGGATTACGTCAAACGCTTCTATGACGCGATTTCTACCTTCAAGATTTCGCTGCCAACGCCGATCATGTCCGGCGTGCGTACCCCGACCCGTCAGTTCAGTTCCTGCGTGTTGATCGAGTGCGGCGACAGCCTGGATTCCATTAACGCCACCTCCAGCGCTATCGTGAAATACGTTTCACAGCGTGCCGGTATCGGCATTAACGCCGGTCGTATCCGTGCGCTGGGTAGCCCGATTCGCGGTGGTGAAGCGTTCCATACCGGCTGTATTCCGTTCTATAAACATTTCCAGACCGCAGTGAAATCCTGTTCACAGGGCGGTGTGCGCGGCGGAGCGGCAACGCTGTTTTACCCGCTGTGGCATCTGGAAGTGGAAAGCCTGCTGGTGCTGAAGAACAGCCGTGGCGTGGAAGGCAACCGCGTGCGTCACCTCGATTACGGCGTGCAGTTGAACAAGCTGATGTATCAGCGTCTGGTTAAAGGACAAGAAATCACCCTGTTCAGCCCTTCTGACGTGCCCGGCCTGTATGAAGCGTTTTTCGCAGATCAGGACGAGTTCGAACGTTTATATCAGCAGTATGAAAAAGACGACAGCATCCGCAAGAAATCTATGAAAGCGGTCGATCTGTTCTCGCTGATGATGCAAGAGCGCGCCTCTACAGGCCGTATCTATATTCAACACGTCGATCACTGCAACACCCACAGCCCGTTTGAACCGACCATCGCACCGGTGCGTCAGTCCAACCTGTGTCTGGAAATTGCGCTGCCAACCCATCCTCTGGAAGACGTCAACGATGAAAAAGGCGAGATCGCGCTCTGCACCCTCTCCGCGTTCAACCTTGGCGCATTGAATAGCCTGGATGATTTGGAAGATTTGGCGCGCTTGGCAGTACGTGCGCTGGACGCCCTGTTGGACTATCAGGATTACCCTATTCTGGCCGCCAAACGCGGTGCCATGGGCCTCCGCACGCTCGGCATCGGCGTTATCAACTTTGCCTACTATCTGGCGAAAAACGGCGTACGCTACTCCGATGGCAGCGCCAACAATCTGACGCACAAGACCTTTGAAGCCATTCAGTACTACCTGCTGCAAGCCTCTAACGAACTGGCACGTGAACAGGGTGCCTGCCCGTGGTTTGACCAAACCACCTACGCCCGTGGCGTGCTGCCAATTGACACCTACAAGCGCGATCTGGACGGTATTTGCAGCGAACCGTTGCATTACGATTGGGAAGCACTGCGCGACAGTATCAAAACACACGGTCTGCGTAACTCAACACTTTCTGCGTTGATGCCGTCGGAAACCTCGTCACAAATTTCCAACGCCACCAACGGTATTGAACCACCGCGCGGTCACATCAGTATCAAAGCGTCAAAAGACGGTATTCTGCGCCAGGTGGTGCCGGATTACGAAACCCTGAAGGATGCCTACGAATTGCTGTGGGAAATGCCGAACAATGACGGCTACCTGCAACTCGTTGGGCTGATGCAGAAGTTTGTCGATCAGGCTATTTCTGCCAACACCAACTACGATCCGGCGCGCTTCCCGTCAGGAAAAGTGCCAATGAAACAGTTGCTGACTGACTTGCTCACCGCCTATAAGTTCGGGTTGAAAACGCTGTATTATCAAAATACCCGTGACGGTGCAGAAGACGCACAGGAAGATATCCTGGCGGATGCGCAGGATGACGGTTGCGAAGGCGGTGCCTGCAAGATTTAAACCGCTTCCCGCATAGAGTATTGTTTACGTAAGTTTTTTCAGGAGGCGGTTAAACGCCTCCTGTCCCTTTTTGGAGATACAGCCCTATGGCTTATACCACCTTCTCACAGAATAAAAACGATCAGCTTCTGGAACCGATGTTCTTTGGTCAGTCCGTTAACGTAGCGCGTTACGATCAGCAAAAGTATGAAATATTCGAGAAGCTGATCGAGAAACAGCTCTCCTTTTTCTGGCGTCCGGAAGAGGTGGATGTATCTCGCGATCGCATTGACTATCAGGCGCTACCGGAACATGAAAAGCACATCTTCATCAGCAATCTGAAATATCAAACGCTGCTGGACTCTATTCAAGGACGCAGCCCGAACGTCGCATTGTTACCGCTGATCTCCATCTCTGAGTTGGAAACCTGGATAGAAACCTGGGCATTTTCAGAAACCATCCATTCCCGTTCCTATACCCATATCATCCGCAATATTGCCAACGATCCGGCACTGGTGTTCGATGATATCGTCACCAATGAAGAGATTCTGAAACGTGCAAAAGACATCTCTTCTTTCTATGACGATCTGATCGAACTGACCAGCTATTACCACCTGCTGGGGGAAGGCACACATCAGGTGAACGGTAAAACGGTCACCGTTAATCTGCATGCTTTGAAGAAACAGCTTTATCTGTGCCTGATGAGCGTTAACGCGCTGGAAGCCATCCGTTTTTATGTCAGTTTCGCCTGCTCATTCGCCTTTGCCGAACGCGAACTGATGGAAGGCAATGCCAAAATCATCAAACTGATCGCCCGCGATGAAGCACTGCACCTGACCGGTACCCAGCATATGCTGAATCTGATGCGTTCCGGCCAGGACGATCCGGAAATGGTACAAATCGCCGAAGAGTGCCAACAGGAATGCTACGACCTGTTTGTGCTGGCGGCGCAGCAGGAGAAAGAGTGGGCGGAATACCTGTTCCGCGACGGCTCGATGATTGGCCTGAACAAAGATATTCTCTGCCAGTACGTTGAATACATCACCAATATCCGCATGCAAGCGGTAGGGCTGCCCTTGCCGTTCCAAACGCGCACTAACCCGATCCCGTGGATTAACGCCTGGCTGGTCTCTGACAACGTGCAGGTTGCTCCGCAAGAAGTGGAAGTGAGTTCTTATCTGGTCGGCCAAATTGATTCTGAAATCAACGCCGATGACCTGAGTGACTTCCAGCTCTAAGCCGATGAGCACCTCAACCATCACACTGCGCGTCTCGGGCGCGCAGCTTGCCAACAACGACAGCGCCACCTCGTTACTCGACGTGCTGGAACAACACCACGTGCCGGTGGAATATCAGTGCCGCTCGGGCTATTGCGGTGCCTGCCGCTTACGGCTGGTGAAAGGTCGTGTCGCCTATCGCCAAACGCCCCTTGCCTGTGTACAGCAAGACGAAATTTTGCCGTGCTGCTGCATGCCTGTGAATGATATTGAGTTGGAGCTGTGAGCGTTCGGTATACCCCGTTGCTAAAATGCGGGATGCCGTGACGATCATGAGTCCAGCGCGTTAACCCTTCAGAATAAATGCGCACTCTGCGCAATTTCTTGCTCACTTCCTGGCATAAATCACTTTCTGCGCAATGTTTGCAAATGATTCACGAGGTTTGCGCAACTTCTTGCTCAGAATTGACATTTGCACCTCAGTAATAAAATAATTATCAATAAAAACAATTAATTAAAAAACGGCATGGTTTTTGCTTATCTCTCGAAAAAATATGTCTAAATCGACAACGGTATTAACCCGGCCCAGTGCCGGGTTTTCTGTACCGTTCTGCCCTGAGTTCTGATCCCCCAGACCTGAGCGCAGACACGGCGCTCATCACAGGGAACAAGGGGAACAACGTTGGCAAACAGCACAGGATTGCAGTTCACGGTCAAGGTCGGCGGACTGCCAGAATCCACCTTTGCCGTGGTGGATTTTCAGCTCAACGAGGCATTAAATTAGCCGTTTTCCCTGTTGTTAAATCTGGCGAGCCTTCAGCCGGATATCGACTTTGGTGATGTCCTCGACCACTCCTGCGAGTTGTACATCTGGTACCAAGGAAACCTACAGCGACGGATAAATGGGATAGTCAGCACCTTTGCCCAGGGAGATACCGGTTTTCGCCGCACGCGTTATCAGATACAAGTGCACCCTGCCCTATGGCGACTGAGTTTACGTACCAATGCGCGTATCTTTCAGTCGCAGAAACCGCACGAGATCATCAGCATCCTGCTACAAGAAGCGGGAATCACTGATTACGCCTTTGCGCTACGCGACGAGCATGCCCCACGCGAATACTGTGTGCAATACCGGGAAACCGATCTGGCGTTTATCACCCGGCTGGCGGCAGAGGAAGGGATGTACTTCTTTCACGAGTTTGAAGCAGGCAAACACCGTGTGGTATTTGCCGATGACGCCGGAGCGCTGACAGCAGGCCCTGAGCTGTTTTTCAACCTTGCGGTAAAGGGGCTGAGCGAAGGGGAATATGTTCGGCGTTTTCGCTATGCCGAATCCGTCAGCACCACAGAGGTGGAACTGAAGGACTACAGCTTCAAAACATCCGCGTATAGACTATCACACAAAAAAAGAAGCGGCGATCTGGCGCACCAGCAGGAAAGCTACCAACACTTCGACTATCCTGGACGGTTTAAGCAAGACCCAAGTGGTAAAGCATTAACGGGCTATCGGCTGGATGCATTACGTGCTGGCGCTATGACAGGCACAGCTGAATCCAATGCAGCGGCACTGATGCCGGGCTGCCGTTTCTCGCTCACCGAGCACCCTCATCCTGCACTTAACACCTACTGGCAACTGGTGGCCATTACCCATAAGGGGCAACAACCGCAGGCACTGGAAGAAGAAAGCGGCGGTGAGCCCACCACCTACACCAACAGCTTTGAAGTGATTAATGCCAACACCACCTGGCGTGCTGTCTTGCCCTATAAACCGATGATGGATGGCCCGCAAATCGCCACGGTGGTTGGTCCTGCCGGGGAAGAAATCTACTGTGATGAACACGGCCGGGTGAAACTGCAATTCCCGTGGGACAGATACGGTTTCAGCGATGACCAAAGTTCGTGCTGGGTGCGGGTAAGTCAGGGCTGGGCAGGTGGTCAGTATGGCATGATCGCCATCCCGCGTATTGGTCATGAGGTTATCGTCAGTTTTCTTGAAGGGGACCCCGATCAGCCCACGTAACGGGCAGAACCTACCATGCTACCCAGCGCCCTCCTTATGACCTGCCGATCCACAAAACCCGTACCGTGTTGCGTACCGAAACGCATCAGTGAGAGGTATTCAATGAACTGCGTTTTGAGGATCAGACCGGACAGAAGGAGATCTATCTGCACGGACAAAAGGATCTTAACGCGTGCATTGAGAACGATATTATCTGGCATATCAGGCACGATGCCCATGCGGACATTGATAACAACCGCATCACCCGGATTAAAGCCAACGAACACCTGACCGTAGAGAACGAGATGCGCATTCAGGTTACAGGCGATCATTTACTGACGGTGGATGCCTCGATGCACCAAAAGCTGGGGCAGGCTTTGCTGATCGAAGCAGGCCAGGAAGTGCACGTGAAATCCGGGGCAAAAATGGTGCTTGAGGCTGGTGCGGAGCTAACCCTGAAAGTCGGCGGCAGCTTTGTGAAGATTGACCCCAGCGGGGTGACGGTCGTGGGCCCTTCCATCAAGATGAACTCCGGAGGAAGTGCTGGCAGCGGCTCTGGCTGGGCAGGGCAAAGCCCCGAACTCCCGGGCGGTGTTGCGGTGCCCTCCACCCCGCCCGCTACCTTGCCTGCCCCGGCAATTCATAAGAGCATGGTGTCCATGGCTCCCCTTTCCAAGCCTTGCCCACTATCCACGGGAGGTGACGCATGAAGGTGAGTGAGTGGCAAACGCAGCAGAGTGGAAACCTGTTTGCCATCGTCGACGGTGCCGCAGATCGCTCAGCGGTAGCCCGGTTCTATGAACTCAGTGACGGGGAAGCCTCTCCTTCTGTTTGCCGGTACCGCATTTGGCGATCAAGCCGCGCTGGGGCCCTGGCTACTATCTGCACTTTCGCCTGAGTTTGTTTCGGGCTCACCTGCGTTAAGCGGATTTTATCTGGTAAGCGAACAGCCGCTCGTGGTTGTTCGCCGTCACTGGCAAAGCCTGATCGAAGTGATACGGGAAGGGGAAGCCGTCATATTTCGTTTCGCTGACCCACGTATTTTTTTGCCAGTATTGCTCGCCATGACGACAAACGAGCGGGATGCCATTCTGGGCCCCTGCTCTGGACTCTGGATTGACGGCCACGCGTTTGCGCGTAATACCACCCCTCCCGGCCCTCCGTTCTTGAAAACCCCCTGGTTTGCTATCCATTCACACCATCTTGCTGCGCTGTATGACGAAAATCGCCACTCCTATATTCTTCGTCGCCGTTTTTGGCAGGCCATGACAACGATGATGGAGCGACATCCGAATCCCGCCAGCACGATTTTGCCGGTGCTCAGACAAGCCAATATCGACAAGCTTCAGGACGATGTGCTCGATGGTGTGGTGGCGGGCACCCTGACCGTACAGGCAGGGCTACCGCTGGAAAGCATTCGTGCGCCGCTGATGTTGACCGAAGCTCAACTGGCACAGATCCGCCACTGGATGGCGCAGTATGCTGAATTAACGGGAGTGAATTAATGGCCGCTGATCCGCATTGCATTCCTTGTTAACGTTACGATAACTGGATCGAGGTTGATATCCGGGATGAACACAATGTCGCCTTTAAAGGGCTAAAGACAACATTGACCGATGAGACCGGCAAATCCCAGACGGTCACGCTTAAAGACGGGCCCACGCTGGTGCGCGGTTTTGCCATCAGACCCATAGCGGTAAAACTGGAGACGCCCCCCTGGCTCAAGGCCGCGCAATCGCGTGAAACGCTCAAACAGGGACAGAGCACCGTACCGGCTTATACGGCAGAACGCAGCGGGCATGAGAAAACGCCGCGTGAACACGTGAAAGTCACCACGGGCGACCTGTGTCTGACAGCCCCCGAGCAGCCACTGCCTGAGGCGCATCAGGAAGGTAAAGCGGGAGAGGCGCGTTTCTTTACCAAAC
The DNA here is from genome assembly GCF_015762685.1 of Candidatus Symbiopectobacterium sp. 'North America'. GTDB lineage: Bacteria > Pseudomonadota > Gammaproteobacteria > Enterobacterales > Enterobacteriaceae > Symbiopectobacterium. The sequence continues at coordinate 35,509 of NZ_PEHF01000018.1, read as the reverse complement.
ATTCCTAGGTCATTGAGGTAAAAGGCTATACGCTCAATGTGTTGCTCATCGGCGTTTTCTTCGATGGCACCGGGAATAACACCAGTAATGCCGAATCCGGCATGAAAAAGGTGGAACAGTGGCTGGCAGAAACCTGTTCAGACCCGGCGCAACGTGAGAAAGAGCTGCGTGGCTGTCAGATGGGGCAATTGCCGGTCAGTGACAGTGCAGCAAACGATAAGACCAATGTGGGCAAGCTGTACGATCAATACCTTTTTGGAGCCAAAACACTAAGTGCGCATTGTTATATCAGCGGGATTGGTACCCGCGATCCGGTCCCCGGTGAAGAGGGTCCGGAATACCGTTCAGATGTGACGCTGGCACTGGCAATGGATCTCAGCGTTCTGGGGGAAGATACCTCCATTGTGGGTAAAGTGAACCTGACCTGTGGCCAAGAGATTGTGGCTGCAATTCGAAGAGAATTGGAAAACACATTACCCGATATTGAATATATTCACCGCATTGTGTTTGATGTGTTTGGCTTTAGCCGGGGGGCGGCGGCTGCGCGCCATTTTGTTAACGTTATTGACCAGCAGGACGATCATCCGCTGGTGCAGGCCGTAGCGAAAGAACCTACTATCTCTCTCAAAGCCGGGTTTGACTGGCGCAGCCGGGACGATGTGCGTATTGCCTTTTTAGGGCTTTTTGATACGGTTACCTCCTCGTATAACCCAGGGGTCAAGACCCGCTTGCGGGATGACTGCGCCGAACGGGTGGTGCAACTGACGGCACTGGATGAGGTTTGCTACCATTTTCCGTTGACACGAATTACCCCGACGGCGATCGGCACCCGTATTCCGCCCCATTTTACCGAACTGGCTCTTCCAGGAGCCCATTCGGATATCGGTGGCGGGTATTACAGCCGCTGGAGCCTGGCAAATCCGAACAGCGATCCGGCGCTGATCGAATGCATTGAGCTGGAACGTTTTATGAGTCAGGAAGAAACGTCCACCCCAGAAACACAGAGCCGCGTCTTCAAACAGGCGCGTGCCTATGCCGAGGAGAAGGTCTCTTTGGGATGGGTTGATCGCATTTGTACGCAATCGATGCGCACCGCGACACCGCAGGTGGGCGCCATCAGCCTGATCCCCTATGCCTACATGCGCCGGCACGGAAAGGATGACCCCTGGCCACAAAAAGCAGTCTATGTCGACGTGGTGATGAGTCGGGTGGTGGAAGGGGAATACTCCCGCATTCCGCTGCATATGATGGTGGAGGCGGGACGTGCTGTGGGGGTACGATTTAAAGAGTGGCAGCCAGAAAGTAAGATGCTGCAAGTTGAATCGCTTTCAGCCCGGCAGCCTGCGGCAAATCTTCCAGCATTAGATCAACGCTGGGCGATGGCCGCCACCGAACAGGGGGTGGTGAAAAACCTGGGGAGCCAGTTATCGCCTGACGTTTACCGGGCATTGCGCCGTGATTATGTACACCACAGCGCCAGAAATCAGGGGATCGCCAATCCGGCCAATACCAACCAACGGGAAACCTCCGTCAGCAAGGAACGGCGGCATATCATCGGCAATCAGGAGGTATGATGTTCAGGTCTCTGATTATATTTATCGGGCTCAGTTTTTCTCTGGTGGCCTGCTCTAGCCCAAAAACAGCTAGCCCTGTCAGTTGGAGTTATGGTTCTGGTAGCAACATTGACAGTTTTTGTACAACACAGGCTACCTTTTATCGTCAGGGTAAAACAATTTTTAGTTACCCCGGTGTAGGGTGCAATGCAGGAGCACCGCATAAAGATATTATTGAACGAAAATATTACTGGGCAGGAGGGGGAGGATTACCGACAACGGGCGTCCCTGTCCCTGACAAGGCAGTGATAGAAATGGTCTCCTTCCACGATCGCAAACGCTATCGCATCAAGGTGGATTTACCTGCTGACCTGACGCAACAAATACAGCAACGTTATCAGATTAATGGGCGAACCGATCAGCGGAATTGGCTTTATTTTGGGTTAGCGCCGGGCGGCTATTATGAAGTGCTGCTAAAGGGCAACATGTTACTAGTCAAACCAGACCGACTGCTCACCCGAGGCATTGCCGAAGAGGTCACAGATGACTGGTATGATAAAAAAGTGCCGCTCTCCAGACAATATGGTATCGATGCGTTTCGACAAAGAATATGGTGCGTTATTTAAGCAATACCCAGTACCGCAGGGAATGGCCTGGGCCCCGATAATGGATGACTACCGCGCCAAGCAGCCAAGAACCGATCAGTATCCTGTTAAATAATCGCCGTGCCAGGTATCAACCGGGCATTGCGCCGTGACTATGTGCACCACAGCGCCAGAAATCAGGGGAGCGCCAACCCGGCCAATACCAACCAACGGGAAACCTCCGTCAGCAAGGAACGGCGGCATATCATCGGCAATCAGGAGGTATAATGTTCAGGTCTCTGATTATACTTATCGGGCTCAGTCTTTCTCTGGTGGCCTGCTCCAGCCCAAAGACATCGAGCCCTGTCAGTTGGCGTTATGGCACAGGTAGTAATATTGACATCACGAGCAATACACGAACTGAATTTTATCAAAATGGGAAACTTGTCTATTCCGACCAAGGTTCTGGCGGCGGTACAGGTGGCCTCTTGAGCGATCGAATTAGCGGGCAACGTTACTACTGGGCTGGCGGCGGGGGGTTTCCAACCAACAGCGTTCCTGTACCTGACAAGCCGTTGATAGAAATGGTCTCCTTGCACGATCGAAAACGCTATCGTATCAAGGTGGATTTGCCTGCTGATTTAGCGCAACAGATAACAACTGTTTATCACGTTGAAGGGCGTGATGATCGCCGTAACCGTATTTATTTTGGTCTGGCTCCAGGTGGCTACTATGAAGTTGTTTTAATGGGATGGGAACATGGAGCGAGTCCGGATATTTTGCTAGCCCGAGGCATTGCCGAAGAGGTCACGGATGACTGGTATGATAAAAAGTGCCGCTCTCCAGACAATATGGTATCGATGCGTTCGACAAAGAATATGGTGCGTTGTTTAAACAATACCCAGTACCGCAGGGAATGGCCTGGGCCCCGATAGTGGATGACTACCGCGTCAAGCAGCCAAGAACCGATCAACACCCGATCCAATAAATACACCTGGAATAAACGTTAATGAGGAATAAATAATGGGAAACGCCGTCAAAATAGGCGATAACGATACCGGGCACGGTAGCCATCCGCCAACCTCCGTCGTTACAGGGTCATCAACCGTCAAGGTTGATGGTCTTCCATTGGCTCGACAAGGCGATCCTCTGGCTCCCCACGGACATAGCCGAACCATCAGCGGCGGTTCATCCATCGTCTTTATTGACGGCAAGCCCGCCGCACGCACAGGGGACACCGTTAGCTGCGGTGGCGCGTTAATTGGCGGAGGAAGTGTCACTATCGGTTGATAGGCTTTGGAGCATGCTCCCTCTTAAGGACGCAGTAGTTTGCTGATAATATTCATTCGGGTAGGCATGCCCGTGGTTTCAACGACAAAGAGTAATAAAGGTGCTGTAAATGGCGTTAAGGATGAATCAGTTTGTTGTGCTGGCACTCGCCTGCTTTCTGTTGTCGGCTTGCGATAACAATACGCCTGACGCCGCTGAGCAATATGTGTTAGGAAGTGCTTATGATGATGGCGGCACACAAAATATTGATTATGAAAAAGCCAGATATTGGTATGAGAAATCTTCTGCGCAAAGAAATCTGGATGCCATGAGGGCGCTTGGGTTTATGTACGAAAAGGACAAGGGGATGTAGGTCAATTACACTAAAGCCATTAAAATCTACACAGAAGCGGCTGAAAAAGGTGATTATCACTCCCATATCAATTTATGGTGGATGTACTCCCAAGGGCTTGGCGTAGAAAAAAACAGCGATATTGCAGCGCAATGGTCTCAAAAGGCCAGAAAGCTGGAAGCGGCAGGAAAAGCAGACTAGGGCGAAGTGGCACTCCCACCGCCACGGATGAGGCACAATAACAGCAAATAGTTTAGTTGGTATATTATTTCCATTTTGTATTTATCAGCGTGAATATAATAAATTGAAAAGGTTTATCTCACTCTTATTATTTAAACCCTTTTTTAGGATAAAAACGGTCTAAATCTCCGCATAATTTTACTTATATACTGAGCTAGCCTCCATCGTGCTGTTACGGCAGTTATTCTTGCCTGCTCTGCCCGCAGCGGAAAGAAGGACCACATTGTTATACCCGTCATACTTCAAGTTGCAGGTGTGTTGGCTGCGTTCGCTCACCCGAATCACTGACCAGTGTCAGCTCATCGGGATTCATTCACTTGCCGCCTTCCTGCAACTCGAATTATTTAGGGTATATAATTCTTATAAAAGGAAGATAATGAAATTTTCAGATCTGAAAATCGCCACGCGCCTGGCGCTATCATCAGCCTGTTTATCCTGATTATTTTGGTATATTAGCCTTTGGCGGGCTTAAAAGCTTCCATGAGCACATCGACGCCGTAGTAAAGAAAAATTACCCTACCGTGATGCTCTCCAACAATGTCATGAGCAGTCTAAATAACGTCTTTATTAGCCAATCCGCATTCTTTGCCCTGACCGCAGAAAATGATGAAAATAACATCAATACTACGGTTGAACAAATCAAAAAAGACCGCAGCGTTATTGTTAAACATATTAAGACGCTCAGTAATTATGTCCAGGACGATGCTGAACTCACCGCTGCGTTAAATACCATCAAACAGGACTATAGCAAGTTTGCCGAGGCCAGCGACACGCTGCTGAATCTGGCGAAAAACCGTCAGGACTTACGCCATCAAGCGCTTGAAGTCACCTGGCCTCTGGGCACCGCGCTCAAAAAAGATATCTCACAGTTCATCAGCAAAGCCGAATACCGCATGTGGCAAGCGGACCAAAACGGTGAATCAAAGTTACAGCAGCATTCGCATCATACTGCTATGCATTATTCTCGCAGGCGTCGTTATCAGCCTGACGCTGTCATTCGTGACGGCGCGCAGCGTGGTGCCGCCGCCGCAAAAGAGATCAAAGCGCTGATCGACGATGCCGTGCACACCACACAACAAGGGATGGAACTGGTGGAAGGTGCCGAAACATCAATGAAAAACCTGAGCGCCAACGCCTCTCACATGAGCAGCATTATGTCTGAAATTGCTCACTCCAGCCGAGAACAAAGCGTCGGGATCGATCAGGTCAACATTGGTGTCGGGTAGCTTGATGCATCAACACAGCAAAACGCATCGCTGGTGGAAGAAGTCTCTGCGGCCGCACAATCTCTTCAAAATCAAGCGCAACGCCTGACGGATGCCGTCGCCGTGTTTGTCATTACTCCCACCGCCTCAACGACCGTAGCGCCCACCACAGCAGCAACTAAAACACCGTTACTGGCTGCTGCAAGTACAGGTTCCACCACAACGTCCTCAAACGATAACTGGACCACCTTTTAATCCAGCCTCTTGCCGGGGCGTATTCGCGCCCCTGCTTGCCTCACCTCTCGTTTTTGCTATTTTCAGATAATACGCCAATGACAATGCGCGATTACGCCTGCGAAAAGATGGGCTTTATACACCGACAGCGCTAGAATAGCCTTTTCAGGATGAAGAAAAATATAGTTTTATTTCAATAAATTATTTTTAAAACTACCTTTGGAGGTGAAAACCATGCTGAGTGTCATTCCCGTATTGATATTTGTTGCGCTGGTTATTGTATGGTCAGGAATCAAGATCGTGCCGCAAGGCTATCAGTGGACCGTAGAACGCTTTGGCCGCTACACCAAGACACTAATGCCGGGGTTAAACCTGGTGGTACCGTTCATGGATCGCATTGGCCGTAAAATCAATATGATGGAGCAGGTTCTTGAGATTCCCTCCCAGGAAGTGATTTCCAAAGACAACGCCAACGTGACGATTGATGCCATCTGCTTTATTCAGGTAGTGGAATCGGCACGTGCGGCTTATGAGGTCAGTTCGCTCGAATTGGCGATCAAAAACCTGACTATGACCAACATCCGTACCGTGCTGGGTTCTATGGAACTGGATGAAATGCTGTCGCAGCGTGACAGCATCAACACCCGCCTGCTGCATATTGTCGATGAAGCCACTGGCCCATGGGGCGTAAAAATCACCCGTATAGAGATCCGCGATGTGCGCCCACCCGCCGAACTGATCGCCTCCATGAACGCCCAGATGAAAGCCGAACGAACCAAACGTGCCGACATTCTTGAAGCGGAAGGGGTGCGTCAGGCTGTCATTCTCAAAGCGGAAGGTGAAAAGCAGTCACAAATTTTGAAAGCAGAAGGGGAGCGTCAATCGGCGTTTCTGGAAGCAGAAGCCCGTGAAAGAGCCGCAGAAGCAGAAGCACGCGCCACCCAGATGGTCTCTGATGCTATTGCCTCCGGTAATATTCAGGCCATCAACTACTTTGTGGCACAAAAATATACCGATGCATTGAAAGAGATTGGTTCTGCCGACAACAGCAAAGTTATCATGATGCCGCTGGATGCTAGTAATCTGATGGGCGCTATCGGCGGTATCGCCGAATTGATTAAAGATAGCGGAAACGCCCGGAGCCAGAATGGACGTTGAACTGCTGGCTGAGAATGCCCACTGGGTGTGGCTCTCTCTTGGTGGTCTGTTACTGGCGGCTGAGATGCTTGGGGCCAGCGGTTATTTACTGTGGAGCGGCGTGTCTGCCGTTATCATTGGTTTGTTAACCTGGGTATTACCGCTGCCTTGGGCGTGGCAGGGAACGCTGTTTGCCGTGCTGACCATCATCATCGCACTGCTGTGGTGGTACTGGCTGCGCAGCCGTTCACGCCGGATAGCAGATGCTACACTGCTGAACCAACGCAGTCGGCAACTGATAGGGGGGAGTGCCACTGTCACCCAAGCGGTTGAGGATGGCATCGGCCGTGCCAGAATTTGAGACAGCACCTGGCGGATCAAGGCCGATGAAGCCCTGCCCGTCGGCACTACCGTAGAAGTGATTGCCGTTGACGGCATTACGTTACACGTTCGCACCCTCAAGATTTAACCGCCCTTCCCGACTATCCCCAACGGTAACACGGTTGGGGATTTTTCATCCTAATGGAAGTATCCTCGCGCGGCACAAGCGGTTAGCATGAGCGTTTGTGGTTGATGGAGATAAATCATGACGTTACTGCGCCAACTGGCCACTTGGTTGAGATTAATTTCCCCGGTCACCTATGACTATCCCGCACTGGATATGTCGCTGACAAACGGCGGACGCCTGCATTTGGTGGGCAGTATCCATATGGGCAGAGAAGCCATGTCTCCGTTGCCGGAGGAGTTGCTGCAACAATTGCAGCAGTCTACTGCACTGGTGGTAGAAGCCGATATCTCCGATATGGGGTCGCCGTTGCAAGAAGAGTATGAGCCAATTCCGCTGGCGGAGCGTCTGGATCCAGAACGCTATCAGCAGTTCCAGCAGCACTGTGAGGCACTGGCGCTTAACCTGAACCGCTTTGAGCATCTGCCCGCCTGGCACGCGGCGCTGACGCTCCAGGCGATGCAAGCGCAATCGCTCGGCTTACGTCCTCAATATGGCATCGATTATCAATTGATTCGGGCCGCCAAAGCGGCAAACATTCCGGTGATTGAACTTGAAGGTCAGCAGGAACAACTCGCCATGCTGCGACAATTGCCGCAGGGGGGTGTAGCATTGCTGGAAGATACATTGGATCACTGGCACGTTAATGCGCGCCTGCTTCAGGTGATGACCGGCTGGTGGCTGGAAGGACCGCCTGCAAAATCCGCTGCCGCTATTCCGGCGACGTTCAGCAGCGCCTTGTCCGAGATATTGATGCGTCAGCGCAATACCCGCTGGCGTGATCAGTTACAAGCACTGCCGAGCGGACAGTATGTCGTGGCTGTCGGTGCATTGCATCTGTACGGCGACAATAGCCTGCCTTCCCTGCTACAACCTGTTAATGCAAAGCAATAACGACGGGATTGATTAAGGAACGAGCACCATGACACCCGCAGTAAAACTTTTGGAAAAAAATAAGGTCGCTTTCCAACTTCACAGCTACGACCATGACCCAAACGAAACCAATTTTGGCGAAGAAGCCGCACGTAAGCTGGGGTTGAATAAAGAGCAGGTGTACAAAACCCTGCTGGTATCACTGAATGGCGATGCCAAACACTTAGCCGTTGCCATCACCCCAGTCTCCGGGCAGTTGGATTTAAAGAAGGTGGCGCGAGCCTTTGGTGCCAAAAAAGCCGATATGGCCGACCCGATGCTGGCTCAGCGTGTTGCGGGCTATCTGGTAGGCGGCATCAGCCCGTTGGGACAGAAAAAATTGCTGCCAACCGCCATCGATGAACCGGCGCAGCACTTCCCAGTGATCTACGTTTCCGGCGGCAAGCGCGGACTGGATATCGGGCTTGCGCCCACCGATTTAGCGAAACTGCTGAAAGCGTCATTTAGTGATATTGCCAAACGGGATTAGCGAAGGAATCCCGATTAACTTACTCAAGTAAGTGATTCGGGTGACTGAGCGTGGCCAACGCAGCCACGGCGTGAAGTATGAAGCGTAAAAGAAGCTGATGGCAGAGGACTCCACGGCCAGTGCGTCCCCTGCCACCGCTTCAGAACGGGTAATTAATCGATCTTAGCCCCTTTTTCGACCAACAGCGTCGGCCCTTGCTTCACGTTGAGGGTTAAGCCTTTTCAGCATTACGCAGGCGGATCCCCTGATCGGCATCGATACGCACGTTGTCAAAATGGAAACCGCTCAAGGGTGCTTCGGGTACACCAATGATGTACGCAGCTGCCGGTTGATTCCAGGTTCTCGATCGTCACATTGCTAAAATGCGGCGTCTTATATTTATCAAACGGCTGTTTGGCATCGGTATCTGGCGGGTAAATTTGTTCACCCATGGTGAAACCGCCTTCTGACAGCAGTTTGTCCACTTCGGCTTGCACAATGGGAGCCGCCTTGTAGTAGCCAGCAAACACCAGCGGAATATTAACATCGATCATTTTGGTGTTGCGATAAGTGATGTTTTTCACCTCACCGCCTTTACCGCGCAGCGTCTTGATACGAATACCGTACATCGAACCTTCGAACTGGTTATTTTCCACCAGCACGTTGTTCACACCGCCGGAGGTCTCGCTGCCGATATAAATACCGCGCTCTTGACGCAATACGTTGTTCGCAATGTAGATATTGTCGACAACGCCTTCAGGGAAACGCTCATCGGGCTTCTCTGCCTTGATGGCAATATAGTCGTCGTTACCGTCGATAAAGTTATTGGTGATACGAATGTTCTGGCTGTCGATAGGATCGATGGCATCGGTATTCGGTGCATGCCAAGGCGACAGAATTTTTGTGTTGTTGACGTTAACGTCATGCGCGTAACGCATCACCACATGGAAACTCGGTGAGTGAGTCAGGGTAACGCCATCCACCAGCACGTTGCTGGAACGGGTGATGTAGATCAAACGCGGGCGATCGGTGCCGCCTTTCTTACCCGTGGCACGGATATTGGCACGCCAGCGCTCCCACCACACGGCACCTTGTCCATCAATGGTACCTTCACCGGTGATAGCAACGTTCTTGGCATCAGCAACGCTGATAAACGGCAACCAGCCATTTTCCGCCTCGGCGTATTTGGTCTGCTCCGTGGCACGATAGGCTGCTTCTTCTGTCGAAGCCACAATGGTGGCATTCTTCGCCAGGTTAAGACGCACATTGCTTTTCAGGAACAGTGGGTTGACCAGATAGTTACCTTCCGGCACCAGCACCGTACCGCCGCCTGCGGCCGCACAATCATCGATAGCGCGTTGGAATGAATCCGTATTCAGTGCAATTTGCAAGCGATGACCTTCCGCGCCATATTACGTGACATCGCACACTTTGCCATTATCGGTAAAAGTGACAACGACAGGTAAGGCTGCGGCACCCGCCTGAGAACTGACCGCAATACATGCGCCAAGCAATGACAAAACAAACCCCGTCTTCATTCCAACACTCTATATTGAAAATATATTTTAATAAAATATTAAAGGATTTTCAATAAAAAACAACAGATCACGTTTGTGATACTGAGCGCGCTAAAAATATTATCGCTAACATTTAACTGTTACGTCCATCACAAAAGAGCACTTCGTAATTGATAAGCAATAGTCATAAAAAAAGAGGGCTTACCTATCTGCAAGCCCTCTTTAATATTAGCGCGACCATTTCATCAACGGTATTGGATTTCACCTTTTGGCGCATAGGCCGCGGCATCAAGCGGTGAATGCTGCTCGATATACTGCTTCAGCACCTCGGCATCGACAAAACCGGTGTTGACGTAAGTCGGCAATTCATCCAGACGCGGATAACCATCACCGCCCATCGCATTGAAGTTCAGCGTGGCCATACGATAGGTTTTATCCGCATGCAACGGTTCACCCTTGATTTTCACATCCTGAACGCCTTGTCCATCGGCCACCAGGCTGACGTTCAGGAATTGGGCGTAGGCACCGGAATCCACTTTCTTGTTCGCCACCGCAGCCAGGTATTTCTCAACCTCGCTGCCTTTCATATCGACATAAACCAAGGTATTGGCGAACGGTTGCACTTTCAGCACCGTTTTATAGGTGATATCACCGGGCTGAATGGAGTCGCGTATCCCACCGCCGCTCATCACGGCAAAATCCGCATTGGCGCGTTCGCGCTGGGCGGATAACAGCAGATGTCCCAGATTGGTTTGATAAAAGCGCACCTGTTTGCGATCGCCATCCAGCGTGCCATTAACGCTTCCCACCTTCACATCTAGCTGTGCCTGACTTTTTTCCTGGAACGGCGTCAGCATTTTTACCACGCCATCATCCTGTTTGATCTCCTGGATATAATAGACGCGTTCGGTACCACCACCGGTCTTCTCCACCTTTTTCTTCAGGTTGACTGGAATAAGCTGGTAATGGGCCAGCGTCAGCGTGCCATTTTTGAACGTGAAATCAGCGCGTCCAACATATTTACCCCATTCGTAAGCCTGCACGATCCAGGTACCATTTTGCCGATCCGGCGCACAGGGTGTACCCGGCACATAATCCACCTGTTTCTTGTTTTCACTCGCCATACAGACCGGGTCTTGTGAGTGACCACCCACAATCATGTCCAGATAGCCTGCCGGCAGGCTGCGCGCCATTTCGACATCTCCTGGCGCATTGGAGCCGTGCTGTCCATCGTCATAGTGTCCCATATGGGTTGCAGCGATAATCACGTCGGCTTTTCGGTGCTACGCAGTTGATCGACCACCGATTTCACTTCCGTTGACGGCTTGCGAAACTCGATGTCGGTGAAAAATTCCGGGTTACCCAATTTTGCCGTGTCATCAGTGGTCAGGCCGATAACCGCAATCTTGATACCTTGCTTATCAAATAGCGCATAGGGTTTGAACAGACGCTGTTGTGTACTCTTTTGATAGATGTTGTCAGACAGGAGCGGGAATGTTGCCCACTTTTCTTGCTGCCGCAGTACCGAGAGCGGATTATCAAACTCATGGTTGCCAAGCGCCATGGCATCATAGCCCACCATATTCATGCCACGAAAATCGGGCTCTGCATCCTGCAACTCAGATTCATGCACCCCGGTGTTGATATCCCCGCCGGACAGCAGCAGCAGCAGCAGCACGCTGCCGCCTTTAGCTGCTACCTCCTGACGAATCTGATCCACCAGCGTTTTTTGCGCTGCCAACCCATATTCGCTGTATTCGTTATGCCAGAAATGGCCGTGGTGATCGTTGGTGTGGAGGATGGTGATGTCATAGGTTTTATCTTTTTCCCACGCCAACGCCCCTGCCGAGGTAAAAACCAGCGACATCGCAATAGCACGTCCCAACGCTTTCGTTGCAGAATGCATGGAAATTCTCCGTTAAGTAAACAACCCTTGTTAAAATAATGCGATAGCAGCCCTCTGCCCGTCCTGGTCTTAGTCAGGTACGCGCAGATTGAGATCTCCCTCCAGAATAGCGCACTTTTACTCAACGCTCGATTTCATTTGTACCCTGTTACCTGTATCACAAGAAAAACCGGCATTGCGCGCATGAATCACAAGAGAAAGCTGATGAAAATGGTCAGTTCATTTGATTCTGTTGTATTTATGTCATTTACCCCCGCTATTCTAAGGTTTTTAGCGCAGAGAAACCGGTTCCCCTCAGCACACAGGATGAAAATGCAGCATAACAGACATGAGAAAGTATCTTCATGAGAGCAATAACGTTGGTTTATCAATGCTTATCTGACGAAAGCATCATGAAATCTATGTTAGACTTAGATTCAATAAGTAAACTAAGATTTTTACTAGAATACCCTCATTTTCCCAAGCAGGATTTCTTCAAATGAAATAGAATTTGTTCAAGAAGTCTGCTCATGAACGTTTTTCAACAATGGCAAAAGGAGTCGGGATGCATGCAACCACACCACTAATATCCACCATTGCCGTAGGGCTGGTCCTCGCGTTCTTACTTGGGATTCTGGCCAATCGACTACGCATTTCCCCTTTAGTCGGCTATCTGGTCGCAGGGGTTCTGGTGGGGCCGTTTACCCCAGGTTTTGTCGCGGATACCGCGTTAGCACCTGAATTGGCTGAACTTGGGGTTATTCTGCTAATGTTTGGTGTCGGTCTGCATTTCTCGCTTAAAGATCTGATGGCGGTGAAATCCATCGCTATTCCCGGTGCCATTGCACAAATCGCCGTTGCCACGCTGCTAGGGATGGGCCTTTCCACCCTGCTCGGCTGGAGTCTGGCAAGCGGGTTGGTGTTTGGGCTGTGCTTATCCACTGCCAGTACCGTAGTGCTGCTGCGCGCATTGGAAGAACGGCAACTGATTGACAGCCAGCGCGGACAAATCGCCATTGGCTGGCTGATCGTAGAAGATTTGGCGATGGTGTTGACGCTGGTATTGCTGCCCGCGTTCCGTGACATGATAGGCGCTGAGCATGCTGATACCGGTAAGCTGATTCGTGACCTGGCCTGGACCATCGGTAAAGTGGTTGCCTTTATCACGCTGATGATTGTGGTGGGTCGTCGCCTGGTGCCCTGGGTGCTGGCAAAAAGCGCCGCTACGGGCTCACGGGAACTGTTTACCCTGGCCGTATTGGCGATGGCACTCGGTATCGCTTTCGGTGCCGTGAAGCTGTTTGATGTTTCATTCGCACTGGGTGCCTTCTTTGCGGGTGTGGTGCTAAACGAATCAGAACTCAGTCAACGCGCCGCCCACGATACGCTGCCACTGCGTGACGCTTTTGCCGTACTGTTTTTTGTTTCGGTGGGCATGCTGTTCGATCCGATGATTCTGGTGAACGAGCCAATGGCCGTCATTATTACGCTGGCTATTATCGTGTTCGGTAAATCAGCGGCCGCTTTTGTGCTGGTACGGCTGTTCGGCCATTCCAAGCGTACCGCACTGACAATCTCGACCAGCCTGGCGCAAATTGGCGAGTTCGCTTTTATCCTGGCAGGTCTGGGCGTTGTGCTCGGGCTCTTGTCTGAGCAGGGGCGCAATCTGGTGCTGGCAGGGGCGATTCTGTCGATTATGATCAACCCGCTGCTTTTTACTCTGCTAGAACGCTATCTGGAGAAAACAGAGACCATTGATGAGCAGATTGTGGAAGAAGCCATCGAAGAAGAGAAGCAAATTCCGGTTGATATGTGTAATCACGCGCTATTGGTCGGTTATGGCCGCGTTGGCAGCCTGATCGGTGCCAAACTGCATCAGGAAGGCATTCCTATTGTGGTCATCGAGAATTCGCGTGCGCGGGTGGATGCTCTGCGCGAACAAGGCATCAAGGCCGTACTGGGGAACGCCACTAAAGTGGAAATCATGGAGCTGGCTCGGTTGGATTGCGCCCGCTGGCTGCTGCTGACCATTCCTAACGGCTATGAGGCAGGAGAAATCGTTGCGACAGCGCGTGAAAAACGCCCGGATCTGGAGATCATTGCGCGCGCACATTATGACGATGAAGTCAGCTATATCACCGAACACGGTGCCAATCAGGTGGTGATGGGTGAACGCGAAATCGCCAACAGCATGATTACCCTACTACAGCTTGGGCAGGTAAAAGCTGAAGAACTAAAAGAGTGCCCGATTTGATACCGATGCGCAGCGGTAGCCCCGCTGCGCCCTTTTATCTGTCCTGTTTTAACGACTCGTCACGCACCAGCGCTTCAAACAAATCAATGTGCCGCGCATCATCATTTAACGCCGGAATATAAGCAAACTGTGCACCCCCAGCATGCAGGAAAATCTCCCGGTTCTGTTCCTGAATCTCTTCCAACGTTTCCAGACAATCGGCTGCAAACCCAGGGCAAATAACCTGAATGTGTTTGATCCCCTGCGCAGATAATCCCTTTAAGGTTTCATCCGTATAAGGGGTGAGCCAGGGTTCACGGCCAAAACGTGATTGGAAGGTCATTTGCGCCTGTTCCGGTGCCAGCCCCAATGCAGCAATCAGCGCCTGTGCCGTTGCCTGACAGCGCAGAGGATAGTCATCCCCCTCCGTAGCATAACGCACCGGAATGCCATGGAACGATATCACTAAGCGATCTGGCACGCCGTGCAGCGCAAATGACGCTTCCACACGCTGCTTTAGCGCATCGATATAGACCGGGTGCGTCGCGTAGTCGCGGATAAAACGGATACCGGGCACCTGGCGGCGCGTGCGCATTGCATCGGCCAGCCCATCCCATACCGCACCGGTGGTAGAGCAGGAGTATTGCGGATAGAGCGGCAGCACCACCAGTTGAGTGACACCTTGCGACAACAGGCTATCCAGCGCCGACGACAAGCTCGGCGAACCATAGCTCATGCCAAGCGCCACCGGAATATCGTCGCCTAAACGGGCGGAGAGCGCGCATTCTTGACGTCGACTGAATGCCAACAACGGAGAACCGTCAACCGTCCAGATAGACTGATAGAGTTTGGCGACACATGGAGAACGAAAAGGCAGGATCACGCCATTCAACAGCGGCCACCAGAGCCAGCGCGGTGTATCCACCACGCGTTTATCACTAAGAAACTGTGCCAGATAGCGTTTCACCGCCTGCGGCGTCGGGGCTTCGGGCGTCCCCAGATTCACCATCAGTACGCCCAATTTTTGTTGACTCATCATCTGCCCTCACAAAAGGCTGCCTGTCATACGCATGTCGTACACCTAGCAGCGGTTATTGTTACCAGCGCTGAGTGTAGCGAAAATGTTGCCCGGATGGGATAGGGAAAACGATGTTATTACCGATACTTGCCATCGAAAGGATAGATAGCGCCATGGGTGAGCACTGACGTATCGGCCGGGTTCTCTTTCAGGTAGAAGTGCCATGTAGAGTTTGTTAAGCTGCAAATAAAGTATTGATAAACAGGATTTCATGTTCAGCCAAGGATGCATAAAGAACAATGACAATAATTGAGTCAGTGAAAACTGTGATTGAATTTCTTCTGGCAATACTGTCTGTTTTATCGTTATTCAAAGATCCATCAATATTTTATTATTTGAATGATAACAAAGCAGCGGTAGCTGTCTCATTGTTGCTCTATGTGTCGATCACCAGCGCCTGTTAACGCGTCAAAAAGCGAAAACCAGGAAAGTGGTCTATCACGTCAATGTGCATGATGTTTATCATTGGCTGTTTTGCACTCTTTTATGATCCTTACCCTGCCCCGTCATTGCTCACGATCTCCGGTTTTTATACAGAGAAAGATGGGCAATACGTCAACAATGCGACAGATGAAAACGCTGAAAAATTAATAACGGCGATTGATGATATCCATAGAAAAGTTTCAGCCCACGAGAACCCTCTGTTTAAATTCATTCGACCCGAAGCAAAAAGCTATCACTTGCCCTCGATTTATTTGTCAGGCAAGACCAAAAAAGAGATCGTTGGCCTATCAGAAAACAAAATAAAATCGCCGGTTATCATCACGGCGTTCTCCACCCAGGATGCCCTTTCCGAGGTACACTACGCGATAAAAGCAGAGTACATGAACGCAAACGCACACGCGGCGGAAATTGAAATTGCATGGTATAACGATTTATTCAAAAAGATCGTGAACAACAGTGAATTACATCACGATGAAAAGATAGAAATACTGGCACATATCTTATTTATTGATATCAACGCCAGAAGCATCAAAGCGGGATCGCAGTGAATGTCTCCCATCGGAGTAGAAAACCACATTAACAAGATCATCGATAGCGTGACGGAGATTAAAGACAAAAATCCATTCATCAGCAATGAGTTAGATTATCTGATGAGTGCGCTCAGCATTGCCTATGTTGATGCCTACAAAAACGATCTGGATGCCAGGCTGATAGAAAACAAGCTCATCAGTGCCATTTCAATCTACCCGTTTTATCCTTTCCATGATGAAAATGATTTTAACAACAGCTACATCATCAAAAACTACAACTATTGGCAAATAGGTAATAAATAAGAAAGAAATCTTACCTTTATTGACTTTCTCCTTGAGGTGATTGCCACACTGCCGCAAAAAGATCAAATGGATATCACCAACAAATACATGAACGAGGTTTTGATAAAAAACCATCTCCCGTACTGTGGTATTACTATTTTGATTTGATCAAATCGCACAGTAAAATCCCGGAAAGCAAAAAAACCAGTTTCAAACCATCCTAGACTACGAAGAGCGAGTCGATAACTTTTACAAAGACAGCAAAGGCATAGATAAAAACTACATTGACTTAAAAAGCAGTGTGCTATATTCTCTTTTCTATGCGTATCACATCAGAAACGGGAACAAAAGCGATGCGAATAGAAATTATGATAAGGTCAATACGTTATTAAATGAGAATCCGACCGCGAAAGTGCTGTTTCATAAAATAGCAACGAAAACCAACGGTGAATCCCCGTCATCTACCCGAAAAAAACCACTAAGTGCGTATCCGCTACCATGCGAAAAAGATAAACCGGAGTAGATGATACGCTTCAGTGTTGAATAATCGCGCCGGATACCGTGCACTCAGGCATAAAAAAGCCGGTCACACTGTACCCGCATTTTCAGGCAAGGCTGCGATAGGTTAACCCAGGATGGATTCCAACTCAGCACGCACTTGTACTACCTGACGGGTTCCGTCTACTTTGTGGTAGCGGGTATTGCCTGCCATGGCTTCTTTCTGGTAGTAGTCCACCAACGGCGCAGTTTGCTGATGATATTCCACCAAACGTTTACGCACGGTATCTTCATGATCGTCTTTACGGATGGTCAGCTCTTCACCCGTGACATCGTCTTTACCTTCAACCTTTGGCGGGTTGTACTTAACATGGTAAACACGACCTGATGCAGCATGCACGCGACGGCCAATAATGCGATCGACAATCAGTTCATCAGGCACAGCGAACTCAATAACATTATCAACCTGAATGCCAGCGTCTTTCATGGCATCCGCTTGCGGAATGGTGCGAGGAAAACCATCCAGCAGGAAACCGTTACGGCAATCATCCTGGGCGATACGCTCTTTCACCAAGACAATAACCAATTCATCCGTGACCAGTTTGCCTGCGTCCATGATTTCTTTGGCCTGTTTGCCCAGTTCGGTCCCGGCTTTCACCGCCGCACGCAACATATCACCCGTGGAAATTTGTGGAATGCCATACTTTTCCATAATGAATTGTGCTTGAGTGCCTTTGCCTGCGCCCGGAGCGCCCAGCAGAATAATACGCATTGCGTAAATCCCCTTGCTATGTAGATTTTTTAAAATAAATTTGAAAACGCTCAACCATACCATTCCAGAGGCTTATCCTCAAGGAACGGGCTCGCTTCAGCGTGTCACAACGCGAAAAAAAACCCGGTTAAAAACCGGGTTTTCAGAAAAGTGTGAGCGGTTATGCACTCAGCAGCTGGTTCATACGACGGATAAACTGGTTAGGATCTTCCAGCGTGCCGCGTTCAGCCAGCAGCGTCTGTTCCAGCAGCAGTTCAACCCACTCGCCAAACTGCACGTCATCGCCAGTGTTTGCAGCGCGTTTCACCAACGCATGCTCCGGGTTGAGTTCAAAGATATATTTCACTTCCGGCGCATTCTGCCCTGCGGCGGCAAACAGCTTCGCCATCTGCGTGCTCATGTCATTTGCATCGGTGGTGACGATGGCAGGCGTATCGGTCAGGCGATGCGTTAGGCGCACCTCTTTGACGCGTTCACCCAGCAGCGTTTTCACACGCTCAACAAAAGGCTCCAGGGATTTTTCCGCTTCTTTGCGCGCTTCGTCATCACTGGCATCATCCGCCAGCTTATCCAGCGCTTCATCCGCTTTGCTGACGGACTGGAAGGACTTACCGTCAAACTCGGTCAGGTAGCTCATCATCCACTCATCGACGCGGTCAGAAAGCAGCAGTACTTCGATGCCTTTCTTACGGAACAGCTCTAGATGCGGGCTGCTCTTCGCCGCGGCATAACTATCGGCAGTGATGTAGTAAATCTTCTCCTGCCCGTCGACCATACGGCTGACATACTCTTCCAGCGATACCGTCGGAGCAGAGCTGTCGCCATGGGTGGAAGCGAAGCGCAACAATTTGGCAATGGCTTCACGATTGCCACCATCTTCAGCAGGCCCTTCTTTCAGCACCAGGCCAAACTGTAGCCAGAAGGTTTGGTATTTTTCGGCGTCGTCTTTTGCCAGTTTTTCCAGCATCTGCAACACGCGTTTGGTCAGCGCATTGCGCAGATTCTGGGTAACACGGCTGTCTTGCAGGATTTCACGAGAAACGTTGAGCGGCAGATCGTTGGAGTCAATCAAGCCACGCACAAAGCGCAGGTAGTTCGGCATGAACTGCTCGGCGTCATCCATAATGAACACGCGCTGAACATAGAGTTTCAGGCCATGTTTATGATCGCGGTTCCACATGTCCCACGGTGCCTGAGAAGGGATGTAGAGAAGGCTGGTGTACTCCTGCTTCCCTTCCACGCGGTTATGGCTCCAGCTCAGCGGATCGCTGAAATCGTGAGCAATGTGCTTGTAGAATTCTTTGTATTCATCTTCGGTCACATCCGCTTTATTGCGCGTCCACAGCGCCTGTGCCTTGTTGACCTTTTCCCAAGTGACCGTCGGCTCACCGCCCTCTTCTTCGCTCGGCGTATGGGTTTCAATTTCTACCGGCAGCGCGATGTGATCGGAGTATTTACCGATAATGGAACGCACGCGCCACTCATCGAGGAACTCATCTTCCCCTTCACGCAGGTGCAGGGTGATCTCGGTACCGCGATCGGCCTTGACCACATCCGCCACGGTGTACTCACCTTCACCCGCCGATTCCCAGAACACCCCCTCTTCTGCCGCCGCGCCCGCCGCACGGGTACGCACCGTCACTTTATCCGCAACGATAAACGCAGAGTAGAAGCCCACACCGAATTGACCGATGAGCTGGCTGTCTTTGGCTTGATCGGAGCCGATAGATTCCAAAAACGCTTTGGTACCCGACTTGGCAATAGTGCCCAGATTATCGATAACTTCATCGCGGCTCATCCCAATGCTATTGTCCGCGATGGTCAGGGTACGTTGCTCTTTATTGGTGGAAACGCGCACGCGCAGTTCTCCATCCCCTTCATAGAGCGCTGGCGAAGATAAAGCGCGAAAACGTAACTTGTCTGCCGCATCAGAAGCGTTGGAGATCAATTCACGCAGGAAAATTTCTTTATTGGAATAAAGTGAATGGATCATCAAGTGCAGCAATTGCTTCACTTCAGATTCAAAACCGCGCGTTTCTTGGCCCTTCATGCTCATTGTCACTTACCTCAATCCTAATAGTTAGTCAGGCTGATAATGTTCAATCCCTGTAGTGGGTGTGGGAATGGTGCCGGTATTTCCGGCCAGTAGGCAAAAGGTGGGGATAAGGAGAAGGATTTTCAAGAGCAAAAAACAATTTATCCCCAGCGCGGCGTCAGGTGAAGACGACACTACGCCAGGGAAAATGCAGCACAGCCGCTACAAACGGATGGGATGACGCCCCGCCAGCGAATGGGACAGCGTGGTGCCATCGACCATTTCTAACTCACCGCCGACTGGCACGCCGTGCGCAATACGGCTTGCCACCACGCCGTGCTGGGCACACAGTTCAGCAATGTAGTTGGCAGTCGCATCGCCTTCCACCGTCGGATTGGTGGCAAGAATCACTTCTGTCAGGTTTTCCTGCCCTAAGCGCTGTTCCAACAGGTCGAGTCCGATATCGTCCGGCCCGATGCCGTCCAACGGCGACAGATGCCCCATCAACACAAAGTAACGGCCGGCAAACTGTCCGGTCTGCTCAATGGCGTGGATATCTGCGGGGCTTTCCACCACGCAAATCTGGCCCGTTTGCTGACGACGCGGATTGGCACAGATCGCGCAGCGTTCCTGCTCGGTAAAGGTGCGGCAATCCACACAGTGACCGATTTCAGACATGGCGCGCGTCAGGGCCTGCGCCAAACGCATACCGCCGCTGCGATCGCGTTGCAGCAATTGAAACGCCATGCGCTGTGCTGATTTCGGCCCCACGCCCGGCAAGCAGCGCAGCGCCTCCATCAATGATTCAAGGAGCGGACTGGTTTGCATCAGAACGGCATCTTGAAGCCCGGCGGCAACTGCATACCGCTGGAAACTGACGCCATTTTCTCTTTCTGAGTTTCGTCGATACGGCGCGCGGCATCGTTGAATGCGGCAGCGATCAGGTCTTCCAGCATCTCTTTATCATCTTCCAGCAGGCTGGGATCGATTTCGACACGGCGGCAGTTATGTGCACCGTTGATAGTGACTTTGACCAGGCCTGCGCCTGATTCACCGGTCACTTCCAGGTTGGCAATCTCTTCCTGCATTTTGTCTTGCATCTGCTGGGCCTGCTTCATCAGATTGCCCAAACCACCTTTACCAAACATATGCTTCTCTCTATTGCATGGCTGCAAGAATTGCAGCGGTTAAACAGGGCGGATACTCTCTTCGTCCAGTTCCGCATCAAAGAAACGCCGCAGCGTTTGAATCGTTTTGTCGGTCATCAGAGACTCGCGCGCCTGCGCCAGTTTCTCTTCATAAATCGTCTGACGCCACTCCAGCGGTGTTAACGTACTGGGATCGTCATCCTCTACCACCACCAAGGTGATAGGCTTTCCATAATGTGCTGCCAATGCATCCATCAGCGTTTTTTGTGCCGACGGTGAATTCAAGTGACGCTGCGATGAACGTAAATGCAGCGTCACGGTTTCGTTATCCGTATCGACTTTAAACGCGTTAAGCGCCAGTTGCTGAACCAGTTTCGGTAGCGGTAAACGTTGAACCTCTGCCGCCCAGGCATCGCGCTCTTGCGCTTCTTCCGTCAATTTAGCCGCTAATTCCGGCGTTTTCTCGTACTCCAGTACCGTGCGCAACGCTTTAGGCGTGGCGGTAGTTTCTGCCACGGTGGTCTGCTGTTGCTGCGCGCGCCAGCGGTACGCCTCAGGCTTTTTCTGCGCTTCGCCGTTCTTGTCAGCCGTCTGACGCTGCTGACTGCGTTCTGTCATCGAGGCCAGGCGTTCCAGGGCCGATACCGCCGTGCCCGGCCGAGCGCCTTCCTGCGCTGCCGGCTCAGACTTTTTTGGTGGCGGCGTACCCTGTCGCTGCAATAACTGGCTGCGCGCCTGCAACAGTTGCGAAGTCGTGTCCGGTAGCGGCGCGGCCTGTGCAACAGGCTCCTCTGGCACCGCTATCGGCGATGACGGCGCGGCGACAGGAGATGAGGGTGCACTAGGCGTCGTCACCTGGCGCGCTGGCGCAATGCGCGCCTGAGGTGCGGCAGGCGCACTCGCCACCACTGGCACAGTTGCCACAGGTGCAATCACAGCCTGCGGGTGAAACGCCAACGCTCTGAGCAGCGTCATTTCAACTCCCATACGCCGGTCTGGCGCATAGGATAATTCTTTTCGTCCCACCAGCAACGTCTGATAGTAGAGCTGCACATCGGCAGGCGGTACGGCGAGCGCCAGATCGCGCAAGCGCGACGCAATGGGGGAATCTTCCAGCCCGAGCGCTATGGGCAGCAACTGCACCATCGCAATACGATGCAATAGCGTCAGCATCTCAACTAACAGCGTTTCCCACTCAACGCCACGCGACGCCGCCTGCTGAAGCAACGCCATAGTCTGTTCGCCGTTGGCATTGACGATAGCTTCAATCAGCGCCAGCGGCTGTTCATCATCTAACGTGCCCAGCATGCGCGCGACTGCATCGGTCAATACCGCGCCCTGCCCCATGGCAATCGCCTGATCGGTCAGGCTCAGCGCATCACGTAGGCTGCCCTCTGCCGCACGCGCCAGCAGTTGCAAGGCTCGCGGTTCGGTCGGAATCGCTTCGGCTTGCAGCACTTGCTCAAGGTGGTGACGGATTTGCTCCACATCCAGCGCTTTGAGATGAAATTGCAGACAGCGAGAAAGGATAGTGACCGGCAACTTCTGTGGATCGGTGGTCGCCAGCAGGAATTTAACGTGTTCGGGGGGCTCTTCCAGCGTTTTTAACAGCGCATTAAAGCTGTGGCGGGAGAGCATGTGCACTTCATCGATCAGGTAGACTTTGAACCGACCGCGCGCAGGGGCATACTGCACATTATCCAGCAGTTCGCGGGTGTCTTCTACCTTGGTGCGCGAGGCGGCATCAATCTCGATCAGGTCAACAAAACGCCCTTGCTCAATTTCCCGGCAATTCGCACACTGTCCACAAGGCGTGGCGGTAATGCCGCTCTCGCAGTTCAGTCCTTTCGCCAACAGGCGAGCGATACTAGTTTTCCCCACGCCACGCGTGCCGGAAAACAGATATGCGTGGTGAACCCGCCCCATAGAGAGACCATTGGCCAATGCGGTCAGCACATGTTCTTGACCAACGACATCAGCGAAAGATTGAGGACGCCACTTACGGGCCAGTACCTGATAGCTCATCAATACCGCAACGGTTGTGTAATTGAGGAGGCCATGCTAACACAGCCTCGCCGGACACGGCGAGGCTGTTTATCAGGATAGCCAACAGATTTACGACGGAAAAAAGGCAGGATCAATGGCCCGGGAAATTCACCAGACTGTAGCAGTTGATACCAAGATTATTCAAACGCTGCTCGCCGCCCAGATCGAACAGATTAATGATAAATGCCGCATCGGTGACGTCTCCGCCCAAAAGGCGAATCAGCTTAACCGTGGCCTCAATGGTGCCGCCGGTAGCCAGCAGATCGTCGATTACTAACACCTTGTCGCCAGCGCTGATGGCATCGGTGTGAATTTCCAGGCTGTCAGTGCCGTACTCCAACTCATAGCTTTCTGAAATCGTCGGGCGCGGCAGTTTGCCAGGTTTACGCACCGGCACAAAACCCACACTCAACGCCACTGCCACCGGGGCACCGAACAGAAAACCGCGCGCTTCCGTGCCCACCACTTTTGTTACGCCAGTGTCACGAAAACGGTTTACCAGCATCTCGATACTGGTCGCATACGCGACGGGCGCTTCCAGCAGACTCGTGACATCACGGAACAAGATCCCCGGTTTGGGATAATCGGGAATGCTTTTAATGCTGTTTTTGATTAATTCTGACTGCTGTGCGGTTACGCTCATCATCTTTTGCCTGATAGTACGCTTTAAAAAATCTTACCCATGACCGCTGCTGCTCCTTTCCACTCATCGATACTGAGAGATAACCGGAGGCAAACAGCACACGAAAACGCTCAAATCTAGTCAAACTGACGATCAAATGCAATAGCCTGCGGTGGGTTTTATTGTCGCGGATCAACAACTAGCAGGCGCAACATAAAGGTTAGCAAGACCGCCATTATCGTTAACAGCAGCACTCTGACCCATACCATATCCACCAGCCACAGCGAAATAGCGAAGGTCAGCACGATCATCACCACCGCTTTGCCTTTCGCTCCTGGCGGCAATGCCCGGTGATCCTGCCAGTGCCTCAAATAGGGACCAAACCAGGAACGGTAGAGCAGCCAGGCATGAAAACGCGGTGAGGAACGGGCAAAGCACCATGCGGCCAGCAGCAGGAACGGGGTGGTCGGCAACAGCGGCAACACAACGCCTAACGTCGCCAGCACAACCGCTAACCATCCCAACACCACCAACCCGATACGATACATCACTGCTCATCCTCTTCACATTACGTACTAGCACTCTAGCATACCGCCCGTCACTGACGTTAGTTAAGATGCGCTCATCTTTCTTCCCCACGCGCAAAAGGCTTGTGCCTGCTGACAATCCCGTGCAAGCTTGGCTTTATCATTTCATTATGTGGGTCAATCCGTGAACCGCCACCACTTTCTTCAGGCGTTGGAACATCAACTTGTCCTGTTGGCTCAGGCGGTCGCTCCGCTGGCAAACAGGCCGTTGGCCTATTCCCGTTTTGATCGCCAGCTGTTTCAATCACATGGCACGCGTTTGCGCGATTATCTGAATGAAGTTGAGCAAAATTTTCAGTCCTTGCGCCATCTGGTAGCAGAAAACCGTACCGAACGCGTCGCGTTCATGACGGAAAAATTGGTCGCGCAGATCGGCGCACTACAACGAGAACTCTCCACACAGGCGCTACGCCGTCAGGAGGAGACGACGCCGGTCGCCATCGCCAGCGATCTGTATCAAAAGCTGGCAGAGCACCAGGACTATGAACGACGTCTGAATCTGATGATTCAGGACCGGGAAAGCCAACTCGACAGAGCGGCAACGTTGAGCGCGCAGCAACAGTTGCAACGTGAGATGGCCGCGCTCGAAGGCCGGTTAGCACGGTGTCGTCAGGCGCTGGCGCGTTTAGAGCGTCAGGTGGAAAGGCGTGAACAAGGGCTGTAACCGCAACCAAAGGACCTAACGCATGTCGCTGGAAAATGCCCCGCCAGAGGTCAAACTGGCAGTCGATCTGATTATGCTGCTAGAGGAGAGTGATATCACACCCGATGTGGTGCTGGCTGCGTTAGAGATTGTGCGACGTGACTATGAATCCAAGGCACATGCGGTAACAGGGCCTGAGCCTGACAACGGATGGCCCTACTTTCACCGTCATTCCCGCGAAGGCGGGAATCTCATACCGAAGAAACGAGTTTATTCTCACAGAGATCCCCAGCTTTCGCCGAGGATGACGAGAGGGAAGCCGAGGATAACCAGGGGAAAAGTGGTTTTGTTATCATACGGATGACCCCGCTTACGCCGTTTCACCTGCCGCGTTACCACCCAACGCGCGGTTTATTTCCTGTACTTCGCTGCCCTGTTTGTTATGCAGGTAGACTTCAAGCTGATTAAACGCGATATCAATATTATTTTCCCGACACAGCCTGTCGATACTGCGGTTTAACTCATCCACCGTATAGCTGCGATCGCGCAGTTCCCGCACGTAAAGCCGCAGTTTGTGATCCAGCGAGCTGGCACCAAACGCCAGGAAAAACACCTGCGGCTCAGGATCGGTCATCACGCGGCTGTTCTCATGTGCCGCCTGCAACAGCACCGCTTTCACCTTGTCCAGATCGGAGCCGTAGGCCACGCCAATTTTAATCAGCACACGCGTAATGGTGTCCGACAGTGACCAGTTGATCAACAGCTCGGTCACGAAGGCTTTATTGGGAATAATCACTTCTTTGCGATCGAAATCCGTAATGGTGGTGGCGCGAATACGAATTTTGCTTACCGAACCGGAGAAGGTGCCAATGGTGATGGTATAGCCAATGCGTACCGGACGTTCGAACAGAATGATCAGGCCGGAAATAAAGTTAGCAAAAATTTCCTGCAAACCAAACCCTAACCCCACCAACAACGCGGTAACCAGCCACTGCAACTTGTCCCATGACACCCCGATAGAACTGAGCGAGGTGGTGGTACCCACGCCATGATCAGGTAGCTCAACATGGTGGTAATGGCGTAAGAGGTGCCCTGACGCAACTGCAAACACGACAATACCAGCACTTCCAGCAAGCCCGGCAAGTTGCGCATTAACACATAGGCCACCACCGCGACGATGATCGACAGCATCAGATTGCCCAGCGTCACCGCCTGCAATAAGGCATTGCCCGCCACGGTCGCGTTGTAATGCCACAGCGTAATGCTGTCCAGGTAGGACATCACCGTGACCAAATCGGACCAAATCGGACCAAATCCAGTAGAGCACGCCGGAGAAAATCAGCAGCAGCACCATGGTGGTCAAACGCAACGATGGCTGACCAATCTGATCCAGCGCCAACGGCGGTTCCGGTGCCGGTTCGCTGCCCTCAGCCCCTTCTTTATTCAGGTTCTGACGACGAGCCACTGCACGACGGTATGCCAATCGACGCGCCGCAACGCTCAAACCACAGATAGTGGTCAGATAAACCAGGTTCCACACCAGTAACAAATACAGGCTTTCCACCCGGATAGTGTGTGTCTCTTTTTCCCGCCAACTGTCACGACAAAGCGGAAACACCAGAATGCCCAACAGGATCAGGTTGCAGAAAATCACAATCTGCCCGATCACGTCATCCACCAGATAGAGCGGTGCTTTCTCGCCGATAACCGACCAGAAGATCAACAGCATCAGCGCTCCCCCCAGCCGCAGCGCCTAACGGCGGTAGTGGGCTGCCAGTGAAACGCTAAAATTGAAGTGCCGCTCACCGATACCGCCGGGTTTCATCGCCCGATAGAGCAAACCGAACACCAGCCACAGCAGCGCAAACTGCTGACTCATGCCCCACACGGCATCCCCGACGGCGTTTTCGGCATAGTGAAAGCACAGACCAAACGCGAGGATCAGCATAATCCCCGGCAGCACCATCACGGTTTCCAATAACAAGGCTTGCGGCGTGTGGCGCTGCGAATCCCGTTTTAGCTGCCCGACATCATTCGACAAGCGCTCGATATAACCAGCGATAAGACGCCGCCGCCAATAGATCAGCCCGCTCACCAGCAGCATCGGTACAATAAAAATTAACGCCCGTAACGCCCCTGACTCCAATCATCCCACTGGAAAGCCAGATTGGAATGACGCACTTGTTGTTTCAATCCCTCGGGCAACTCTTTCAGCCAGGTCCAATCCATCGGTTTATTACTGCTGACCCAGAAAATCTGCTGCGTCAGCGTATGCTGCAATGATGCCGTTACGCTGACCAGTTGCTGACGGTTGATTTGCAGGTTAATAGCCAGCATCAGTTGGTTGCCCAGTTGCTTATTAAGCTGTTCGAGCAGTTCACGCCGCGTATCAAGGATCTGGTCCAACGCATCGTGCACTTCATCATCCAGCGCAACCCCCTTGTTGGCCGCCATCAATTTGCTGATGTATTCGTCGCCACGAAACAGCACATCACGCTGCTGATTGATCTCAAACTGCTCCAGACGCAGATCGGCAATTTGCGTGCTCATATCATTCATGGAGGAGGCAGAAGGCGGGTTAAGCTGCTGCTGATACAGGATGCGCGACAGCAACAAACTGCCTTTGAGCACGGTGACCTGCTCTTTAAGGTTACGTTCGGATTGCAGGGTGCGATCGAGCCAGTTCTTCACCTGAATGCTTTACTGAACCAGGGTATTGCTCGACTGCGTCGCCACAACCAGGCGCTGGCTGAGTTGGTGGTTGGTTTCCATCTCCGCTTTCACCAGCGGGTTGTCCTGTATGCGCTGCGTGTCTTCCGAGGTTTGCGCCTCTTTGCCGGTTTTCTCCGACAGCGTTAGCCGTTTGCCGTTGAGTACCCCTTGCAACGCCTGCACCATTTTCTCTAACTGATTAATCTGGGCAGAGGCATAGTCACGCTGCTTCTGTAGCAAATCTTGCAGCGTGGTGTTCACTTCCAGGCTTTTACGCTGTTGCTCCATTTGCACACCCACCAAGGCCTGCTCGGTTTGCAGCAGCGCTTGCTGGCTGGCGCACAGCCCATTCTGACTGGCTTCCATGCCGTTGAGCTGGTTGCGAATCTGCTGGCTGCGCTGCGACAGCGCGGTTAATGCGCTTTGTACACGTTACGGCTGGGTTTGCAGAGAGATCAACTGACTGTTGTAGGTCGAAAGGTTTTCCTGCGCCGACTGTAAGTTATCCAGAGATTCATTGAGACGGGTTTCCAATTGGCGCAGCGAGAGCGCCTCAAGCGACGCCGTGGCAACATCATTATTGCTTAACGGAGCCAGATCGTCTGCCGCCTGACGCAGTTTGGCGGGCGCTTGCGTCGCCTGTTGCTTTAGCTGTGCGGTCTCCTGGCGTACTCGATCAATGGCATCCAGATACTCAAGCGTGTGCGTGAGATCCTGCTGAGTCAGTTTATCGGCTTCCGTCAGGTTTTTCTGCTTGCCGAGCGGGTCCAGTCGTCCCTGGATCTCACTGCGCGTGGGAATATCATTACTGGTCGCAGCCTGTGCAGCAGTAGAAAATCCAATGGAAAATAGCACTAAAAGGGCAACGCAGCGGGAAACAATCGATAGAATACGCGGGAAATCAAGGCCGCGAGAAAGGGACTTGCAGTACATGATACGTCGTCAGGCATAAAAAGAATGGCGAAGAATATCACGGTTCTGCACGCTAACGCACGGAGCAAACCTGACGAAAAAGTAACGATTCATTATAACGGACAGTGTGTTATAACAGATTGAATCTTAGTCGGCGTTTTCTTGTACAGGCGTGGCGAGCGGCAGTCTGAGTGCCGGGCTGAAACGCAGCATATCAATAAAGCTGTCTACCAGGGTTGGCGCCTCCTGATGGATATCAAAGCTTTCAGGCAGAAACAGCCAGTTTTCCAGGATACCGGAGAAATAGGCGCGCAACGTCACGGCGGCACGACGCAAATGCAGATCGGACGGCAGGAAACCCAACTGAATACTGTGATTGAGGCTATCCTCAATCTGTTCATAGCAGGAAAAATAGAGCACCTTGCGTTGCGTTATACGACGGTAACATTTCACCGACAAACTCACACTTATGGAAATTGATCTCCATTATCGAGCGCCACTGGGTGTCGGTCGTCGTCAAACGCAGCATATAGATCAGTAGCTCACGCATCACATGCAGTGGATTATCAGGGAATTTTGCCTGATACTCAGATTCGAAATCGTTGATTTTCGTCTCGGACAACGTCCAGATTGCATCAAACAACTCAGCCTTGTTTTTGAAGTGCCAATAAATCGCGCCGCTCGTGACGCCTGCGGCGGCAGCGATAGCCGCCAGCGAAGTGGCGAAGACGCTGAACTAGGAGAATAGGCGTAAGGCCGTATCAATAATGTGTTGTCGAGTTTCCTGGGCCTGCTGTTTGGTTTTTCGTGCCATGGCGCTGTTTTTTAAAGGAAGCGTGATTTACATACATTCGCGAATGTATGTAGCATAACACGCTTGCAGGATTATCGCAGCAATGGGTTTTAGGGCTTGTGATCCATTGGTCAAATTCAAATCGGACACTTGAGGTTTATTTATGAACAAAAACAGAAGGCTTATGCCTCTGGCGGCAGTCCTGATACTTTCTGGCGGCTTAGCGCTCACTGGGTGTGATAATAAAAATGAAGGTCAGCAGCAAGGCGGCCAGCAAGCGCCTGAAGTCGGCATTGTGACCCTCAAAACACAACCGCTGAACGTGATTACCGAACTTCCAGGGCGCACTAACGCATTCCGCATTGCTGAGGTTCGGCCTCAGGTGAGCGGTATTATTCAGAAGCGTCACTTCGTCGAAGGGAGCGACGTGAAAGCGGGCACGTCTCTGTGCCAGATTGACCCGGCAACCTATCAGGCGGCTTACAACAGTGCGAAAGGCTCGCTGGCACAAGCACAGGCTCAGGCAGAAATCGCCCGCTTGACCGTGAACCGTTACAAACCGCTGGTTGGCACCAATTATGTCAGCAAGCAGGATTACGATCAGGCATTGGCAACACAGCGCCAGGCAGAAGCCAGCGTACAAGCGGCACAAGCCTCTGTGGATTCTGCGCTGATCAACCTGAACTACACCAAAGTACTCTCCCCGATTTCAGGCCGCGTCGGTAAATCTACGGTCACCGAAGGGGCATTGGTGGCTTCCGGTCAGGCGAAGGCGTTGACCAGCGTTCAGCAACTCGACCCGATCTATGTGGATGTGACGCAATCCAGTAATGACTATTTGCGACTGAAGCGTGAGCTGGAACAAGGCACGTTGAAACAAGCCAGTGGCAAAGCTACCGTGCGTTTGTTGCTGGATAACGGCACGGAGTATGCACAAAATGGTACGCTGGAATTTTCTGATGTCACGGTAGATGAAACCACGGGGTCTATCACCCTGCGCGCTATCTTCCCGAACCCACAACACGATTTGTTACCCGGCATGTTTGTACGTGCACGCCTTGATTCAGGTGTGAACAATGACGCGCTGCTGGTGCCGCAACAAGGCGTGACGCGCAATCCGCGCGGTGAAGCCACCGCCATGATTGTTGGTGAAGGTGACAAGGTTGAAACACGCACGCTCACGACAGCCCAGGCTATCGGCAGCAACTGGCTGGTGACCTCCGGCCTTAAAGCAGGCGATCGTCTTATCGTGACTGGGTTGCAGAAAATCAGACCGGGCGTGCCCGTCAGAGCAAAAGAGACGGCACCTGGGAATGGTGAAGAAAAACCTGCGCAGTCTGAACCCGCGAAGTCTTAACAGGAGCCTGTAATTCATGGCTAAGTTTTTTATTGATCGTCCCATCTTTGTATGGGTACTCGCCATTATGGTGATGCTGGCGGGGGCGTTGGCAATTATCAAGTTGCCTATCGCCCAATATCCGACCATTGCACCACCGGCTATTGAAATAACGGCGAACTACCCGGGCGCGGATGCTTCTACACTGCAAGACTCTGTGACGCAGGTTATCGAACAGAACATGAACGGTATCGATAACCTGCTCTACATGGCTTCCAGCAGTGATTCATCAGGTACGGTTCAGATTACGCTGACGTTTGACTCGAAAGCGGATCCGGACATTGCTCAGGTTCAGGTACAGAACAAACTGCAACTGGCGATGCCATTGTTGCCGCAGGAAGTGCAGCAACAGGGCGTAAGCGTACAGAAATCGAGCAGCAGCTTCCTGATGGTAGCCGGCTTTATTTCTGAAGACGGTTCACTGACGCAGCAGGATATCGCTGACTATGTGGCTGCCAATATCAAAGATCCGCTCAGCCGTACCAACGGTGTCGGTGACGTGCAGTTGTTTGGTGCCCAATATGCGATGCGTATCTGGTTGGATCCGAACAAGCTCAACAGCTTCCAGATGACCACGGGTGATGTGGTAGCAGCCATCAAAGTGCAGAACAACCAGATTGCCTCTGGACAATTGGGTGGTACACCGCCGCTGCCGGGGCAGAAGCTTAATGCTTCTATCATTGCCCAGACACGACTGAAATCTGCCGATGAGTTCTCCAACATTCTGCTGCGCGTCAACGCTGACGGTTCGCAGGTGCACCTGCGTGATGTCGCCCGCGTAGAGTTGGGTGGTGAAGATTACAGCGTTATTGCGCGTTACAACGGCCAGGCAGCCGCAGGGGTCGGTATCAAACTGGCAACCGGTGCCAATGCGCTGGATACCGCCTCCGCCGTTAAAGCCGAGTTGGGTAAGTTACAGCATTTCTTCCCGGCTGGGTTGAAAGTGGTTTATCCCTACGACACCACGCCGTTCGTTAAGATCTCGATTAACGAAGTGGTAAAAACGCTAGCGGAAGCCATCGTGCTGGTGTTCCTGGTGATGTACCTGTTTCTGCAAAACTTCCGCGCCACGCTGATCCCGACGATCGCGGTGCCAGTGGTGTTGTTAGGCACCTTTGCCATCCTTTCTGCCTTCGGTTACTCGATTAACACCTTAACCATGTTCGCCATGGTACTGGCCATCGGCCTGCTGGTGGATGACGCCATCGTGGTGGTGGAGAACGTCGAGCGCGTAATGATGGAAGAAGGGCTACCGCCCAAGGAAGCCACCAAGAAATCAATGTCGCAGATTCAGGGAGCGCTGGTCGGTATTGCGCTGGTACTGTCTGCGGTATTTATTCCGATGGCGTTCACGGGCGGTTCTACCGGTGCCATTTACCGTCAGTTCTCCATCACCATTGTGTCCGCGATGGTGCTGTCTGTACTGGTAGCGTTGATTCTGACACCAGCGCTTTGTGCCACGCAGCTCAAACCCATCGCGAAGGGCGACCATCACGAAAAAACGGGTTTCTTCGGTTGGTTCAACAAGCTGTTTGAAAAGAGCACCACCCATTACACCGATAGCGTTGCCAATATTTTGCGCAGTACCGGCCGTTATCTGGTGGTCTACCTGCTGATTGTGGTTGGCCTCGCAGTGCTTTTCATGCGTTTGCCAAGCTCCTTCCTGCCGAAAGAAGACCAGGGCGTACTCTTGACGATGGTGCAACTGCCCGCTGGTGCAACTCAAGAGAGCACCGAGCGCGTGCTGGAGCGTGTAACCAAACACTACCTGGAGAATGAGAAAGACAACGTTAATTCGGTGTTTACCGTTAACGGTTTCGGCTTCTCCGGTCGTGGGCAGAACGCCGGTCTGGTCTTTGCCAGTCTGAAAGACTGGGGCGAACGTCCCGGAGCAGCAAACAAGGTTGGTGCCATTGCCGGTCGTGCTAACGCTGCCTTCTCGCAAATCAAGGAAGCGATCGTTATCGCCTTTAACGTCCCCGCCATCGTTAAGCTGGGTACCGCAACCGGTTTTGACTTCCAGTTGCTGGATCAGGCTAACCTGGGGCACGAGAAGCTGACTGCGGCACGTAACCAACTGCTGGGAATGGCCGCACAGCGTCCTGATACCGTAGTTGGCGTACGTCCAAACGGCATGGAAGATACCCCGCAGTTCCGTATCGATATCGATCAGGAAAAAGCTCAGGCGCTGGGTGTATCTCTGTCGGATATCAACGCCACGCTGGCAACCGCGCTGGGCGGCAGCTACGTCAATGACTTTATTGACCGTGGACGTGTGAAGAAAGTGTATGTGCAGGCTGATGCGCCGTTCCGTATGCTGCCAAGCGATATTGAGCGCTGGTATGTTCGCGGCAGCAACAACCAGATGGTGCCGTTCTCTTCCTTCTCACAAAGCCACTGGACGCATGGTTCACCGCGTCTGGAACGCTATAACGGGCGGCCGTCCATGCAGATTCAAGGTGAAGCAACCTCAGGTAAAAGTACCGGTGAAGCGATGGCCTTGATGGAAGAATTCGCCAAACAGTTGCCGGAAGGTATTGGTTACGACTGGACCGGGATGTCTTATCAGGAACGTCTGTCAGGTAACCAGGCACCAGCCCTGTATGCCATTTCGCTGATTGTGGTGTTCCTGTGTCTGGCCGCACTGTACGAGAGTTGGTCTATCCCCTTCTCCGTCATGCTGGTGGTGCCGCTCGGGATCATTGGTGCGCTGCTGGCCGCCACCATGCGTGGATTGGAGAACGACGTCTACTTTAAGGTAGGGCTATTGACCACCATTGGTCTATCGGCGAAGAACGCTATTCTTATCGTTGAATTCGCCAAAGACCTCATGGAGAAAGAAGGCAAAGGCTTGGTGGAGGCGACGCTTGATGCAGTACGTATGCGTCTGCGCCCCATCCTGATGACCTCGTCAGCCTTTATCATCGGCGTAGTGCCGTTGGTAATCAGTTCCGGTGCAGGTTCCGGCGCGCAGAACGCTGTAGGTACTGGCGTAATGGGCGGGATGATTACCGCAACGGTGCTGGCGATCTTCTTCGTTCCTGTCTTCTTTGTGGTGGTACGCCGTCGCTTTAGCAAGAAAAATGAAGATATTGAACACAGCCATATCGTTGAAAAACAATAACTCAGTTATTCCCTAAAGGCCGCGCAAGCGGCCTTTTTTTTGCCTGCCTGTTTTGACCATCGTCCTGCTCTCACTCCGTCACCCCCCTCAGACACAAGAGGGTTGATCTTGTACCTGAAGAAGCACACAATTAGTTATGTTATAATATAACAACGGAGTTTTTAATGAAAGCAAATATCCACCCGCACTACCGTACTGTAGCCTTTCACGATACCAGTGCTGATGAGTATTTTATGGTTGGCTCAACCATCCAGACAGACCGCACCATCGAACGGGACGGCGTAACCTATCCCTATGTCACTATTGATGTATCGTCAGCATCACATTCTTATTACACCGGGAAACAAAAAGAGTATGCCAAAGAAGGAAGCACGGCACGCTTTAACAAGCGTTTTGGCCATTTTTTAAAATAGCGAAATATGTAATTTTCAACGGGAGAAAGTATGCAGGTTCTCAGTTCATTACGTTCGGCAAAAACACGCCATAAAGATTGTAAGGTTTTTCGTCGGCACGGGCGTTTATGTTATTTGTAAGACAAATCCACGTTTTAAGGCCGTGCAAGGCAGAAAGAAAAAACGCTGATAATGACAGCAGCGCACCGTTCAAGCCCTAGACCTGTCCAGGGCTTTTTATTATATATCAAAGTGTTAATAAAAGCCCATTCCCAAGCGCTCACACAATTAATTTCCTTTCTGCGCGTGATGATATTGCCCCGCCAAGTAACCTTTATAAAATAATTCTCGCTCTAATTTGTAAGAGAATTTAATAAAGTAATATTATGAAACACAGTATCAACTATTATATATATCGGCTATACCGATCGTCTATCTGATTAAATAGGGTCAAAAACCTTACTTATTTTTTGCGATAATCTGTGATTCTTTTGCTATAGTTAGCGTATGGGTGATGCGGTATGTCGTGTAATCTGCACTCTCCATCAGGATAAATGTGAGCTTATTTCATCACTTAACCCAAGGAGTAACCAACTGTTGTCAGGGTTTTCTATTACGTTCCATCAGCGTTGCAGGTTTCAAAGGCAGGCTGAGGTAATGTGGAATAACAGCATGACGGAGTGAACGATATGGATGAATACTCACCGAAACATTATGATATTGCCCAACTCCGATTCTTGTGTGAAAATCTCTGTGACGGAAGCATAGCCACATTGGGGGATAGCAGTCATGGCTGGGTCAATGACCCAACATCTGCGATCAATCTCCAATTAAATGAATTGATTGATCATATAGCTATATTTATTCTGACATTTAAAATAAAATACCCCGATGAAGACGAGCTTTCAAAACGGGTCGAGCAGTATTTAGATGACACCTATGCTTTGTTCAGTAACTATGGGATTAATGGTGCCGAACTGCAACGCTGGCAACGCTCCAAAACCACGTTATTAGGAATGTTCTCACAGGAGAACGTCTGTTCATCTGCTAAATCTTAAGCAATAGATGCTTTTATATTAATTAACCACCAGGTGCTGGTATTGTTTTGATAAAGGTCGCCATGAAAAAAATTGATTATTTGATGCGCTTACGCAAGTGTACAACGATTGACACGCTTGAACGCGTTATCGAGAAGAACAAGTATGAGCTGTCCAGCGATGAGCTGGAAATGTTTTATTCCGCCGCCGATCACCGTTTAGCTGAGCTAACGATGAACAAGCTTTACGACAAAATCCCTACCGCCGTTTGGAAATACGTACGTTAAATCACTGTGTTTATATGGGTCTTCCCCGATCATGGTGGGAGACTCATAACCCCATGTTTAACCTGCCGTAATGGAA
>NZ_PEHF01000012.1 GCF_015762685.1 Candidatus Symbiopectobacterium sp. 'North America' | reverse complement strand
TTAAGCAAGCCCAACATCAATCGAAAATCAGTGTTGCAAAAACGGGGGTGACCATAGATTTTTTGGTGGTTGCACGCCGTACGGCCTGGGTGTTGATTTCGATATAGCGCTCAATGTCACTGCGGTAGAAGGTGCGGATATCATTGCGGTCAGTATCAAACCCGGTCAGGGTGCGGCCATACTTGCCGCGCGCGACGTGCCAGTTTTTCAGGTGGCGCACCTGGCCTTGCCAGACAAAGGAGATCCCTTGCTGGGCGCGTAACACTTTGCGGCGGCGAGTCGGATAGGCAGAGCCATCTGGGTTTTGCTGTGCCTTGATGCGCTGTTGCTGGCTGCGGCGTAGCGCCTGGCCTATCTGGCGCGCCGTTTTTTGACGGCCAGCGGCAGATACACCCGAGAGAATGTCATCAAAAACGGCATCCAGTGCGTGAAAGCGGTTATCTGTCATACCGGATCGCTCCAGGTAATATCCTGAAGTACCGCATCCCATTCACCGCCTGCCAGTCTCGGGCGGGGTTCCGGTAAATGCTCTGCCTTTACGCTGCCATCATCAGCGCGCACCACTTTTACCCGCTCGCGTACCGGGATTTCAAAGAGAACATCGGCGCTGTCGTCGTTGTTGATAAGCGTTGTGAATTTCACATCGCGGTTTTTTTCCCGGTTCAGCAGCAAATCAGGCTGGTTTTGCCAAAGCCAGGCCATCAGCGGCAAAACAAAATCGTCAATGTCGCCGGTGAAATTCATCACGAACAGCACCAGTGAATAGCGATAGAGAAATGACGGTGTTTCACCCGTGGTTTCAATGCCGCCCTCTTCAACAAAGACGGTAAACCCTTCAGGATTGGCACGGCACCAGGTGTTAGCCGTGGTCAGCGCATCGCGCAGTGAATCAATTTTCAGCATGGTGTTCTCCTAGTGGGCGCTTTGCGCTGCGGCATTGATGCGTTGCAACCGGCGCAGATAGAGATCGCCGATGGCGGCTTTATCGTCGTTGCAGGTGTCCAGCGAGTCACGCAACTGATCACTCCACAGTGCGATCCCGCCCCAGGTCACCGGCGTGTGCAGTACGGGTGTCGGCGTCGGGTTGGTCAGGCTTTCCGGTATCGGCTCTGCCACGATGCTGATCGCGGGGGAGCGCGGCACGTTTTTGCAGGCTGTCACTGACAGCAGCAGGTACAACAGTATTAGCGCACGTATCGGCTTGCATATCAGAGCGCATCTGTTCACGGCGTTCTTCCCCTTGTGCATTGCGTTGTTGGTCACGGGCACGTATCTCGGCCAGCATCTTTTGCGTGTCCGTACTCAGCGCCCGCACTTCTGCCAAGACTTCCCTCTGCTGGTTAGCGCTGGTCGTTAACGCCTCACGGGTGGCGCTATCAATACCGCGCTGGTAGGTCTGCCACAGCAAACCGGCAACGGCCAATGCCAGCAACACGCCAAGCGCAGCAGCCAGCCTCGTGGCGTTGTACTCACATCACGCAGGCACCAGGCTTTAAAGTCAGTACGGCGATTCACGAGCCCGGCGGATCGCTTGCCGTCGCTGTTAACGAAATCCGTTAACCGGCCACAAATCGCGACCCACTCATGCGCCTGTGCATGTTTCCAAATCGTGGTGCGCTGCTTGCTGCCCTGCGCGTTGGTAAACCACATCAGGCCGGTACACCCGACGTTGAACGCCGCATCGGTCATCGCATCAAAGGGCGATTGCGGCATTGCCTGCCCCTCAAAACTGCTGTTGATGCAGTTTTCTGCCAGCTGCATATCGTTCACCCAGCGCCGTGCAATTTCTTCGTTGCTGTACTCGCGTTTTTGCACATTGCCGGTAGATCCAATCCCCACCGTCAGCACACCCGCCGGGCAGTAATAGGCCGATTGGCGGCAATCTTCCCAACTGGCGGTTTTTTGCTGTGCTTCCGGCGAGTTACGCAATGCGCCAGGCGAGAGCGTGACACCGAGTGCAACTATCAGGGCGATAGAACAACGTTTAACAACGGGTTTCATCGTCAACGTCTCCCTGATGCAAAATGGCAACGGCGCGGCGCTCAGATTCGGTCATGGCACGGTGTTCAGCCTGGCGTAATATCTGCTCAATCAAATCATTGCGGCGGCGCTGTGACTGCTCGATACGACGCCGGAACAACCAGTCGCGCCAGGCAGTGATCACGCCAACAATCAGGCCGGCCAGTGCCACTTTTTCACTGACGGTCATCACGCCTATGCTGGTGACCATGGCTGACATAGCGAAGGTCACCCAGTCATTAAGGCGCTGCAAATCACTTAATACCATAACTGCACCGTTTCCTGTTCTGCTTTGCGGGTAATGTCCGGTAACTCAACAGCCTGACCGGCGTTAAGGAAAATCTGGCGGCTCATGCCTGGATTGGCGTCAATCAACTGCTCGGTAACCCCCTGTGACCTGCCGTAATGGCGGTAACACAGCAAGTCCACCGTATCGCCCTGAAGGGCGTTAACCATCATCAGCACAACTCGGCAAACAGGCGTTCTTCGTCGCGGATATCGGCAATGCTCCAGCGCACATCACGCCACAGATCGTCTACCTGCTTCTCGAAGGTGTCCGTTTCCTTGTCGCCTTTGGGCGTGGTGTCCACATCGCGATGACGCTCCAGCAATGCCGCACGGCTGTGGGCATAAACCGCGTTCTTGTAGCTGTGTACCTTCACGCTTTCGCCATTGACCTCAGGCGCAAGCACGGCCTGCAATGTGGGATAACCGGCGGATACCTGCGCTTGCTGCAAGTCAGCCAGTTGATCGGTGACGTGGATCACCGCCTCAATGGCAACATGCATCAGGCGCGTGGTGGTAATACTGCCGGTGATACGAACCGCAAGACGCAATTCACGCAGCAGGATAGGCGGCCAGAAATCACCGGCGCTCACGCTTGCCTCGCCATCGTCTATGTCTGGCACGTCACTCGCAGCAGGGGTAACGCGTTTGGTTGCTACCAGACTCATGATCACATATCCCAAAAGTCAGGCGGTGGGCGCGCGGTCAAAATACCGTAACGGGCAGATCACCGCGTGCGCCGCCTGTCGGACGGGGCCGAAGTCGTTAATTCTGTTTGGTGGCTTTACGCGGCCGGGGTGTTTTTCCGGTTGCCGTTTTGCGCGCCCCTTTACGCACCGTGGTACGTTTGGCCGCCGCCGTGTTTTCACTGGCGGCCGTTGGCGGTATGGGTTATCGCTGCGTCTTCCTGGCCCGCGCCAGCCCGGCAATCTCTTTTTTCACACCGGCGTTAGGGTTGAGGCTGATAGCTTCACGGAACAGCTTCAGCGCTTCGCCCTTGGTTTCGGCATCGCGGGTTGCACGACGAGAGAACGCACGGGCTTTGCACAGCTTGGCGCACACCTCATCGGGCATATCCTTTCCGGCGACAATCTCCGCGACTTCATCCAGTGTCACGGTATAACCGGAAAGGTCGGTCTCTGCGTCGGTGGTTGCCAGCGTCAGCACCGGATTACTCATTTCCTCAACCAATACCGTTACCGCATCGCGGCGGAACCGGTCGGCAGGCAAAGACAGACCATGCTTAACCACATAGCGCCCCAGCTTCAGCGCAAGCGCGCTGTCCTGGCAGTCAATCGCCCAGACCATCAGCGTGGCAATCACTTCATCCTGACACCCTCTGTCACCCTCGATCGTGCCGTCAATCCAGCCCTCATAGGCGGGCAACATGGCCTTTTTCATCTCGGCTTTGGTAGCGTCTGACTGCACCCGGCTCAGTGACGCCATATCAAGGTGCAGTCGGTGCAATATCTCTTCATGGGCCGTGCGCGCGATATCTGATTGTTCATCAACCTGCCCGCGCCGCTCGGCCATTACCCGCTGAAAATGTCGCTGTGCTGGTGTCAGCATCGCGTGATCTCCCGTTAGGGCGGGGTTTCCCCCGCCGTACTGTTACTCGCCGCCGTTTTGTGACTGCGCCTGCGCAAACTGAATACCGTCGATAAAGGCCGTCTTGCCGTAATCCTCCACCACAAAATCGTCGTTAGAGGATTGGTAGGTCGCAATGCGGTTGTATTGTGGCTCTTCAATCACGCTGCGGCGCAGTCCACCCAACTGGTAATAAACCGACAGGTTTTTGAAGGAGGTGATTAACACGCCATCTGACGGGAAATAAGGCGCAAGAAAAGTCGGTAACCCGCCCACGCGTTCCTGACTGACAATCAACTGACCGGCCAGCAATTCGGTGTTGGGGTTGCTTTGGCTCAGCGCGTTGAGTTTAGGGAAGTTGCTTACAGTCAACAGGTCAGGGGCCTTACGGTGCCAGGGATCCAGCAGGCTGTTTTTGGCATCAAAAACGGCAGTATCAAGGTTGCCGTAGGTGCCTTTAACAATCACCTTGTTATCTTCATCGCGCGAGGTGAGCGTGACGTCATTGATAATGCGATGGGATGCTTCATTGCGGATTTTTTGCAACCAACCAATGCCGCAATCCTGGAATAACGGATTGACCACCCGATCAGACTTTTCGGCGTAGGTGGTGCCGTTAAAGCCGATCATGATGCGGTCAAGGCCAATTTGCTGAGCGTTCGCCTGGCTGATCAGCGCCTGAAAATTAGGTTGCTGTGACCAGGCATCAAGCTGGGCGTAGCCAAGTGCCGAATCGTAGTTAACTTTGCGGCAATGATGATTGCTCGGTTTTTTGGAATGATTATCTGCCGGGTTACGGCGTGATGATCCGTCGCTGCTGTTGTTGGTGCTGGCAATGGGAACTTTGCTGCCGATTAGGATTTTTTGCCCTTCCTGATCTTTTACGCCAAACACGTTTATTTTTTTCAGAAACTCATCACTTTCCTGTGAAGCCTTTTCCAAACGCTGCTGCACCGACGGTTCAACACTGAAGGTTGCCGCAAGGTCACCAATCTGCACGCCGTTAAGTTGTGCCTGACGAGCGCGGTACTCGTTGTAAAGTTTACGGATGTCATTTTGCATGTTCGTTTTTCTCGCTTAACGGGGCTTAAAAATCGGCCAACTGTGCGCCGCTGGTTGCACCGGGGGCCGCTGGGCGTTGGGTGAAACTGTTATCCTGTGTCGCCAGCGTTTGCTTGAGCGCGGCAAGTTCGGTAGTCAACTTCTGAATGGTCTGTCCGTCCTGCTGGCGCTGCGTCGTCAGATCGTTGAATTTATCCGGCAGGTCAGCATGGGATTGCGCGACGTTCTACACCGCTTCGCGTACCTGGGTGAATTGTTCGCTATCTGATTTACGGCCCTTGCCAATGATCCCCATCATGCGCGAAAACCACTGTTTCCCCTCATCGCTGTGTTGGCTGGCAAGTTCAATGATTTCAGCCTCAAGGGCGTCAGAAAACAGCGGGGCTTCGCCTTGCTGCTTGTTGAATGCCTGGATTTGGGCGCGTTGCTGGGCGGCAAACTTGAGGCGCTCAGTGCCAAGGCTGGCCGGGGTGTAGGTCATGGCAAGCCCCACAACATAGGCCTTGCCGTTGAGCGCAAACTGAGGATGTAACTCAATACTGGAGTACACCTTTTTGCCTTCATCGGTCAGCTGCTTCATGCGCGCTGAGGGTTCGATTTCCGCATAGAGTGCGGTGCGCCCGGCAAGCGGCCCCTCGCTAATATCTTCCGTGCTTAAAGCGGTCACATCCCCCATCGCGCTAAATTCGCTATTGGGCAGCATTGAAAGATAGTGCTCTACGTTGATGCGTGCGCCATACACATCAGTGTTGTAACTGGCGGCCGCGTCGCGCAAGTGTTCGGGGCTGATTTCGAGCCCGTCAACGGTCGATCCGGAGACAGCAACCCGGAATTTCTTACGAGCGGGTTTGGTTGTTGCTCTCATGCCTGTTTGTCCTGTCATGTGGTGTCAGTGGCATCATGATGGAAGAGCGTAACTTGCTGTCTCAACGCGTTTTTTGTCGGAGACGCGCCAGACCTGAAAGGCAGAGCAGACAGGATCGCGCGCGGTAATCTTCCCGGCAAAGGGGGAAAGCGCATGATCCAGAACGCTTTTGTAAGGCTCAGAGCAAAACAACTTTACTGGCAGGGTTACCCACCGGCGGAAATCTCACGCCTGATGGGTATCAATCAAAACACGGTGTATGCCTGGAAGAAGCGCGACGAATGGGACGAAACACTGACCATCCAGCGCGTCAGCCAATCCATTGATACACGCCTGTGCCAGCTTGCGCAAAAACCGAATAAGACCGGCGGCGACCTGAAGGAAATGGACGCCCTGACGCGGCAGTTGAAAAAGCTCAGCGACGGACAGCCAGCGGAAGCCGCAGGCAGCAAGAAACCGCACCAGCGCAAAGCCAAGAACCATTTTTCGGAGGCACAGATCGCCACATTGCGTGAAAAAATCCTCGGTTCACTGGCCTGGCATCAAACGGGATGGTATGCAGAGCGGGCAAGTCGTAACCGGATGATCCTGAAATCGCGCCAGATTGGCGCAACCTGGTATTTTGCCCGTGAAGCCCTGTTGCAA
The DNA here is from genome assembly GCF_015762685.1 of Candidatus Symbiopectobacterium sp. 'North America'. Lineage (GTDB taxonomy): Bacteria > Pseudomonadota > Gammaproteobacteria > Enterobacterales > Enterobacteriaceae > Symbiopectobacterium. The sequence continues at coordinate 52,404 of NZ_PEHF01000012.1, read as the reverse complement.
GCGCTGCTTGATGATGTGAAATATGGCTATCAGCGTAATCAAATCTTTTTGTCGGCATCGCGCCGCCAGGCGCACCAGTTCCGTGGCTTTATTCAACAGGTGGCGCAAGAGGTCGATGTTGAATTGAAAGGCGGCGATAAAATCGTGTTGAGCAATGGCGCAGAGCTGCATTTTCTCGGCACCTCTGCCGCTACCGCACAGTCTTATACCGGCAACCTGTTCTTTGATGAGTTCTTCTGGACAAGCAACTTTGCCAACCTGCGCAAAGTCGCCGGGGCTATGGCAACCCTGAAAGGGCTCACCCGCACCTATTTTTCTACGCCCTCCAGTGAAACCCATGAAGCCTACCCGTTCTGGACAGGGGCACGCTGGAATGAAAAGCGCAGCAAGGCGCAGAAAATTGATTTTGATGTGTCATGGAAAACGCTTAACAGCTGCTTGCTGTGCCCGGATAAAACCTGGCGGCAGATCGTCACTTTGCAAGACGCTATCGATCACGGCTGGGAGTACACCGACCTTGACGAAATCATGGATGAGAACAGCACGGACGAATATCAGAATCTGTATTGCTGTGAGTTTGTACGTGACGGGGAGAGCGCCTTCAACCTTAATCTGCTGTTCAGTTGCAGTGCCGACGGTTACGACGAGTGGCCGGACTGGAAGCCGTTTGCATCCCGCCCCATGGCCGATCGCGGGGTGTGGATTGGTTACGATGCCAACGGCGGTAGCGGTAACGGTGACAGCGGTAGCATTACCGTGACCGTGCCGCCATTAGTCGCCGGGGGAAAATTCCGCACCATCGAAACCCAGCAGATACGCGGGCTTGAGTTTGAAGAACAGGCAAAAGTGATCGAGGCGCTGACCTTCAAATACAACGTACAGCACATCGCCATTGACGGCACCGGCATCGGGGAAGGGGTCTGGCAGTTGGTGAAAAAGTTCTTTCCGGCTGCTGTCTGTTACCTGATGTCGGTTTCTTCCAAACGCGCGTTGGTGTTGAAGATGTTGCAGGTGATCCGCGCGGGATGGTGGGAGTATGACCGCAGCGAACAAGCCCTTATCAAAGCCTTTAACACCGTGCGCCGCATCACCACCCCCGGCAGCATTATTACCTATGACTCTGACCGCACGCGCGGTTCAAATCACGGCGATCTGGCCTGGTCAACCATGCTGTCAATCATCAATGAACCGCTCGGCTAGGAATTCGGCGGCGGCGGTTTTGCTATGGAGTTCTGATGAACAAGAAACAGCGTTACACACGGGTGGCCAGCACAGCCACTTCCAACACTGCCACGCAACCGGACGTTGCCACCGCACTGAAAAACGAACCCGGTTTAAGCGCGTTCACCTTCGACGGCCCTTATCCGGTGCGTGACAGTTATGACCTGCTGGATAACATGTATTGCGCGGATAACGGGCGTTACTACGAAACCCTGATTGACTGGTACGGGCTGGAGCGTTCATTCGGTAGCGCGTCATGGCATCAGTCAGCGCTTTATTTCAAACGCAATGCGCTGACCGGGTGTTTTATTCCGCACCCGTTGCTATCCCGGCAGGCGTTCTCTGCCTTTGTGCTCGACTGGTTTGTGTTTGGTAATGGCTACCTGGAGCGCAGAACAAACCGGCTCGGCGGTGTGCTGTCATTGCGTCATGTCCCGGCCAAGTACACCCGGCGCGGCAGCGACCAGGAAACCTATTGGTTTATCCTCCAGTAGAAAGACGAGCATCAGTTTGATACCGGCAGCGTGTGTCATGTGATCAACCCGGATATTCATCAAGAAATTTACGGCATGCCGGAGTACATCGGTGCCATGCTGTTAGCCAGCTTGTCACACTCCGCCGACATGTTCCGCAAACTCTACTACGACAACGGATCGCACGCCGGGTGCATCATCTACATCGGTGCATCGCAGGTTGATGACAAGAGCATGGCGAGCGTAAAAAAGACGCTGACCGAAGCGCGCGGCAAAGGGGCTTTCAAAAACCTGCTGTTGCATGCGCCAGGCGGGGGCGAGAAGGGGGTACAAATCATCCCGTTCAGTCAGATATCGGCCAAGGATGAGTTTTTGAATATCAAATCGGTTACCGCGACGATATCCTTGCCGCACACCGTGTGCCGCCGCAACTGATAGGGCCATGTCGGAAGGCAACGGCTCATTCGGTGACGTTGAGAAAGCCGCGCGCGTGTTTGCCATCAACGAACTGATGCCGGTCATGCAGGCGTTGAAGCACGTCAATGACTGGCTGGGCATGGAAGTGATCCGCTTCAACCCTTATTCCTTGCTGAAAGCCGAATAGAAATCCACTTCACCGCCACGCCCTGCGGCGGTTTTTCCTTCAAAAGTATTCACGCCACCGATAGCGCAAGCCCGCTAAAGTACCCGCATTGCACCTATAGACAACATCCACAAACGCGCCTCAACGCCACGCTGTGAGGCGATGGCGTGAGCCTGCTCACGACCTTGCCAAACGCACGGCAACCACGCAGAACGGCGAAAACCGGGCGACATTTCGATGAATCATACATACCCCCTACCTACCCCCCTTCGAGGGGGCTCTCCCCCCGTCACCTGCACGCAGCAAACCTGCGTGTTTTTGTGCATGTGCAGATCCCAGCCAAAACCGCTCAGGCGCAGGGCGCAAAGGGAAAAAATAGCATCAAAAAATTTGTGCATTATCGTGCATGATCTTGCAGTGATTTTCAGGCAAAAGAAAACCCGCTGAAGCAGGTGATCATTACGCGTGTTTCATTCGTTCGTTCAGTGTTTCAACAATAAACGCATTCACTGAAACCTGATGTTCAGCGGCAGCAACGGTCAGCCGTTCTCCGAATGATTCAGGGTAGCGGAGGGTGAACGTTTTCACTTTCTCTTCACGCTCATAGGGGGCGATGCCGTTTTCCTGACAATCTTCAAGATATTCACGTAGTGAGATTTCTCCCTCACTCTTTAGCCCATCAATGCTATCGGCCACAAAGTCACAATAGCCAGACAAGCCAATAAACTTACCGCGAAACATGCCAATTTTAGGCACATAACTGATGATGGCCGGTTGCCCGGCAACAACCATCGTATTTGGTGTATTGAGTGCTTTAGTCATGGTTTTACCCCTATGCTTTCCAGCCATTCACGCAGGCTGAACAATGCGCCTTTATCTGTATCCGGTGAAGGATTAGGACGATGGAATCGAGCAATGCTCCCATTCAGTAAAAATCGTACTCTTGATCCACTTCCTTCCTTAATTTCACCGCCTAACGCTGTAATAAGTGACTCAATACTTGACCATTTAACACCAGAAAGTACCGGCGTCTTGAAAATCTGATTCAACGTTTCCCACTGTTTTTTTCTCAGACTGGCTATTTTTTCCTGCATTGCCTGTTCCATGAAGTCACCTTTTGAAGTCATTATAGATACTCTTTTCATGAAGTCAATTAGTGAAGTCAATGAGCTCTATCAATTTTGTTTAGCTCGGCCATCACTGCTAATCGCTCCGCCGGTGGCATTGCCCGGTACTTCGCCGCCCAACGCTGCGCCTTGCGTTTGATGCGTTGCCGATCGATATAGTCTTGCCCCGCAAACGACGCACTATATGCCGCACCTTCTGGATAATTCATCCATAGTTTTTCCGTCCTGACACCGCCACGCGTCATCACCTAAAACTCAATAGCGCGCCAGTCATGCAACAGATCATCATAAAGCGCGGAAGGGTAGCCGGAAATCATCACGCTGGCCGGGACACGCCGCAGCGTGGCGATCAATGCACGGTGGTCATCGGTGGTGTATTCGTAGCGGTAACGGTTCCGACTGGTGCGTGTTTCGGGCAGATAGGGCGGATCGGCATAAATCAGTACCCGGCCCGCGCTGGAAAAATCGAACATACGCAGGTATTCCACCGCATCGCGGCTTACCAGGTTGACGTGCGATAACTGATGCGTAAACTCGAAATTTTTCAATGCGTCCTCATCAATATCTATCCCTATGCTCCGTAGCGCCGGTGGCTTGCGCTGGATCACAGCGCCGCCGCCCAAATTCGTTTCTATGTACGTATCGTGCGGCAGCATATTGGCAATGATTTTCTGATACGCGCCAGATGCCGCCTTGCTGCCCAGATAGCCCATTATTTTGCCTCCGCATTTGGTTTGAGTATTCCGACACAAAGCCAAACACACCCATCGCAGATACAGACATTCCCCGGCCCGACAATGATTTTCTTGGGTTCAGCTTTCGGTACATTACAGAATGAGCACCGTAATTCACCGTCAACAGCGGTCATCCCTTCACGTTTCAACGCCTGATAGCCATTTCTGACGGATTCGGCACACCCCACAAGCTCACCCGGCGTTAAATTTTCATTGAGCATGATGGTTTGTAATAGCGATGAAATACCCATGATTTTCATGTCTTTATTTGTGTACTTAGGCACTTCTTTACCTGTTGGTAATGTCATAACTCCCCCTTGTGGTACCACATAGATATTTTTAACTGTGCTTCAGCGACATCATTTCTGACTGTGCTCGATGCGTTGGCCAACACAGTCGGTTATGACTGCGAAACCTCTCCTAATGCCGCAACCCGTTGCAGCAACGTCGCTGCTTTATCCTGGTATTCAGCAACTTTTTGCCTTCTCGCCTGGGTGCGGTACAAACAGCCATCAGCACCGGCCACGGAACTGTGGCCGGCAAGCGTGATCGCGTTGCCTGTCTCCAGTCGCTGCAATTCTCCCGTGCTGATATCCCATCCCAACGAATGGGCAAAATCGGTAATACTCGCGCGCCAGTCGTCCGACCGCTTACTAACAGTCTGTTTTTCTGTTGATTCAGGTAGCTGATTTGTAGACGAGTGATGGTTATGCCGCCGATCCGGCGGCTGGGTTCGTAACCGATTGAGCAAGGCGCGCCGTTCTTTGTCGGTCATGTGGTCAAAGTCGATGTTTTCTTGTTCAGACGTCCTGCCAATCTCTCCATCGGACTGATCACATCTGGTGCAGGTATCCCCGTTTAAGCATTCTGGAATATCTATTTTTTCGTCGCCCTTAGAGTTATTGACAGAACTCCAAGCGCCGCCGGTTGGCGGCGTAACTGCCAACCCACGCCCAGTGCTATCATTAGCGCCTGCGTCTGATGCCTGTTTTTTGCGGATTTTCCACTTAACGAGACGGGTACAAATGCGGGATAGCTCGCCCAAACGCGGGGAGAAAACGCCAAAGATTTTTTCTGGTGTCTCGCCGTATTCGTTTTGCTCTTGTGCATCCTCGTAGGCGATGCGCACGGTGTAACGTTCACGGGGGATCAGCACGCCGCCTTGTTTTTCGATATACGACGCAAAGCAGCCTACATCAGCGGCAGCAAGTACCTCATCCATGGCGGGATCCTGAAGTTGTGCAGCACCACGCTTGAATATGCCTGCTTCTTTCTGCGCTGCCGTTAACTGATTCGCCAAGCGACGCAGTTCGCGCCAGACCGTTACCGGTGGTAAACCAAATGGCTGGAACTGGCGAATGTTATGTTGAGACGCCCAGGCCATAGCAAACTTGGCGGTTTCTTTTAGTGGCTTGCCGGTTTCGGTATCCCGTTCACCTTCCAGTGCGTAACCGTCGATATTCTTGCTGATGTATTTGGCAACATAGGCCGTTGCGCTGCCTTTCTTTGGATCGAGCCTTTTCGCTTTAAAGCGTGCACCGGTATTGCGCCCCAGTTCCGCGCGATCTTCAGCAATGAAATACTCGCGTAAAATACTGACGATTTCTTTTCGGTCGTTTGGTGGCATAAACAGCAAAACATGCCAGTGCGGTGTAGCGTCGTGATGTGGCTCGGCAACGCGGAAACCATAGGGACGCAGGCCACGGCGATTTAGCTTTGACATTGCTTTAGCTCAGGTGCGGCATAAGTAGCGCTGTCCCTGACGGGGGGAAGTGTGATCCCATTTGGGGTTTTGGTGCCCGTTTTGGATATTGGCGTGAAAGCGTGACGGGCACGTAATGGTAAGAAATACTCCTTCATCACTGCGCGATATAGCGACCAGCTCTACACCTTCCATGCGTCCCATCAATTCATGGCGACGGATAACCGGATTGCTGATGCTGGCGTACACCATGTTTTCTAACGAGGCGACGTTACCATCCTCATCAACCAGTTCATGCGCTTTGAAATACTCACGGTTTTTGCGGCGTTGCTCTTGCCACAGGTTAAGCGCATCAAGGCTTACATAGGGCATGCGTTTTTTGTGGATCACGCCAATGGCACGAAACTGGTTTTCACGCCATTCGCAGCGTAAACACCACAACTTACGCCCCCACCAATCTGCATTGGTGATGCGCAAGATTGCCGAGCAGATACGGTGTCGTGATACTTCATCACCAATAATTACGCCCCAGCAGGGAGGGGTAACCCGCAACGCCAGCATTTCACGCCCAAGATGCCAAAAAAGCGCCTGAATCTCGTCATTCGTCATATCAGAGGGCAATGTGTTGCCGCATTCGGTTTCAAACATTTCCGCGAGGCTGGCCGCGATAGCATGACTGGCGCTAATCACCTCATGCTTGGTAAATTCGGCAAGATGTTGCCAGCGCGTGCGTCAGTAGCTTGCAAGCTCAGATGTAAAACCATCGCGTACCCCTTGCCGGGTGCGCACAGCATCAAGACGCAGCAGGGCTTTTTTCACGGTTCCCATGAAAAAGGCGCTGACGTGTCGCGGCTCTCGATTGATGCGCAACCATTCGATTTTTTGCCGGTAAGTGTAGCGGATAAAAAACGGTTGTTCGTGTAAACGGCTTTCAACACCTTCCGGTGTGTTCATCCAGTCGCGCGAGGCTTGCAGATGTTCTTGCCGCAAAGTTTCAGCGGTATCGTGTCGAATGTGCAGAAAGGTGGCGTTAGGCTCCAAGTGATCCAGATACGCCACCGCCTGGTTAAAATTCATTGCAGCAGGTAGTACTGCTTGTGCTATCTGCCGCTCAAGGTGTCGCGTTACGGTCTGGTGAGACTCAACAGGCGCAGTGTTTAAGGCATGAAATGAATCAGCGATCCCCGGTGGTGCGGAGATCGCTGAACGTGGAGCATTCCACGAGTAGGCCCATAGGCTCATGTTTGAGATCTCACCGCTTTAATGATTCGACTCATAGCAACAGGAGGAACCGCATTACCCGCCATATTAACGGTTAATCTGTGGTTGTCCGGGCGCAAATAATCTCGTGGGAAGGTCATTGCCAACATGTTTTCATCGGCCGTCAGCATGCGCATTCTGTCACCGTCGATAATCGCCCAACAGTCGCGGGTGGTGATTGTGCCTATCGGTCTGTTGATATCCCTTCCTGATTTTGTGTTGCCGTAATAACTCATCAGAAAGCGGTCGCCGTATTGTTCACGCCCGTTTTTTACGCGTTCAAGCGTTGCCTTTGCTCGGCCGTTACGCTCAATCAGCGACCATTTGCCTACATCAAGATTGATAAAAGATGCGGCTGACATGTGCTCATATCTTGGTAACTCCAAGTACATGGGAGCCTTGCTGCGTGAGCACACAATAAACATGCGCACTCGGTTTTGCGGCACGCCAAGATCTGCACAGTAAACGATATGAGGAGAAAGTGAATACCCAAGCGCCTGCATCGCTACTGACCACGATGGATACAGCTCCCACTGCAAAAACTCTGGTACGTTCTCGACAATAGCGAATGACGGCCGGTGATACTCAGCGGCAGATACAACAGCCCACGCAGTTGAGCGACTTGCGTCATGCTGTGGATTTCTGTTTGTCTTACCTTGCGTCTTGCTATGCCCCTGGCAGCAGGGGGATACGAGAAGCAAATCATGGGCAGGAACCAGCGACCAATCAGCCTGATGTAAATCTTGGCAAATATGCTCTGTGTGGGGATGATTTGCGCTGTGCCACTTAACAGCCTCGGGCCAGTGGTTTGCAGCCCACACGATACGAATGCCCGCCATTCTTGCACCTGTTGATAAACCACCAAAACCAGCGAAAAGATCTATTGCATCCATCAGAACGCCTCCCCATCAAACGCACCGGATGCAACCATTTCCTGATACGTCGCATCACCCATGCATGGGCCACAATCAGGGCAGCAACCGCCACCCGCACGTCCGCAGCCGTCGCAGGTTTTCAGCACGCCAATCACTTCTTTGGCCTTTTTTCGTGACGCAGTTGCTGCACCGAGCGAGCGGGAAACGCTGATTTCATGAAACTGGAATCCCTGGTAAATCTCGCGCGTGGCAGGAGGTCGCTGTTTGAGATAACGATTGGTGCGCCGGTTTCACGGTTGGCGTGAAACAGTGCCACCACTAATTCCCGGTGATCGTCTGGCGCGAATGCCGCGGTGTGATATTGCGTAAAATTGGCTGTTTCACTGGTTTGCAGATAGGGCGGATCGCAATAGATAACGCTGCTTTTGTTTATCGCTGTGCTTGTCAGGGTTTTGCGGAAATCTGCCACGATAAAAACAGCTTTAGTGTCGTTTGCTTTTTCTGCAAACTGTCTGATTTTCTGTTCAGGGAAATAGGGATTTTTGTATTGCCCGTATGGGATATTAAAATCACCTTGGCGGTTATAACGGCACATACCGTTATAGCCGTGCCTGTTCAGATACAAAAACAATGCGGCGAGCTCTATGCTTGTGGCGTTTCCCGTATTGCGCTGATAGTTGAAACTGCGGCGGCGTGCCGAATATTCATCTTTATTGTTGCCATGCTGAAATAAAGCCTTTGCCACTGAAATTAACGATTCCGTATCAGTAGCGGCGACACGATAGCAATTAATCAAATCAGTATTGATATCAGCCAGCACATAGCGACGATAATCTGTATTCAGAAATACAGACGCACCGCCAACGAACGGCTCTATAAGACAATCACCTTTCGGCAGATGAAGGAGCAAATCAGGCAGGACACGGGTTTTACCCCCCGCCCATTTGATGAACGGGCGGATCATAACTGGCCCCCTTGAGCAATTGCGCGCTGTGCAGCAAACAACAAATGCACTTGATTAATGGCTCTATCTAACGCAATTGCATGTTCAATATCGCTTCTTTGGTAAGTTGATAGCGGCTCTAAGCCAAAATGCATCCCTAATGCGATAATTCCATCAGATCCCCATTCCTTGCCACGAGGCCATGGAATGCCATCAAAAGACAAACTAAAAGAGCGTCTTAAAATGGAAAATTCAATACTCGGCTTTCCTGACCATGCCCCAAGCGTTGCCAAATCATCAGCGTTAGCAGTCAACCAGTCGTAGAATTTTCCTCCTGCATCCCATAAGTTAGGGTTCTCATCGCTAATTAATTTTGCCCTCTCATCGCTACCTAAACGTAGGCAATATTCAATAGCGTCCCCTTCTGGAATCGTCCCTTTGATAAGGCAACTTTCAATATCCACTCGGGTGTAAAACTGCGCACCTAGCGAACAGGTAGCGGGGTCAAAGAAAACAGCTCCAACAACCATAAGTGGGGCAGTCGTTTTTTTACCCATGGCTTCAACAGCTATCATTACGTGGTTCATGCAATGATCTCCTGTGCTGAGTGTTCAAACCGTTCCGCCTCTTTGCGCAGCAACTCAATGATCTCTACGGCGGAATACTCTTTTTGCTGTGCGTGAATAGACAGAGTGGCAAGGCGAATTGAAAAAGGCTAAATGCTGGTCTTTTTTTTCTTCCTGACGCGCTTTGGCTAACAAGCCAACAAGCGCATTGTTATCTGCTACTCGCATTTGTTTAACTTCTGCATTTCTCATGGTGATTTCCTTTTTTCAGGTAATAGAATTCCCGGCGGGTTTACGCCTTTAAAAACTGGATTTATTACAGTGGTAAAATTAGATTTTTGGGGAATAAACTCACAACTGCCTTGAGCTTATTCATTGCTTTAATCAGCCGTTCTTTCTCGTCAGTTGTCAGTTCATTAAATTTCAAACGCTGCCGTTCCTTATCAATATCAGCCAAATCAAACATGGCTGACAGAACGCGAATGTTATCGTGATAACCCGGTTCGTATTTATCGCGCATATCATCGATAAAGCGACACATATCCTTTTCACCATTTGCCGGGAAAAACTTACCCCGTAATGCTGCAATATGGTTTAGCCCCTCAACCCTGGCGCTTATACCAATCTCAATGGCGCGGGCGGGTTCTGTGTTAGCCATGGCGCTACGCCTTTACACCTATCAGGCGCGCAAACCAACTGCGGCGTTTTTTTTCTGGTATGTAGGGCTTGTTGCTTTGTGGATGAAAATAAACTTGCTGCGGTTTTGGTGAGCAACGACGCCCGTTAGAATGTTCAAACCATCCGGCATTACGGCAGGTTGCGTAAACGCTCTGCTTAGGTGCGGGTGACTGAAATTTGAGGAAAGGCGCAACGCTAATTACGGTTTCATTTTGCATGATTAAGAATCTCATCAATTGTTTTACAAGCTTCTGATAAAGCAAAATCCAAACCTAAATAATCGCTTCCGCGTGTTATTTGATAACGCACTACATAGGGCTTTTTTCGCGGTAGTTTCAAAATAGTGAATCCGCGATAAAGCGAGGCCTTATCATCTAATTGAACCAATGCAAAAGCGGCCCCCAAATTACTTAAAGCCCCAACCATAATAGCCACGCATCACGCTGTTCTTTCCGGCGGTTCATATACGCATCACGCATTGCGCGATTGAACTCGGGTATAAATACCCAATTTTCAGCACGGCGCGGGTTGGGGTTTTCTGGGTTAACCCACGGAACCAGCGGCAACTTGCCTGCATCAACCATCCCTTTCACTGCTGCGTCAGACTTGCCGATCAGCTCTGCAAACTTCTGATACGGCACGGCATCAACTGGATAGCGAACCTCATAAATACCATCAGCCATTATTTCGACTCCCTATTGTTAATTAATGGAATGTATGCCGGAGTTTTTAGCCACGTCCGGAGCGTGGTTTTGTGGTATCTTTGCTGTGCCTACTCTGTTCTGGGCGGAACCATAGGCAAAACAACCAACCACCCACAAAAGGGCTTATTCATGTCTGATAGTGCGTTTATCACTAAAGAAACAAATGAAATTATCAAAGTTGCTTTAACTGGTGATAATTTCAATAAATTGTTAACTATCGTTGCCAATCAATTACCATTCCACAATGTTGTAGTGCGTGATCCGTATTCTGTACATTATGATGAATTTTATTCCGCCATTCATGAAATGGTTGAAAGATTTTTAAATCATAAGCCTACTGATACCGAGAGCGGTACTAATTAATCTAATCACTTCTACTTCTTGGCGGCTAATATTCAATCCCTTGTTACTGGCCGCTTTCTTCATTTCCTTTATCGCAGACTCAGCAATTAATAATAATTCTTCACCATTCGCTTTTCTGCTTTTATCGTCGTACCCATTCACTTTTTAGGTGACGTCAAAATAACCCACCACAAATAAATCAATGTCAGATTTCATCCGTACTAATTCATCTTCAATAGCATCAGCCTTAGCTCGGAGTCTTCCAGGACTTTCAATGATCAATTCGCGGGTTTCCAGTTTTTTGGCGACATCACGCAAGAATACAACCAACTCACTATCACTCAATCCTGCTCGAAATATTCTTGGTTGCGCTTTATTCTCTTTGCTCATCCGTTCACCCATTCAGTGTGTCGTGATACTCTCTTTCGATCGCCAACCGCTTACATTTGCTTATTGTGGCTTATGTTTGCGGTTGATTTTCTGCGCTCTCGCTCTTGCTCTTTCTTATATAGGAGAGAAGAAGGGAAATGTATTTTCTAATTAGGATGGTATCAAATGAAACTCAGTGAAAAAATCAAGGCCATACGGACGGCTGAGGGTCTCAGCCAAAAGAAATTCTGTGAAATCATAGCATTACCTATTGGAACATTAACGAAGTATGAAACGGGGTTGTTTGAGCCAGGAGGAAATGCATTGGTGAAGATAACTACCCACCAACGGTTCCAAAAATACACCCTGTGGCTGATGACAGATAAGACAGCGCCGGAAGCTGGTCAGATTGCACCGGCTCTCGCACACATTGGGCCAGACTCAACGCAATCAGGCCACTCAGAGAAACAGATTGGTTAACGCTTTATAAACATTACATTTTCACTATTTGCTACCAAGACAGTGAAATGACCGCCGGAGGGCTTTCTTATGGCAATTAAGAAGCTCGATGATGGTCGATTTGAAGTGGACATTCGCCCCATCGGACGTAACGGAAAACGTATCCGGTGGCAGTTTGATAAAAAGACGGAAGCGGTAGCGTTTGAGCGTTATACGTTGTCCAGAACGGACAAAAAAGAGTGGCAGCACGGTTACGGTGTTGAGCATCGCCAGTTAAGCGAACTGGTTGCGCTATGGTGGCTCTACCACGGCCAGAATGTGAAGAACGGACTGATTGAGCACCGACATTTAAAACGAACGGTTGCACAGATGAACGACCCGGAGATCTGCCGCATCAATAAGCGCTCTATACTGGAATTTCACACGATGCGATTAACAGGTGGCATCAGTTCATCAACAATCAATCGTGATATGTATCGGCTATCAGGTATGTTTTCCGCACTCATAAAGCTGGAAATCTACGCAGGAGAAAACCCGTTAAAAGGGTTGCCGCCCCTGCCAGAAAAACAGCCTGTTGTTACGTTTCTGACAGCACCAGAGATCGAACGGCTTTTATCGGTATTGGATGGCGATGCATACAGGCTGGCAGTGTTATGCCTGAGCACTGGCGCACGGTGGGGTGAGGCCAGCTCATTACGGGCTGAGCAAGTGATAAACAGCAGGGTAACATTCATGGAAACGAAAAACGGCAAGAACCGAACGATCCCCATATCGGAGGAAGTTTCACAGATCATCAAAACCCGTGAAACCTGAAAGCTGTTTAAAGTGGATTATCCGGCGTTCTGTGAGCAAATCAGAGCGGTAAAGCCAGACATTCCCAAAGGCCAGGCATCGCACATTTTGCGTCACACGTTTGCCAGCCATTTTGTGATGAACGGAGGAAACCTTGTGGCATTACAGCAGATCTTAGGGCACGCCAGCATACAGCAAACTATGACGTATGCTCACCTTGCCCCGGACTACATGCAACACGCAATTACCCTCAACCCATTGCGAGGGAAAATTGATGTTTAAGATCGTCCACATGTTGTCCACACTTGCGGAAAATGGCCCATTATTGACCACTTTTTAACCGCTTGTGATTGCTTGTAATCGCTTAATCGGCAACTGTTTTTGAAAGCTTTATCCTAAAAAGGCGCAAAAAAAGGCCCTCCATCATGGATGGGCTAAAAGACAGGGATGGTGTCTATGGCAAGGAAATCAACTTCTTACTACTCTCACTACACACTACAGGGTTACTCAGGGATTCGGTTCACTGTTCAGCGCTCCACAGGGGAAACATGGATGCTTCAGCTTGGGATAACTGCTGCCGCATCTCGTTCATTCGCTGTTGATAACGCTGTTCCAGAACTGTTTTTTGGTCAGAATTCAGCAAGTTATACATTTGATTGCGCACGCGCGTCATTTCTATCTGGCGCTCGACCTGTGCTTGCATCATCTGCGAAATCTGTTTTCTGACGGCCGCTTAATCAAATTTCTCTGCGGTCACCAAAGTGTGCATTTTTTCTATATCATTTAAGTACAGCACGGGCGCATCTTGCCTTGCCTGTTGCATCAGGTCACGCAGGTGTTGACGCTGTTGTTCCGTCAGTTTCACACCGTCAAACAGACCGCGCTGACTGATGGCGTTTCGCAAGGCTGCATCGCCAGGGTGCCAACCAGGCAGTGACGCACTATCGCTATCGGCTACTGATGCGTTAACAACACCGAACATCAGCAATAAAATGAGAGAGATTTTTATGCGCTGTAGCATCATCACCCCCGGTACAATGCGCCAATCTGTGAATCAATGAACACAAGTGTAAACACCTTGCTGCAAACATGCATCAGAGGATGTAAAACTACGTAAAGTCATGGAATAGCGTCGATCTATGACGTATTTTGCCCCTGGAGGTAGCCTAATCATGAACAAGATTCTGTTGGTGGATGACGACAAAGAACTCACCGCTTTGTTGAAAGAGTTGCTCGAAATGGAAGGCTTTAACGTTGTCGTTGCCCACGATGGCGAACAGGCATTAAACGTATTGGACAGTACGGTAGATTTGCTGTTGTTGGACGTCATGATGCCGAAGAAAAACGGCATCGACACCTTGAAAGAGGTACGGCAGCAGCATCAGACGCCCGTCATCATGCTAACCGCGCGCGGTAGCGAACTGGATCGCGTTCTGGGACTAGAACTGGGGGCAGATGATTATCTGCCTAAACCGTTTAACGATCGTGAACTGGTGGCCCGTATTCGCGCCATTTTACGCCGCTCATCGTGGACCGAGCAGCAGCAAACCACGGATAACGGTTCACCGACCGTTGAAGTGGACGGTTTGCGCCTTAATCCGGGGCGCCAGGAAGCGAGCTTCGACACCGAAGTGCTGGATCTCACCGGCACCGAGTTCACGCTGCTCTACCTGCTGGCGCAGCGGCTGGGACAAGTGGTGTCGCGCGAGCATCTCAGTCAGGAAGTGCTGGGTAAACGTCTGACTCCGTTCGATCGTGCGATAGACATGCACATTTCCAACCTGCGACGTAAACTGCCGGAGCGTAAAGACGGGCAACCCTGGTTCAAGACGCTGCGCGGACGCGGTTATTTAATGGTATCAATAAGTTAAAATAGGTAGCTGCGGCATGATCGACAGTTTGACTTCGCGCATTTTCGCCATTTTCTGGCTGACGCTGGCATTGGTGCTCATGCTGGTGCTGATGTTGCCCAAGCTGGACTCACGCCAGATGACAGCGCTGCTGGAAAACGAGTATCGTCAGGGCGTGATGCTGGAACAGCATATCGAAGCCGATCTTGCCGCCGAGCCGCCCAACGATCTGTTTTGGTGGCGACGCCTGTTTCGCGTGATCGAAAAATGGTCACCGCCGGGGCAGCGTCTAGTTTTCGTCACGAGTGAAGGGCGCATTTTCGGTACGCTGCAAAAAACTGAAATGCAGATTGTGCGTAACTTTATCGGCCAGTCCGATAATGCTGACCATCCGCAGAAGAAAAATTATGGTCGGCTCGAGCTGCTCGGGCCGTTTTCCGTGCGCGACGGTGAGGATAATTACCAGGTTTATCTGATCCGCATGGCGAACAGCCCGCAGTCCGATTTTATCAATTTGCTGTTGGACCGCCCGCTGTTGTTATTGATTGTCACTATGCTTATCAGCACACCGCTGCTGCTCTGGCTGTCCTGGAGCCTGGCAAAACCGGCGCGTAAGCTGAAAATTGCTGCCGATGAAGTGGCGCAAGGCAACCTGCGCCAGCACCCTGAGCTTGAAGCTGGGCCGCAAGAGTTCCTTGCCACTGGCGTCAGCTTTAACCAAATGGTCAGCGCGCTGGAACGCATGGTTACCGCGCAACAGCGTCTGCTTTCTGATATCTCCCATGAACTGCGCACACCGTTGACACGCTTGCAATTGGCTACTGCGCTGCTGCGCCGTCGCCAGGGCGAAAACAACGAGTTGAACCGCATTGAAACCGAAACGCAGCGGCTGGACAGCATGATCAACGACCTGCTGGTGTTATCCCGCAACCAGCACAAGAACGAGCTGGGGCGTGAATATATCCGCGCCGACGAACTGTGGGGAGACGTGCTGGACGATGCCCGCTTTGAAGCCGAGCAAATGGGTAAAACGCTGGACGTGCCCTATCCACCCGGCCCCTGGCCGCTGTTCGGTAACCGTTTCGCACTGGAAAGCGCTTTCGAAAACGTGGTGCGCAACGCCCTGCGTTACTCAAACACCCATATCAGCGTCGACTTTTCCGTTGATAATCAAGGGATAACTATTAACGTTGACGATGATGGCCCCGGCGTTAACCCGGAAGATCGCGAGCAAATCTTCCGCCCGTTCTATCGCACCGATGAGGCGCGCGATCGGGCATCGGGCGGTACCGGATTAGGGTTGGCGATTGTGGAGAATGCGATTACACAACATAAAGGCTGGGTTAAAGCAGGAGACAGCCCGTTAGGGGGGTTACGTCTGACCATCTGGCTGCCGCTGAACGAACGCTAAGCACAGAATGTACACGTGGGGTACGGCGCGTTGCGCCGCCCCGCTAGCGCATACGCTGAATCACTTGCAGCAATTCCGCGATCGCTGCTTCCCCGCCATCGTCCAATACCGCCTTACGCACGCAGCCGTTGGTGTGATCGGCCAGCAATTGATTGGCGACAGCATTAAGCGCGGAACGCGCCGCAGAAATCTGATTGAGGATATCAATGCAATAACGGTCTTGTTCGATCATCTGACCGATGCCGTTAACCTAACCGTTAATCCGATTGAGCCGGTTCAGCAGCGCTTTTTTACGCGGCTGAACCACACGGCGAACATCCGGGTCATCGGCAGAATTGGCCGCTTCAGTGGCAGCGGCACAAAACTCGTATTTACGCGACGACGTCAAAGCCGAGTCCTTCGACAGTGTCGCGGAAGACGTCTGGGTTGGCTTTTTCTGTCTCATTGTACTCCACGTTTACCAGACCGGTTTCCAGCGTGACCTGCACACCCTGAACCCCATTAAGCGCTTCCAGCGCGTTCTTGACCTTACTGGCGCAGCCGCCGCAGGACATACCTTGGACGTTGATTGTAGCATAGGACATAAAATACTCTCCATTTCACATTGTGTGACACTGGGCAGAGCCGGAAGGCTCAGAATATCAGTCGCGCCGGGTCGGTTTCCAATGACGTAACAGCAGTGAATTGCTCAGCACAGAAATAGAACTGAGCGCCATGGCACTCCCGGCAATAACCGGATTCAGTAACGACAACGCCGCCAGCGGAATGCCCAGCACGTTGTAGAAAAATGCAAAAAACAGATTCTGTTTCACCTTGCCGAGCGTTGCGCGCGACAGGCTGATGGCATCCAGCAGGCTATCAAGGCGGTTACGCATCAGCACCACGTCCGCCGTATCCAGTGCAATGTCCGAGCCCGCGCCAATGGCAAAGCCCACATCCGCCGCCGCTAATGCAGGCGCATCATTGATACCGTCGCCCACCATACCCACACAGCGTCCATTGGCCTGAAGGCGCTGTATCTCCGCCGCTTTGTGCTCCGGCAACACCTGAGCCACCACGTTGGTGATCCCCACCTGTTTGGCAATCACCGCCGCCGCACGAGGATTATCCCCCGTCAACATCATGACCTCGATCCCCTGATGTTGCAGGTCGGCGATTGCGGTACGTGCATCGTCGCGCACCTTATCTGCCAGCGCGATGTACCCCAGCAGAAGGTCAGCACGGGCTACGGAAATCACCGTTTTTCCCTGCGCTTCCAGTTTGGCAATCTGCGCCTGATCGAGCACAATATCATTTTCAGCCAGAAAACTCGGTGACCCCAACAGCCAGTTTTCACCGGCGACCTCGCCTTTTACCCCCCGGCCAATCACCGCCTGAAACACGCTCACCTCGACGGCTTCCACACCGACGTCCCGCGCATGCTGCACCAGCGCTTGTCCGAGAGAATGCTCAGAATGCTGATCGAGAGAAAGTGCGACGCGCAGCAGTTCAGCGTCGGCCACCGCAGCTTCTGGCAGTACGTCACTGACCGAAGGCTTACCTTCAGTGATAGTGCCGGTCTTATCCAGTACCAGCACTTGCAAGCGCTGCACTTGCTCTAACGCATTGGCATTGCCGAACAAGATATCGGCACGCGCCCCTTGCCCGGTACCCACCATGATCGCCGTCGGCGTCGCTAACCCCAGCGCACAGGGGCAAGCAATCACCAGCACCGCCACCGCACTCACCAGACTGGAGGCCAAATCCCCGCTGATAAACCAATGTATCAGCCAGGTGAGCAGCGCGATCGCCACCACCACTGGCACAAACACCGACGAAATTTTATCTGCCAACCTCTGCACTGCAGCTTTTGAGCCCTGTGCGTCTTCGACCATACGAATGATACGCGCCAGCGCCGTATTGCTCCCCACACCGGTGACTTTGACTCGCAGCATACCGCTTTGGTTAAGCGTCGCGCCAAACACTTCGGCACCCACCGCTTTTACCACCGGTACATTCTCTCCAGTGAGCATCGATTCATTGACCTCCGAGAGGCCATCGAGAATGACGCCGTCAACAGGAATACTCTCGCTGGGACGCACCACAAAGATATCGCCGCTGTGCAGGCTGGCTACATCGCGATCTTCAATTTCACCGTCCACTTCCACATGGGCGATGGGCGGTTGCAGGTTGAGCAAACCTTCAATGGCGGCACCGATTTTGGTTTTCGCTCTGCTTTCCAGCCGCTTACCCAACAGCACCAGCGTAATGATCGCGGCGCTGGCTTCAAAATATAGATGACCGTGCGGCGTGGTCAGTAACGTGAACAGACTGAACAGATAGGCTACGCTGGTCCCCAACGTGACCAGTACGTCCATGTTGGAGGTGCCGCTGCGTAATGCGCTCCAGGCACGGCGATAGAAATGGCGTCCGCTCCAGAACTGCACCGGCGTTGCCAGCAGTGCTTGCAGCCAACTGGGCAGCAGATGCCCGCTGCCGAAAAACATCCCGACCATTTCCGCCATCAGCGGCACAGTGAGCACCGCCGCAATCAGGAATTCGCGACGTTCACGCTGCCAGGCACGTTCGCGCCGTTCGCGTTCCTCACCGCGCTGACCGCCCTCGACAACATGGGCCTGAAAGCCACCCTGCTCAATCGCGCGCACCATCTGTTCCGGGCTAAACACGCCGGGGCGATAGCGCACACTGGCTCGGCTGCTGGCAAACAGTACCGTCGCATGTACATCCGGCAGGGCTTCGAGTACCGCCTGAATACGTTCGGCACAGCGTTCGCTGCTCATGCCGGAAAGTTCCAACGTCAGAGTCTGTTCAACGACGTCAAAACCAACTTTATGTATCGCTGCGACCACATCCTGCACCGTGCTGCTTTCCCCTTGCAGCCGAACACGCGCAAGCTCGCTGGCGAAATTGACATTGGCTTCCACCCCCGGCAAGCGGTTTAACACACGCTCAAGACGCACAGCACAGGCCGCGCAGGACATACCGCTGATTGGAAGGTGCAATGAGAGAGGATCGCTTCCATTAGTCATTTCGTTGTTATCCTTAGACTTTCCGTTAAAAGGCGTCGATATATGACTTGTCGGTGAAGGGATAACACTTCCCCTGATTTCGCTAAAAATGTTTATACCCTAAATAATTCCAGTTGCAGGAAGGCGGCACGTCCAGTCACATCACGTCAGCGGGCAGATGCAAACAATCACGGTCAACAGAAGCCTGCCGTGACTCGAATTTCAGCCATCTGCCTGTTGTGTTTTGCTGCTCCTTCAGTAGAGTGAGCGTTATTTCCCACTATTTATCAGGGCAGTCAGTTTGAGCAAAGCGTGGTGCGACCGCTTTGCTCCTTGTCCGTCAAACAGGAAGTGATAATGAAAGGTGTTTCCTTATTGGCTGGCGCACTTGCACTTCTTTTCAGCGGCCAGGCGTTGAGTTCAGGTGATGACGTATGCGGATTTTCCGATGCCGAATGCGGCATTGCGGCGCTGCCTTATCTGGAGCCTAATAACGACACCCGCGTCAACCTGATCCTGCTGCAAAGCAGCCGCCACCATTTGGCCCTTCCACTGCCACAGCCATTGCCCGATCAGACACGAACCCGTGTGAATCCGTTTACCGCCTATCGCGTCATGGGGCTGACGGCCAGCGAGGACGACACCACGGCGGACAATGCGAATCAACCCTCACCGCTGGCAGCCAAAGCTAAACAGCTAAACCTTCCTCCCGAGGTGCAAGCGCAGATGGATACGCTGGCGCCGGAGGAAAATGAAGGGCGTCATATCTCCAACGATATCAGCGCAGTAGAAACCTTTTTTGATGTGCTGCTGGCAGATACTCAACTCACCGAACCGCAGCGCATCCAGTTGGCACAAGCTCGCATCAACATGCTCTCCTCCGCCACCACGTTAGCCACCATGACTCGCGATCTCGCAACGCTGCCTGCGGATGGCCATGCCGGAGAGCTCAAACAGTATTTGATTAACGCGGTGGCCTTTTATCAGGGTCTGTTTGAACAGGCCAATAGCGGTTTTCAGTCGCTAACCACGGCCAACCATCCGTGGGTGGCCGAAACCGTGCGCTACATGTTGATTCGCGTGTCGCTGAATCAAGCGATGGAAAATGCGCTGGATGAATACAACATGTTCAATGTCGATAAGGCGGACAAGGAACAGGGACGACGCGCAGTCGAACGTATTGACGCCTATCTGCAAGCCTACCCGAAAGGCCGCTATGCCGATTCTGCCCGCGGGCTTTATCGGCGCGCCTACTGGGTGATCGGCGATGAAAATGCCTTGTCGGCACGCTATCAGCGCGTAATTGCCGCGCAAAAAGATCTGGATGCGTTGCAGACCATCAATAACGAAATCGACAATAAACTGCTGGAAAGAAGCAGCTTTATTCAGACGCCAGACGCACCGTTGCTAATGCTGGTGCAAGATCTGAAACAGCTACGCAGTGACAAAGGCTGGATGCAGTGGCCCGCATTATCAGAAGCTGAACTGATCGCCCAACAGGCGATGTTTGACGATGCTGGTATGCAGCAGCAGTATCGCTATCTGCACGCGGCCTTCCACTATTATCAGCAGCGAGATGCAGTGGCCACGCTGGCATTGATTCCGGAAGAAACGGGCAAGGATCTGACGGACACCACCGACTTCAGCCTCCAGGTACTGCGCGGTTTGGCGCTGGAGGCCGAGCACGGCTGGCAGGCGGCAGAAACGCACTGGCGGCATCTGCTGACGTTGAAAACCAACGAAACGCAGCAGAAGTATCTGCAACTTTCGCTGGCAGAAACGCTGGTCAAAGCAGGCCACCCTGAGGCTATTTTTGCGCCTGACAGTCCGGTCAAAAATCTGCGTTTCCGCTCTGCGGTGCTGAAAAGCGCTGCCAATGCCGACCTGCTACGCCAGCAAACCGGCGAACAACAAACCCATGAAGAACGCGCCGTGGCGCTGCACACGCTGCTGACCCAATCGCTGGTACACCGTGACTATGCGGCCTATCTCAAAGACAGCGAACTGCTGCGCACCATCGCGCCGTTGAAAAGCGCAGAAAACGTCAGTTGGAATATGGAAGACCTCACCGCGTTCACCTGGGATGGCAGCGATACCCGAAGAAGGGTATCAATGCCCGGCGCTAACCACGGTGGTATCCACGTTAAATAAACGACCTAATGACGCTCACGCTACCAATTGTCTGGGGGAATTCTTTTTTCGGACCGGCAATGAAGTCGGATTCGATTGGGGTGAGAGCAAACAGTTGGAAGCCTTAACCAACACGCCCAGCCAATTCAACGGAAAAACCTATTCCCGGTTGGATGCTTATCTGAAAGTGATTGCCGATCCGCAGGCACCACCGGAAGACAAAAGCTACGCGCTTTATCGCGCTATCTACTGCTATGCGCCCAGCAGCATGAACGATTGCGGCACACAAGAGATCAGCAAGGCAACGCGCAAAGCCTGGTTTACCCAGTTGAAAACCGAATTCAAAGGCAGCCAATCGGCCACGCAGCTCAAATATTATTGGTAGTCGCTTGCATTCTGTTCACGAACGTCGCCCATGCTGAACGTGTCAACGCCGCCCATTACCAGGATTTTTGGTTATGGGCGGCCGTCAAACCGCAGCCGGTGCTGCATCAGGCACACACGCTCTACCTGCATCAGGGTGAAATCGCCCGCCGTCAGGGGAAAACCGTGTTTTTACGTCAAGGGTTACCGGCCAGCGCGCTGCGAGTAGACCATCTGTGGCTCTCCTACCGCATTACCATGTTGGATCTTTCGGATAAACACCTGAACCGTATGCTGAAAGCACAGGCACGCTGGCGCGCATTGGGTAACCAGGTGAAGGGTATCCAGATCGATTTTGATGCCCGCAGCTATCAGTTGGCTCGCTACGTGAAATTTCTGCAAACACTACGCCAGCGTTTGCCCGCAGATACACAGCTCAGCGTCACCGGGCTATTGGACTGGGCCAAAACCGGGGATGTCGGCACGCTTAATCGGCTGGGCGGCGTTATCGATGAATTGGTGGTACAGACTTATCAGGGCCGATCGACGGTAACGCGCTATGCGGAGTATCTGCCCGCCCTGATGAAACTGCAAATTCCCTTCCGTCTCGGCCTGGTACAGCACGGGCAATGGGACGAACGCTGGCAGCGCCGTTTGGCCGCCTCTGCGTATTACCGTGGCAACGTAGTGTTTCTCGTCAATCCGCCGCCAGAAAGAGCCGTGTTCAGTAAATAGAGGCGCGTTAGCTGCCGCCGCCAAATCCGTTTTGCCGCCACGCTTCGTAGCTGATGATGGCAACCGCATTCGAGAGGTTGAGGCTGCGATTGTTCGACTGCATGGGAATACGGATTCTCTGTTCCGGCGTAAAACCGTTACGAATCGCATCCGGTAAGCCGGCAGTCTCCGAACCGAACAGCAGCACATCCCCCGGCTGATAGTCCGGTTGATCGTAAGGACGGCTGCCTTTGGTGGTGCAGGCAAAAATGCGCTGACCAGCTACGGCAGCCAGAAAATCCTGATAATTTTTATGGCGGCTGACGTTTGCCAGATCGTGATAATCCAGCGCGGCGCACCTTTTTCTCATCCAGATCGAAGCCCATCGGTTCAATCAGATGCAGTTTGCAGCCATTATTGGCAACCAGACGGATGATATTACCGGTGTTCGGGGCAATTTGTGGCTCATAGAGCGCAATATGAAACATGAGAATAGGTCAACAAAAGCGTTTTCAGGCCGTCAGTATATAACACGCCGCCCCTGCCCCCGAAGCAGGAATTCAGACAACATGCCGCGACGTTTTTCGGCCAGACGCGTACACTGTATACAGGAGGTACGCATCATGACCCGTTATCTGATTCCGATATTTTGTCTGGCCTTGGTGTCGCTGGGCACGCAGGCAAATACCCAAAGGCTCACCACCCAGCAACAACAGCTTGAAAACGGCATTCCCAGCCAGCAGCGCCTGCAACAGCAAATGCAGCAGAACCAGCAGTTGCAGCAACAGCAGTTGAATCAGGACATTCAGCGCCGTAGCGAACAGCAACAGCAAGAGTTGCGGCGTCAGCTCCAGCAAAATCAGCAGCGGACGCAGCAGCAAAACCAGCCCCGCTACTGATCCGCTACAGACTTACCCCCATCAGCGGCGTGGTCAGCGCCGCCAGCGCTGTCGATAACAGCAGGCTGGCGGCAATGGGGCCGCCCAGCACGTTAAACTGCCGCGACATCAGGTAGAGGTTAACCCCTACCGCCATTGAGTCCAGCAGAACCACTACGCGGGTTTCCATTTCCGGCAGCCCAAGCATCACCGCAAGCCCCCAGATCACCAAAGGCTGCACCAGCAGTTTGAGCACACACACCACCGCGCTGATTTGCCAGCCATCGCGCACCCGGTATTCTGCCAGCCCTATACCGAGTGAAATCAACGAGAGCGGCACCGCCGCCTGTGACAGCATCCCTACCGGCTGATCGACAAAGTCCGGCAGGGAGAACCCGGTCAGGCTGAACAGCGTGCCGGACAAGATGCCGATAATCAGCGGATTTTTCAGCACCCCCACCGCCGTTTTGCCAAATCCTTGCAGTGAGAGCGAGCCGTTGCGCGCCCACTCCACCGACACGGTGACCAGCGTCCACAAAATCAGGCCGTTAAACACCAACACCAGCACCAGCGCCACGGAAGGCACTGCTTCTTCGCCAAGAATCGTGGTCGCCAGCGGCAACCCCAGCATGACGTTGTTGGAAAAGATACCGCTCAGCGCAAAGACAGAGCCGGAGAAGCCATCCAAATCAAACACCTTGCGGGCCACGATACGGCCAATCACGAACACGATCAGGCAACTGCCGAAAAACGCGATCAGCAACCGGGCATCGACTGGGGGTCGTTTGGAGAAATCACTCATCATGCGAAACAGCATGGCAGGCAGGGCGACAGAGAAGACAAAGCGGCTGACGCCATCGGTGAACGCGGTGGGCCATTTAGCAAACCGGATCAGGCTGTAGCCAAGAATAATCAATACAAACAACGGTAGTGAAATCACCACCTGGTGCCAAAAGGAGAGTACAAAGGGGCATAGGGTAATCCTTCAATGCCTCACTCAGCAGCGCCAGATAGCCTGATTAATGTAAGCGCCCACTAACAAGTCCGGACACATCAGGCAATCTCGCACATACGGAAAGGCGCGCCATCACCGGCTTGTTAGACGAATTATTATTTCTCCTGAGCATTGCTCAGGGGATGTGGGCGGATTTAGCCGGCGACAAATTCCGCGCCGATTAAATCTATCCGGTCTGTACAGATGCAGTCAACGCCCCAGGCCAGCAAATCACGCGCGCACGCCGGTGCGTTCACGGTATAAACCAAAATGCGTAGCCCAGCCGCTTTCAGCAGCGCTACCCGTTGCGCATCCAGCAGCTCATGGTTGAGGTGAATGGAAACACAGCCGAGATCGCGCGTTAGACGCAGTCAGTCCTCTTCCCACTCATCCAGCAACAGCCCGCTCGGCAGCGCTGGCACTGCTTGCTGTGCGGCCGCCAATGCTTCAATGGAAAAAGAAGAGAGCAGCGGCTCAATCGGATGATCGCGCCACAGCTGTGCCGCCGCCTGCGCGACGATGCGACCGGTGAGGGTTTCTTGTCCGGTAGTCGGTTTGATCTCGATGTTGGCCGCTAAGCCATACTGCTTGCAGCGCGCCGCCACGTAAGATAACAGAGGTAAGCACTCACCAACAAATTATTTGTTGTACCACCAACCCGCGTCCAGTCCTACCAGCTTGTCCCAGGGCAAATCGCCCGCCACGCCCCAGCCGTTCGTGGTTCTCTCCAGTGTGTCATCATGCAGCAAAAAGATTTCGCCATCCTGAGAGAGCTTGGCATCAAACTCGATCATTTTATGCCCGTGCTGCGCCCCCACATCAATGGCGGCCAGCGTGTTCTCCGGTGCCAATGCGCCGCCGCTGCGATGGGCGACAATCGCCGGATAAGGCCACTGTTTTTCCATTATTCCACCCGCAATCAGCTTTCAGTATCAAAAAAATGCCACGCCTGCGCTGGCAGAGCCAGCCACAAGGTGTCGCCGCGCGCCGGGCACTGTTCGTGGGAAAGGCGCACCACCACCCGCTGTTCACCCCATGCACCGTGCGCCAGATTATCCGCGCCCAGCAGTTCAAGGGTGGTCAGCAATAGCGGTATGCCACCCGTCTCACGCGTGGTCAACTGAATATGCTCCGGTCTGACGCCCAACGTCAATGCCCGGCCGCCCCACGTGGGTTTTGCCACCGGTAGCGGCAAGACAAACTCCGCGCTAAACATAAACTGCGTGCCATCATCGCTAACGCGCCCAGCCCATAGGTTCATGGCGGGAGAGCCGATGAAACTGGCGACGAACAGCGAGGCCGGACGGCGATAGATTTCCGTCGGCGGCCCAATCTGTTCAGCAATCCCTTTGTTCATCACAATCACGCGCTCTGTCAGCGTCATGGCTTCCACCTGATCGTGTGTGACATACAGGCTGGTGGTGCGCAAGCGCTGATGCAGTTGCTGGAGCTCAAGACGCATCTGCACACGCAGTTTAGCATCCAGGTTGGAGAGCGGTTCATCGAACAAAAATACCGCGGGCTCGCGCACGATAGCGCGGCCCATTGCGACACGCTGACGCTGCCCGCCGGAAAGCTCGCGCGGTTTACGCTTCAACAGCGGCAGAAGCTCGAGAATACGCGCAGCATCTTCAACACGCTGGCGGATCTGCGCTTTACCAAAACCGCGGATTTTCAGTCCATACGCCATGTTGTCATAGACGCTCATGTGCGGGTACAGCGCATAGTTTTGGAACACCATGGCGATACCGCGATCTTTCGGTTCCCGCTCTGTCACCCGTTCACCATCGATATAAATATCCCCGCTGGTGGTGCGTTCCAATCCGGCCACCATGCGCAGCAGGGTTGATTTCCCGCAGCCAGAAGGCCCCACCATCACCACAAATTCACCGTCCGCCACATCCAGATCGATGGTTTGAATCACCTGTGTTTTACCGTCATCGGATTTGGTGACGGCCTGAAGTTTTAAACCTGCCATATCGTCTTATTTCTCACTATCCACCAGACCATGCACAAACCAGCGCTGCATCAACAGCACCACCAATAGCGGCGACAACAACGTCATCAACATCGCCGCCATCACGTGGTTCCACTGGGTGGCGACATCGCCAGAGGCGATCATGCTTTTCAATCCAGCCACCGCGGTGCCAAGGTTGACGTCGTTGACGATCAGCCGCGGCCAGAGATACTGGTTCCAGCCGTAAATAAAGGTAATCACAAACAGCGCCGCCAGATTGGTACGCGAGAGCGGCAACACCATATCGAAAAAGAAACGCATCGGGCTGGCACCATCAATGAGCGCTGCCTCCATCAGTTCATCCGGCAGCGTCATAAAAAACTGCCGAAACAGAAAGGTGGCAGTAGCCGACGCCATCAGCGGCAGCGTCAAACCGGTCATGCTGTCCGTCATGTTCAAATGAGCAATCACTTCCACCGTCGGGAAAATACGCACTTCCACGGGCAGCATCAGCGTCAAAAAAATCATCCAGAAGAACAGCGAGCGGCACGGGAAACGGAAGTAGACAATGGCGTAAGCAGAGAGAATGGAGACGGTAATTTTGCCGAAGGTAATGGCTAACGCCATCACGGCGCTGTTGAACAGCATCTTGCCGAACGGCGCGTTGTTCGAACCGGCACCGTGGTGCCAGACATACACCAGGTTATCCCACAGTTGCGTACCGGGAATCAGCGTCATCGGCGTTTGAAACACCTCCTGATTGTCCAGAGTTGCCGCCACCACGGCGACATAGAGCGGAAACAGAATGGCGAGTACGCCGACTATCAGCATCAAATGGCTGAAGATATCCAGCCCGCGACGATTTTCGATCATCGGTGCGCCCCTTAGTAATTGACTTTGCGTTCCACAAAGCGGAACTGAAGAACTGTCAAGCCGATCACCAGCAGCATCAACACCACCGACTGCGCCGCAGAGCTGGAAAGATCCAGACCGGCAAACCCTTCACGGTAAATTTTGAAAATCAGGGTGGTCGTGGCCTGCATCGGCCCGCCCACTGTGGCGACATCGATAATGGGAAAGGTGTCGAAAAAGGCATAAACCAGATTGACTACCAGCAGAAAGAAGCTAACCGGAGAAATCAGCGGCAGCACCAGATTGAAGAAACGGCGCACCGGACCTGCACCGTCAATGGCCGCAGCCTCCACCAGAGAGCGCGGAATGGACTGTAACGCGGCTAGGAAAAACAGAAAGTTATAGCTTATCTGCTTCCAGATGGACGCCAGCACCACCAGAAACATCGCCTGGCCGCTGTGGGTGGCGTGATTCCAGTCATAACCCCACAGGCTTAAGCCATAGGTGATTAATCCGCCGGGGCTGAACAAAAACATCCACAGCGCGGCCGCCACCACCGGAGCCACCGCGTAAGGCAGAATAAACAGGGTTTGGTAAAGGCAGCGACAGCGCAGCACATAATCCACCAACGCCGCCAGCAGTAACGACACGCCCATGCCGCACACTGTTACCAGCGAACTGAACACCATGGTGGTATAGAACGCGTCCAGATAGTAACTGTCGCTCATCAGGTGACGGAAGTTTTCCAGACCGACAAACTCGCTGGAGAGACCAAAGGGATCAATATGCTGCGTGGAATACAACAATGCCTGACCAGCGGGCCAGATAAAGAAAATCACCGTGATAGCCAGTTGGGGAAACACTAACGCATAAGGTAATCAGCTACGGCCAAAGACAGGGCGGGATGAGGTCATGCCACATACTCAATCAAAGAAGGGGAAAACAAAGCGACATCTATCGCCCTCCGTCATTCCCGCGCAGGCGGGAATGACGAGAAAGTGCCTGTAACCTTACCTGGTGGACTGCTCGAAGCGACGCAACAACACGTTGCCGCGCTCTACTGCCGTATTCAACGCTTGCTGCGGCGTTTTCTTACCGGTCCAGACGCTTTCCAGCTCTTCATCCACGATGGTACGGATCTGCGGCATATTGCCTAAACGCAGCCCTTTGGTGAACGCCAACGGCGGCTTGTTCAGCATCTGACGCGTCGCGATGTCCGCGCCGGGGTTCTTCTCATAGAAACCCTGCTGCTTGGTCAACTCATACGCGGCAGTGGTGATCGCCAGATAGCCGGTCTTCTGGTGCCATTCGGCAGCCATTTCCGGCTGCGCCAGGAACTGCATAAACTGCGCAACGCCTTTGTAAGTAGCATCGTCTTTACCGCGCATCACCCACAGGCTGGCGCCGCCGATAATGGCGTTCTGCGGCGTGTTCGGCACCTCAGCGTCATACGGCATCATTCCTACACCATAGTTGAATTTGGCGTGAGCGCGGAATCACCGTTGTAGAACTTCTCGGTCGACTCGTCCTTGCGACCGTAGTAGGTGAAGTCCCCTTTCTTGTTCATGTCCTGCAACAGCTGGATATGCTTGATTTGCGTCGACTTGTTGAATTCCAGCACCGCATCCGTGCCGTCAAAGCCGTTATTCTTGCTGGCAATCGGCAAGGCATGCCAGGCGCTGAAGTTTTCAATCTGGATCCAGCCCTGCCAGCCGCTGGCGTAGCCGCACTTAATGCCTGCCGCGCGCAGCTTGGCCGTGTACTCTGCCATTTGCTGCCAGGTTTTCGGCGGTTGTTCCGGGTCCAGTCCGGCTTTTTTGAAGGCGTCTTTGTTGTAGTAAAGCACCGGCGTTGAGCTGTTGAACGGCTGTGGCAGCAGGTGCCCCGTTTTCGCGTCGGCGTAGTAACCGGAGACGGTCGGCACAAACACGCTCTCATCAAAGTCGATCCCAGCATCTTTAAATACCTGATACACCGGTTTTATCGCCTTGCTCACCATCATAGTGGCGGTACCCACTTCATACACCTGAAGGATGGCGGGCGTGTTACCGGTGCGGTAAGCCGCAATCCCTGCCGCCAGGCTCTGCTCATAGTTGCCTTTGTAAACTGGCACAATTTTGACATCGGGGTGCGATTGGTTAAAACGCGTTGCCAGTGAATCCACCGTTTTTCCCAGTTCGCCTTCCATCGAATGCCAGAAAGGGATCTCAGTCACCGCGTTGGCGTTAGTCTGATACGCCAACGTCAGCGCCACCAGAACTGCCGCATTACGCAGCGTCCTTGTCTTAAGCGCGTTAAACATGCCTGTCTCCTGCCATAAAGGTGAGCACCTGTGCAAAGGGGGGTGCGTTTCTTGGTCGAGGGGTAACATGGCACGGACGCATGACAGCAAGATAACCAAACGATGACACCCGCATGACACCCTGCCTGTCACGCTCGCGTAGCAGAATTACCGACAAGATTTGTGGCCCATATCGCGGTTCGGGATAAATGTTTACCAACGGGGTGCCGATATCAAAGACATCATCTGTTTTTTTACTCATTTACCGCGTGAAATCACACAGCAAACGAATAATAAAGTAAATAACCCATTGATGATGCAAGCATAAAGATAACTGTGCGTTCGCAACACCGTTCTCGTGAATGGACGCAATGAGCAATGCCAGGGTGACTCACCTCTTCTTATGCCGTGCAGAGGCGAACCTGCTTTACCGACAAACTCGAAAAAAAATGGGGAACATATGCAGCGCATACGCAACATCAAATTGGGAACATTACTCGGCAGTGGCTTTGCTGCCGTGATCATTATCGGCGTGCTGGTCGCGGGTTTTGGCCGCATGCATCTTGCCGGTTTGGGCCAAACCACCGACAGCCTCGCCAAACAGCATCTGAATAACCTGTTTGTATACAGGAACTGAAAGACAACCTGAACGTCACCATTAAAGCCACGCTGCGTATGCTGCTGATGACGGACAAAAAGGAGCTGAGCGACAGCCAGGCATTGATTGAAAAAACCAGCGCACAAAACGGTAAGTTAGTGGAAAAACTGGAAGCTAATCTGCATGCGAAAGAAGTACGCGCAATCTTGGGTGAACTTCAGCAAAATCGCGTCGCCTTTGCCAAACTGGGACGTGAAGCGATCGGCATGACGCTGACAGATCGTCAGGCGGAAGCAGCCGTACTGGTTAAAGGTCAGTTGGAATCGGTGCAAACTGCCATGTTTGGCAACCTCAATACCATGCTCCAACTGCAAAAAGATCTCACTGCCCAGATAGCGACCAACGCCGTGGCTGAAGCCGAAGATGATGGTAACAGCCTGCTGATGCTGGCAACCCTCTCCGCCCTGTTAGCCGCCGTTATCGCCTGGTTCATCACCCGTCACATCAAAAAGTTGCTGGGCGGCGAACCGCTCTACGCCATGCAGGTGGTGTAAGAAATTGCGCAGGGTAATCTGGCCGTTCCAGTAACGCTCGCCGACGCGGACAACAGCAGCCTGCTGGCCGCCATGAACCAAATGCGTGACAGCCTGAGCAAGCTGGTGATTCAGGTGCGGGAAAGCAGCGAGTCTATCTCGACCGGTGCCAGTGAAATCGCCGCAGGCAGCACTGATCTCAGCCAGCGTACCGAAGAGCAGGCTGCCAGCCTTCAACAAACGGCGGCTTCGATGGAACAGATCAGCCAGACGTTGCGGCAAAACACTGATACGGTACGCTCCGCTACCGAGCTTGCCAACACCGCTAGCAGCACCGCTGCCAAAGGCGGAGAAGCGGTGGGCAATATCGTGGGCACCATGACTGAGATTCGCGATAGTTCCCATAAAATCAGCGATATTATCACCGTGATCGACGGCATTGCCTTCCAGACCAACATTCTGGCCCTGAACGCCGCGGTAGAAGCGGCTCGTGCCGGGGAGCAAGGCCGTGGTTTCGCCGTGGTGGCAGGTGAGGTCCGTTCGCTGGCACAGCGTTCGGCATCGGCGGCCAAAGAGATCAAAACGCTGATTCAGGATAGCGTTAGCCGCGTAGAAACGGGTTCGAAGCTGGTCACCGATGCCGGAGAAACCATCGATGAATTGGTGCGCCAGTAGCGTCATGTGGCAGATATGATTGATGAGATTGGTGTCACCACCCGGGAGCAGGGTTCTGGTATTCACCAGATCAATGATGCCATCACCCAACTGGATCAGGTCACACAGCAAAACGCGGCGCTGGTGGAGGAATCCAGCGGAGCGGCAGAGAGCCTGAACGATCAGGCGCGCCATCTGGTGGAGCTGATGAGCGCCTTTCAGGTAGAAGGTCGCGCATCCAGTACCGCGCCTCGCCACGTCCCACTGCGGCACCTATGGCCCTGGGGCATAAATAACCTCGCCACGCGATATCGGCAATGTCGCCCTCATCGGCGGCATCGTTCATCGTGGCGTACCAGAGAAAGATACCGCCAACGTGATACTGAATACGCCTTGCGCGAAAGCGTTATTCTTTTCTCTTAAGCCAAATTAAAGGCGTATTTGATTACATTAATAGCAACATCATAAAATAAATCGTTAAGCCATCAGTCACTATTATTCCCTCACCTGTAAAACCACCTCTTTATAAACACCATGAAGATCGGCACCCTATTAGACGCCGGCTTTAGCGGCGGCGTTGCCAGGGGCATTAGTCTCCTTTCTGGTCACCGGTACGCTGCGTCAGGCCCACAACGTCGCAGATCTGATTACCGAAATCGGCGTTACCCCGCAGGAACAGAAATCGGGCATTGCAGAAATCCATAATGCCATCGCACAGCTCGATCAGGTCACACAGCAAAATGCCGCGTTGGTGGAAGAATCTGCCAGCGCTGCTGACAGCCTCAACGAACAGCCGGCCAATCAGGTCGATTTGATGCGCGTATTTCGCTTGCGCGCGGGCAGTCATGTACCGTCACCGACACCTATAAAAGCCATCGTAACGCCAATGCCCAAGCTAACGCAGGGCGCACAATGGGAACGCTTCTAACCTCATCACCACAGCTCCCGACACGGCATTTAATGACGGGAGCTTCACCCCAGTGAAAAATACGTTTTTTTGATAATTTATATTATCGCTCACTAAGCAAAATTAAATGAAGCGCAGGCCCGTACACCAGAAACGATTTTCCTTAATACAGCACAATATCTTTCCGCACTAAACCAAGCTGACGCTCCATTCTATTATTTACCGATTTTTCTCGCGCTTATCTTTTCAGCAGATATCCATTAATAATCACGCACAAGACGCGCGTTAAGGACGCCGCCACACATCAGGACGATATAAGGAATAAGGACGCCTATGCGATTTATTAAAAAGATGAAAGTCAGCACCATGTTGGGCTCGGGCTTTGCGTCAGTGATTATCATCAGCCTGTGCGTGGCCATTCTTGGTCGCTCCCAGTTGATTTCACTGGGAAGTGACATTGAACTGCTCGCCAACCGTTCGCTTAATAATCTGTTAATCACTCAGGAATTAAAAACCGGATTTGATGCCGTCGACCGTTCCGTGCGCAATATGGCGCTGTATCAGGATCGTGCACGGAAACAGGAAGAGAAGCAGGTGATTGATTTTACGATTGCCCGCAATACTGAACTTCTGGAAACGTTGAACCACAATGCCAGCATCCCCGCCGGGAAAGCACTGTTGGCTCAGCTCGCTCAGGTACGCCCTGCCTATATGAAAGACGTCAGCGAAGCCGTTGCCCGAGAACTCAGCGATAACCCGGAAGAAAAAATGAAGCTGGACGAGATGCGTCGCGCGCAGTTACCCGTGTTCAAAATGCTGGATGATATGATTGAGCTGCAAAAAAAATCAGGCGATAAAGCTGGCCCAACAGCCATGACGCAGGCCAGCAATGGCGGAAACCTGATGTTGCTTCTGGCGCTACTTGCAACAGGATTGGGTGCGCTGCTCGCCTTCCTGATAGCCTATACCTTGAGAAAGCAGCTGGGTGGCGAACCGGCCTATGCCACCCTCATCACCCAGCAAGTCGCTCAAGGTGATTTGGCCGCAGAGATTACCCTGCGCGCGAACGACAGCAGCAGCATGCTGGCTGCCATGAACACCATCCGTAACAGTTTGAGCGCCATGGTGGAACAGGTTCGACACAGTAGCGAATCCATCGCCACCGGCTCCAGCGAGATTGCCGTCGGCAGTACCGACCTGAGCCAACGCACGGAAGAGCAGGCGGCGAATTTGCAGCAAACCGCCGCCGCGATTGAACAGATAAGCCAGGCGGTAGGCCAAAACGCCGATGCGGTGCACAGCGCCACACAGCTCGCTAATCAGGCCAGCGCCACAGCGGCGAAAGGCGGGGAAGCCGTTAACCAGATCGTAGCAACCATGAAAGCCATTACCGCCAGTTCCGGCCAAATCAGCGATATTATCGGCGTGATTGACGGCATTGCATTTCAAACCAACATTCTGGCGCTAAACGCCGCCGTCGAAGCCGCCCGCGCAGGCGAGCAAGGGCGCGGTTTTGCCGTGGTGGCCGGTGAGGTTCGTTCGCTGGCGCAGCGCTCAGCCTCCGCCGCTAAGGAAATCAAAACGCTGATCCACAACAGCGTCGAAACCGTGAATGCCGGATCTACGCTGGTCGAAGAGACGGGCAGCACCATTGCAGCGTTGGTGGCTCAGGCAAGTGAAGTCGCCCACCTGATCGCCACCATCGGGGGAACCATGAGTGAACAAGAGTCGGGCATTGAGCAGGTTCACAGCGCAATCAATCAGCTCGATCGCGTGACTCAGCAAAACGCCGCGTTGGTCGAACAGTCGGTCAGCGCGGCAGGAAGCCTGAACGATCAGGCGGCCAACCTGGTATCACTGATGCAAATGTTCCACATTGCCTCAAACAGCAAGGCGTTACCGCCTCACACCACGCTCCAAAGCCCCCCGCCAGCGCGCGAACTTCCGCTACCACTGGGCAGCCGGGAGAATTGGACACAGTTTTAGCTCACAGGCTCCCAGACCACGCTGGGAGCCGCCTCAGGCGTAGGCCAACACGTCACGCTCTGCGGCAACCGTATTCACCAGCCGCCCAATCTGGATGATTTCCACTTCAACCACATCACCGGCTTTCATAAACAGCGACGGCGTGCGCTTTTTCCCCATGCCCTCCGGTGAACCGGTGATGATAACGTCCCCCGGTGCCAGCGGTGTAAAGCGTGAAATGTAGGCAATCAGCTCCGCCACGGAGCGCACCATATTGTTGGTGGTATCATGCTGCACGCGCACGCCATTCAGGAAGGTGCTGATATCCAACTGTTGCGGATCGCCAATCTCATCAGCGGTGACCATCCAAGGACCAAACCCGCCGGTGTGGCGCCAGTTTTTGCCGGAGGTGAACCAGGTGTATTGCATATCGCGCACCGAGCCATCCATAAAGCAACTGTAGCCTGCCACCACGTCCAGAGCGGCTTCACAACTGACATTATCCGCGTGCTGACCGATAACCACGGCCAGTTCACCTTCATAGTCAAACTCGTTGCTCGATTCGGGTTTCATCAGCGGCTGACAGTGGGCAGACAGCGTATCGGCAAAACGGATAAACAGGGTTGGCGCATCAACGGTTTGTTGGAACTCGATGCGTTTTTCCATGTAGTTCATGCCTACACACAGGATTTTTCCCGGCTGTTCGATCACCGGTAAAAAGGTGACCTGTTCAAAACGAAAGTCCGGCGCGCCCTGCACCGCCTCAAACTGTTTCAATGCACCGGCGCGCAGTGCAGCGGGGATATCCGCATAGGTGTCGGAAAAGCGCCGTCCCAGATCGATGATGCCGTCAGCATCGATAAGCCCATAGGTCTTTTGCCAGGTTTCGGGGTTAATAAAACTTGCCAGTTTCATAGGTTACCTTCAGTGTTTCAGGGTGGTGCTGTGCGCCAGAACTCATTTGATAAAGTGAATCTGCTCATTGATGGCCGCAATCACCGGCGCTTTGCGCGCGTTGTAGACCTTCTTGTTTTGCTCGAACAGGTTATTGCCGTGAGTATCGATAGAGATAATCAACGGACCAAAGGCTTTCACCCGGTTTACCCACAGCGTTTCGGGCATACCAAGATCGCACCACTGGGCATCCTCAATAGCTTCAACTCAGGTCGCGGCAAGCACCGCACAGCCGCCAGGGAACGCGGCGTGCACCGCCTTGAAGGTCTTGCAGCCTTCTTCGGTGTTCGGCCCCATACCGCCTTTACCAACAATCAGCTTCACGCTGGTTTGTTCGATAAACTCTTTTTCGAATTTTTCCATGCGCATGCTGGTGGTTGGCCCGATGGAGATCATTTCAAAGCTGCCATCGTCCTTTTCCACCACAATCGGCCCAGCGTGGAAAATAGCGCCTCCGCGCAGATCGACTGGCAATTCGCGGCCCAACTCAATCAGACGACGGTGAGCGACGTCTCGGCAGGTCACCAGCGTACCGGTCAGGTACACCACGTCACCAATATTCAATTCGGCCAGCGCTTCATCGCTAATCGGGGTAGTAAGCACTTTTTTCATAGTACAGCGCCTTTATGGGAAAGAATTTCATAGAACAAATCAGCGGAGAAACGGATGGTTCCACGACGGTGCGCCCAGCATCCGGTCGACACCGCCACGCCAATGGTGGAAGGGTGGCGTGCAGAGGACTCGATATTGACGCCCATCACCGATGAGGCACCGCCCAGCCCCTGCGGCCCCAGGCCCACGCTGTTCAGCCCCTCTTCCAGCAGCTTCTCCATCTTCGCCGCATCGGCATTGGGGTGGGACGAATCTACCGGGCGCAGAATCGCTTTTTTCGACAACCGCGCCGCCGTTTCCACCGACGTGGAAACCCCGACGCCAACCAACAGCGGCGGGCAAGCATTCACGCCGTAAGAGGTGATCACATCAAACATGAACTGGTTAACGCCTTCATAGCCCTGGCCCAGCATCAATACTTTCGCGGCACCCGGCAATGAACAACCGCCCCCCGCTATATAGACTTCAATGGTGCAACTATCATCATTAGGAATGATTTCCCAATCGAGCCACGGAATACGCGATCCGGTATTGGTACCGGTATTTTTCTCAATAAAGGTTTCGACCGCATTATGGCGTAATGGCGCTTTTTTAGTGGCCTCTTCGGTAGCCGTTTGTAATATGCTTTCCAACTCACCTAAATAAGGGAATGCCGATCCTGCCGTAATAAAATACTGAATTACACCGGTGTCCTGACAGCAGGGTCAGTCTAATAGATCCGCTTGCTTTTGGTTTTCAAACATCGAGTCATAAACCACTTTGGCAAGCGACAGTTCATCTTTTTCTTTACTGCGTAATTCTTCCAATTTCTTGATGACATCGGTTGGCAGACGTTTGCCAACATACCCGGTAAAGCGAGTCATTATCTCTGTCAATGTCGACACATCATTTTGATGATATCACACAACCTCCAATAAAAAACAGATACGACTTTATTTCGTTGAATGGGTTAATTCGAACTTTGCTGCATCGCGACGACAACGCACTTCAATAGACAGGGTTAATATCGCGGAAACTACCAACATGCCCGCGACACAATACAGCGCGATGGAAAAGCTGCCGGTGTTGCTTTTTAGCCAGCCGATCAGCGCAGGACCCGCAAAGCCGCCCAGATTACCGATAGAGTTGATGGCGGCCAGTCTGGCAGCTGCGGCAGGTCCGCTCAGGAACAGCGACGGAATACTCCAGATCGGCGGTTTACAAGAAGAGATACCCATATTGTCCATGACAAGCGCGGCGATCGCCAGCGGTAACGACTGTGCCCAGCCCACCAGCACAAACCCGGTGCTCGCCAGCAAACACGCGCTCACCACATGCCAGGTGCGCTCTTTGGTTTTATCGGAATGCCGCGCCCACATCACCGTCGCAATCGCGGCCATGGCCGAAGGCACTGCATTGATCAGGCCAATCTGCATGGTGGTTAAACCAAAGGATTTGATAAACTGCGGCGACCAGATATTGAGAGAATAGAGCCCGGCAGAGGTGCCGAAATAGACCACGGCCAGCGTCAGAACGCGAATATCGGTCAGCCCTTTCCAGATGCTGACTTTAACCACTTCGCCTTTGTTCTGTTTTTCCGCCGCCAGCGTCGCCACCAACCACTGCGTTTCCTCCGCCGTCAACCAGCGGTTTTTCTCCGGCTTGTCGTTAACATAGAACCAGGTAAACACACCCATTACCGTCGCCGCGACGTTACAAATCAGGAACATTAACTGCCAGCCCGCCAGGCCAAGCGCGCCGTGAGCGCTGAGAATAGCCCCTGCCAGCGGTGAGCCAAACATCGCGGAAATCGGGGCGGTGGCCATAAACAAGGCAATCATCTGCGCCCGCCGTTTCATTGGGAACCAGGTGCTGAGATAGAGAATAATGCCGGAGAAGGAACCGGCTTCCGCGACACCCAGCAGAAAACGCAGAATATAAAACCCTTCCACGGTTTTCACATTAATCATAAACGCGGTGATCACTGCCCAGCTTAGCAAAATACGCGTGAGCCAAATACGTGGTCCGACTTTCTGCAAAATAATGTTAGAAGGAACATCCGTAAGAAAATAACCGAGAAAAAACAAACCCGCACCTAAACCAAAAACCGCATCGGAAAAACCTAAATCCTGATTCATGGTTAACGCTGCAAACCCGATATTAATACGGTCAAAAAAGCCGACAAAATAAACTACCATGACATAGGGTATAATCCGTCAGGTGATCTTTTTCAGCGTCACACTTTCAATATCTGTTTTCATTATGCATTCCAGAATAATAGGGTAAGAGTAGAAAAAAATAATAAGACTGGTTAATACACGTTATTTCTGGTCAAACTATGCGTCAGAACATTGGCGGGATCATTCACCTGGAATTATATAAAAAATTTGCATAATCCAGCTGCGTCATCAGGGTGGTGCTGAATTCGATGATGGCGATCAATATTCACCTATTTTTAATATGGAAAAGCGATAAAAACAAACATTTAAGATGCACACCATTAACAATCACACCCGTTTTACGCCTTACGGTTCTGTGATAGGGATCACAGCCAACAACGTGAGCATTTTTCCACCGCTTGTTCAGGCTGAAAACGGCTCTATTATCTACGCGCTCGCTCTACCTACTACTGAGGGTCGCCCATGGAACTCCGCCAGTTGCGCTGCTTTATCGCGGTGGCAGACGCACTACATTTCGGCCACGCAGCCCAGCAGCTCGATATGTTGCCCTCCGCCCTCGGACGCCATATTCGCCTGTTGGAAGAGAGCCTCAACGTGCGTCTGTTCGTGCGTTCCACGCGCAGCGTGGCACGGCCACAAGCAGTTGGAAGAAGGGAAGAAAATCGTGGCTGAAGTTGATGCACTGGAAGTCCACTTTCGCCGTCAGGGACGCCTTCAGGCACGCACGCTGCGCATTGGAGCCATCGACAGCGCAGCGATTGCGCTAGTGCCTCATCTGCTACCCGCATTTCGTCACGCCTGTCCCGACGTAGATGTGCGCATTGATGAAAATAAAACCGCGCAACTGCTGCCCAAGTTGAAATCCGGCCAACTGGATATGGCGTTTATCTGCCCGTTGAAAGAAAGCGATCCGCAACTTACCACCCGCTTTCTGCTCTACGAAAATGTGGTGCTCGCCATCGCCGAGCGCCATCCGTTAGCGATGCGCCGCAGCGTGACCATCGAGGATATCGCCACGCTGCCGCTTATCGTACCGGCACGCCGCGCGCGTCCACATAGCCACGATGTCACCATCAAGCTGTTCTATCAGGTGGGGCTTAAACCCCATATTGTGCAGCTCGTCGATGAAAAACAGACCATTCTCAGCATGGTGGCAAGCGAAGTGGGCGGAGCCATCATGCCGCGCTGGGCGGCGCGCATGGCAACCCCGCACGTGCGTTTTGTGGCTATCGATCATGGCGAGGGGGCGTTTACCGCCTTGCCGCTGGCGGTGGTGTGGGTAGGAAATCGCCAGACGCAGCGCGCGATACCCTGCTGGAGATCGTCAGTCAGGAACTGCCGCATCTGATTCGGCAACTGTGCTGACGCGCGGTTTAACGTAGGAAGCAACCGCTGCCCACAGGCAGCGGTTTTGGTACACCACTCAACTTAGAGCGCGCGTTTCAGGCGAGCAACCGCCTCGTGCATCTGCTCATCCGTTGCGGTAGCAAACTAGAAACGCAACGTGGCGTAATCAGGGCGTTCCGGGAAGAAGAACTCACCCGGCACGAACACCACGCCCTGTTCCAGCGTTTTTTCCAGCCACTGCGTGGTGTTGAACGGCTCGCGGAAGCGCGCCCACAGGAACATACCGCCTTTGGGTTTATTGAAGGCGATCACATCGCCCAGCTCTTGCTCAATCAGCGATCCCAGCAGTTCACCTTTATGCTTGTAGGCTTCACGAATCTTGTCGATTTGGGTCGGTAAACGCCCCGACGCCAGATAGTATTCCGCGATGGTTTGCGACAGCGAGCTGGCATGCAAATCCGCCGCCTGCTTGATGATCGCCACTTTATGCAGCAACCACTGCGGCAGGATGGCCCAGCCGAGGCGCAGGCCCGGTGCCAGAATTTTTGAGAAAGTCGAGGTGTAGATCACCGCATCGTTGTGGCCCAGCATCTCTTGCCCAAGCTGGAACAGCGTCGGGTTGCGCTCGTCGGTGAAATGCAGTTCTCCGTAGGGGTCATCTTCAATGATCACAAAGCCATAGCGATCGGCGAGTGTAATCAACTGGCGACGACGCGCTTCATTCAGCACCACGCCGCTCGGATTACCAAAGTTCGGCACCAGATACACCGCTTTGATGCGCTGGGTGTGCAGCAGGGTTTCCAGCTCGTCCACTACCATGCCGTCTTTGTCGGATGCGACCGACATCACGCGCGCTTCCGCCAGTTCCAACGTTTGCAGTGCCGCCAGATAGGTCGGGCGTTCCACCACTACCACATCATTCGGGTCAATCAGCGAGCGCATCACTAGATCCAACGCCTGCTGCGAGCCAGCCGTGACCACCATGTCGTCAGCGTGGGCTTTCACACCGCGCAGCGCGCACAGTTCAGCAATACTCACACGCAGCGTATCGCTGCCTTCCGTCAAACTATACTGAAACGCGTTTTTCGGCTGCTCGGTAATCGCACGCTGGGTCGCCTGGTTTAATCCCTCAAAATCGAACAAGGCATCTGAAGGAATTCCCCCAGCCAGAGAAATCACATGATCCATCTTGCTGTGTTTCAATAATTCCCGAATCGCCGAGCTTTTCAGTCTCGCCATACGCTGAGACAGTAATCCTTCCGTTGCCATTTTCATTCTCTTGATTCATCAGATAACACGATGGGCCAGACACGACGATTGTCGCGCAATAATGGTCGTTCAGACAGGGTTATCCACCGAGATAGGCAAAACGCACAGCCTCATTTGCAAGCAAGGAGGCACCCGTATCTTCCAATACTACCCGACCATTCTCCAGCACATAACCACGATCCGCCAATTTCAGCGCCTGATTCGCATTCTGCTCGACCAGGAAGATGGTCATCCCTTCTTCACGCAGTTGAGCGATAGTATCAAAAATCTGCAAAATAATAATCGGAGCCAGCCCCAGAGAAGGCTCATCCAGCAGCAGCAGGCGCGGTTGGCTCATCAGGGTGCGTCCGATGGCCAACATCTGCTGCTCACCGCCGGACATAGTGCCGGAACGCTGCGCGCGGCGCTCATACAGATGCGGGAACAGATCGTATACCCGCGCAATGCGCGACTGATACTGCTCCTTGTCGGCAAAGAAGCCCCCCATCGCCAAATTCTCTTCCACCGTCATGCGTGAAAACACGCGGCGACCTTCCGGCACAATGGCGATGGCTTCACGCATAATCTGCGCCGTTTGCCACTGAGTGATGTCTTTTCCATCATAAATGATGGAGACCACCGTCGCACGCGGATCGCCGCACAGGGTGCCGAGCAGCGTGGTTTTCCCCGCACCGTTGGCCCCAATCAGCGTCACAATTTCACCCTGTTCGATGTACAGACTCACGTCATGCAGCACCTGTATTTTTCCGTAATGCGCTGAAACCTGATTAAATGACAACATAGTGCTTATCCTTCCCCGAGATACGCGCGGATCACGTCCGGGTTATTACGAATTTCAACCGGTGTTCCCTGCGCCAGGGGCGTTCCCTGATTTACCACGTAAATGCGGTCGGAAATGCCCATCACCAGCTTCATATCGTGCTCAATCAGCAACACCGATACCTGATGACGATCGCGCAGCTCAGCAATCAGGTGGTCCAGTTCTTCGGTCTCTTTCGGGTTCATCCAGCATCAACACTTCCGGGCGCGTCATCATGCAACGCGCAATCTCCAGACGACGCTGCTGACCATACGCCAGATTACCTGCCTGACGATTAGCCAAATCAAGCAGGCCAACGCGCTCCAGCCACATGGCACCCAGCTCTTGCGCTTGGGCTTCCGCACGACGGAAACCCGGCGTTTTCAGCAGGCCGGCAAACACGCCGCTTTTCAGGTGTTGATGTTGCGCCACCTGCAGGTTTTCAATCACCGTCATTTCGCGAAACAGACGCACATGCTGGAAGGTACGCACCACGCCCATGCGGGCAATCTGCTGTCCCGGCAACCCTTCCAGATGGCGATCGTGCAGCATGATGGCGCCACCGGTCGGACGATAAAAACCGGTCAGGCAGTTAAATACCGTGGTTTTACCCGCACCGTTTGGCCCGATCAGAGAGACGATTTCACCCTGATTCAGGTCCAGTTCCACATTGTTGACCGCCAGAAAACCGCCAAAGCGCATGGTCAGGCCACGAACCGATAATAATGGTTGCGTACTCATGCCTGTTCTTCCTTCTTCTCAACCTTCAGCTTCATCTCTGGGCGCTTCATCGGCAACAGCCCTTGCGGACGCCAAATCATCATCAGCACCCAGCAGCAGCATGCTGTACTCGTTCAGATCGCGCATCAATTCACGCGATACCACCAGCAAAATGGTCGCGAGGATCACCGCGA
Organism: Candidatus Symbiopectobacterium sp. 'North America'; assembly: GCF_015762685.1. Taxonomy (GTDB): domain Bacteria; phylum Pseudomonadota; class Gammaproteobacteria; order Enterobacterales; family Enterobacteriaceae; genus Symbiopectobacterium. Next base: position 10,427 of record NZ_PEHF01000012.1, on the reverse strand, counting down.
ACTGAGAGCCCATACCGCCTAACACCACAATGGCGAGCTTCAGCAAAGCTAAAGGATTCCGGACTGACAAACCCCTGACGCGCGGCAAACAGCGTGCCAGCGAAACCGGCAAACGCCACACTGATGGTAAACGCCGTCAGCTTGATACGGGTTAGGCTTAATCCTAAAGAACGACAGGCAATCTCATCGTCACGCAGCGCTTCACAGGCACGCCCCAGCGGCATGCGCAGTAACCGGTTGATGACAAACAGGGTTACGATAACCAGCAGCAGCGCCACCAGATAAAGGAAAATGATGCGATCGCTGGGGTCATACTTCAGGCCAAACATGTCGTGGAAAGTGCCCCAACTGCCTTCGCTGACGCGGCGGCTGAACTCCAGACCAAAGAAAGTAGGCTTAGGAATCTGGCTGATGCCGTTCGGGCCACCGGTAAATTCGGTGTTGTTGAGCAGCAGGATACGCACGATTTCACCGAAACCGAGCGTCACTATCGCCAGATAGTCACCGCGCAGGCGCAACACCGGGAAACCGAGCAGGAAACCGGACAATCCAGCCGCGATACCCGCCAGCGGCAGGCTCTGCCAGAAGCCCAGCCCGTAGTAGTGGTTCAGCAACGCGTAGGTATAAGCGCCAATGGCGTAGAAGCCACCATAGCCCAGCACCAGCAAACCGGACAGCCCCACGACAACGTTCAGGCCCAGGCCCAGCATGACGTAGATCAGCGTCAGCGTGGCGATATCCACCGAACCGCGCGACACCAAAAATGGCCAGACCACCTCAATGATAATCAGCACCGCCGCCAGCACTTTTTGACGCGGCGTGCTACCGTCAAAGCTCGTAAGCACCAGTGAGGAGCCACTGCCAGACAGTTTCCGCATTCCGCTTTGGAAGAAGGGGCGCAGCAGTTGGAAGAAGAACACCACCACGCAGCCAACGCCGATCAGGTTCCAGCGCACGGCATCTGCCCCGCGCACCACCAACGTGGTGCCATCCAGCCCCAGTTGTATTCCCATCAGGAACGCCGATATCACCGCATTTAACAGGTTGAGCTGTTTCATACTTTCTCAACCTCTGGGCGGCCCAGAATACCGGTTGGCATCACCAACAGCACCACAATCAACAACGCGAAAGAAACCACGTCTTTGTACTCAGGTAGGCACTGGTCAGGGCTTCCGCCACCCCCAGCACCAGGCCACCAATCATGGCGCCCGGAATGCTGCCGATCCCACCTAACACCGCGGCGGTAAAGGCTTTCATGCCCGCCATAAAGCCGATGTAGGGGTTGATCACGCCATAGAACTGGCCCAGCAACACGCCAGCGACCGCCGCCATCGCCGCGCCGATCACAAAGGTCAGCGAGATCACGCGGTCAGTGCTGATGCCCAGCAGGCTGGCCATTTTCAGATCTTCCGCGCAAGCACGGCAGGCGCGCCCCATGCGGGAATAGCGAATAAAGGTGGTTAGTGCCAGCATAGTGATGAAGGTGACAACCCAGATGGTCACCTGCATGATAGTAATGGTGGCGGCAAAGCCGTTGCTTTCCCCGACAACCAGTTGACCATGCACCAGCGTTGGCAGCGCTACATCGCGCGAACCTTGCGTCAGGCTGACGTAGTTTTGCAGAAAGATGGACATTCCGATGGCGGAAATCAGCGCAATCAGGCGCTTGGAGTTACGCACTGGCTTATAGGCCACCCGTTCGATGCTCCAGCCGTAAGCACTGGCGATCACAATGGCCGCGATAAATCCGGCACCTATCAGCACCCAACTGACGTCGATACCCATCATCATCAGTGCAGCGATAACGATAAAAGAGACATAGCTACCGATCATATAGACTTCGCCATGGGCGAAGTTAATCATGCCGATAATGCCGTAAACCATGGTGTAGCCAATGGCAATCAGCGCATAAGTGCTGCCCAACGTCATGCCGTTGAACATTTGCTGAAGGAAATAGAGTAACTGCTCGGACATACCTTTACCTTAGAATTAACCTTTACACCTTAAGATTTTGCCCCCACGGCCTGAAGGCGGTGTGGGCATCGGTGTTCAGGAACTGAGTGGGCGGCAGCGATTATTTTGCGCTAGAAGTGCCGTCTGCATGCCACTCGAATACGCCAAACTCAAACCCTTTTAGGTCACCTTTTGTATCCCAGCTCAACGGACCCATTACGGTCTCCACAGTGTTGGCTTTCAGGTCTTTTGCGATAGCTTCCGGTTCTGTACCGCTGCGCTCCATAGCGGTAGTCAGAGACTGCAACGCGGCGTAGGTGGTCCAGACGAACGGCCCGGTTGGATCCAGTTTTTTCGCTTTCAGCGAATCCACGATCGGCTGGTTAGCAGGAACCTGGTCATAACGTTTCGGCAGGGTCACCAGCATGCCTTCAGACGCCACGCCCGCGATGTTGGACAGTGAGGAGTTGCCTACCCCTTACGGTCCCATGAATTTGGTGGTCAACCCAGCCTGGCGTGCCTGACGCAGAATCTGGCCCATTTCCGGGTATTAGCCGCCAAAGTAGACGAAATCCACGTTCTCTTTCTTCAAACGCGCCACCAGCGTGGAGAAATCTTTGTCCCCAGCGGTTACACCTTCAAACAGTACCAGGTTGGCACCCGCTTTTTTCAGGCTGTCCTGCACAGAGCGCGCCAGACCTTCACCGTACTGCTGTTTGTCGTGTACCACAGCGATACGCTGCGGTTTGATGGTATTCACGATATAGTTAGCGGCGGTCGGGCCCTGATCGGAATCCAGACCGGTGGTACGCAGCACCAGTTTATAACCACGGGTAGTCAGATCCGGTGCAGTCGCCGCTGGCGTAATCATTAGCACGCCTTCGTCTTCATAGATATCAGAGGCCGGCTGGGTCGAAGAGGAGCACAGGTGACCAATCACGTAACGAATGCCATCGTTAATCACTTTGTTGGCAACGGCAACGGCCTGTTTCGGATCACAGGCATCATCGTATTCCACGGCAACCAGTTTATTACCCTTCACGCCACCTTTGGCGTTGATGTCAGCAATCGCCTGACGTGCACCGATAAATTCCATGTCGCTGTACTGGGCAACCGGGCCGGACATGGCACCGACAAGGGCAACCTTAATGTCTTCTGCATGGGCCATGTGTGCGAACGCTGCTGCCATACACCCTAACAGTACGACTTTACCTTTAGCTACTTTCATTCGATTCACCCTATCTGTCGTTATGAAGTTCGTCTGCAAACCTGTATCAACCCGCCGTACTCAATCTTTTTCTTATAAGTAAGAAAATGTTAGGTTTTTTATTAGCTATGCTTCGCTAATAAGACGTTATTTTTTATGTCATTAATCAGGAGTTTTATGCTGCAAATCAACTCCCGCAATCAGAAACAAGCGGTGTAAACAGCATAAAATACCAGCCTTATAAGCCACTATTTATTTTATACATAGTCAGTTATGCTGCTTTATGCTGCAATGGGCAACTCAATACTCGAAAAATTATCGGCGAGGAAAACATTTTCCCTATTAACCGTATAGAAAAACTTACACAACTGTTTATCTACATCGCTACTACATTATGCTTTAGGCTACAGCTATGCTTTATGCAAACGCATTGAGAGGGTTATCAAAATGAAGCTCGCCGTCGAATGTCTCTCGTTATTCAGCGACCAGGATAGAACTGATCTCGCCAAGATTTGGCCCCACCAGAATCTCGACCTGCTGGAACAGAGCCTTGATCTGCACCAGCGCCTGTTCGCGTCACGCTTCAATGGCCGCTTGCTGGCAGCGGTGATGGTGGAAATTGATGGCGAATACGCGGAACTCGATGATCTGATGGTCAGAGATGCAACGCGCCGCCGTGGTGTTGGCCTGCATCTGATTCAGGAAATGGTGCGTCAGTTACCTGGCGTGAAAGAATTTTGGCTGACAGCTGCAGATCATGCTGGCGTTAGTGAAGTCGTGCTGGACCGCTTTATGGAAAGTTATGGATTCTTTCCGGTATCAGGAGGGTGGCTCTACACTCGAAGTTAACCGCTAACAAACGGCAGGAGCCCTACCAAAAATAGTGATGGATTCATGCATAACCCATGCGCTACCTATCGTAGCGCTAGGTAAATCTATTGGCCTCTTAATAATAGCCTCTGATACGACTCGTTTTTTCGACTACACGATAAAACACCTCATCCGTTAGCCTAGGGTACGGATGACGATATATCCTCACTTCCCTACGTTAACAAATCTTATTTTAGTTCCCGTCATGTAAAGCTCGTTAGAACACTATAAATATTGATATATTTATAATAAAGACCGTGAAAAAATTTCATTATGTATGAAATTTAAAAAAATTAAATGACAATAGACACTAATAAACACATTCACATCAGGGAGAAAAAATGAAAATAACATTATCAAATGTTTACCCATCATATTATAACCAGGAAAAATCGATTACTAATGTATCAAAATACAATTCTGATTTACTCAAAATAGAAAATGAGATCTATCAAAAAAAAGAGCTTTGTGATACACAAATAAATATATTGAATGATGAACTCTCAGTTAAAACTGAACATTTAAAAACACTATACAATGCCTGGATGAGTATACCTTACAAAAAAAGACCAAAAAAAGAAGATATAGAATATTTGCAAATTCTCATTATAAAATATGCAATGAACATCATCGGAACTGGATATACGACATGGGAACGATTCAATAACGCATCGAATATATACAAAGAAATACTAAACCTTATGTCATCACACCATTATATGGTCACCCATGATGAGGTACGTAAACAACATATTGAACAAGAACACATTGAGTTAATATGGTCATATTTCATACAAAATTTCCTTATTCAGTTGATATACAAAGACACACCGCTTGAAAAAAATTTTTTACCCTCTGAGTTTCAATTTAGTAATCAATATGACATAGGCATTACCGAAAGTGTTGGTAATAGCATTACTAACGCAAGGGTAGCTGAATTTATTTTCAATGATATATTGACGAAAAGAGTTGATGAGAGAGATTACGAAATACTCGCATTGAATATAAAAAAATTAAACGACTTTTATTTCATGTATATGATGTCAAAAACGCATGGTGAGTATTTTCATTTAAAGCAAGAATACCATTCCATAACAACAGACACCATATTATTTATACCCCAGGAAATCAAGGATGAAATCACATCTTACTCTGACTAATATTCCCGCTACTTATCCTTCAATATGCGCTACAAAAAAGGCCAACATACGTTGGCCTTTTCACTATCCGAAATAAGTACTGTTACATCAAGCTTCAATCGCTGCCCGCAGTTTCTTCATGGCGTTTTTCTCTAACTGACGCACACGTTCTGCGGACACGCCGTATTTATCGGCCAGTTCCTGCAAGGTGGATTTATTGTCATCATCCAACCAGCGCGCCCGGATAATATGCTGGCTGCGTTCATCCAGCCCTTCCAACGCGTAGGCAAGCTTGTCCGTTGCGTGGTTATCCCAGTTATCTTCTTCGATGCCATCGGCAAAATCAGAGGATTTATCCTGAAGATAGAACATGGGTGCCATCGCCTGGCCATCATGCGATTCGTCATCCGGTGTGGGATCGAACGTCATGTCTTGCGAGGCCATACGTGATTCCATCTCGCGCACATCTTTGCTGGTAACACCCAATTCACGGGCCACCAGTTCTACTTCGTCCTGATTAAACCAGCCCAGACGCTGTTTGGTCTTACGGAGGTTAAAGAATAGCTTGCGCTGCGCTTTGGTAGTCGCGACCTTGACGATACGCCAGTTACGCAACACATATTCGTGAATTTCGGCTTTGATCCAGTGCACAGCAAAGGACACCAGACGCACACCCATTTCCGGGTTGAAGCGGCGCACCGCTTTCATCAGGCCGATATTGCCTTCTTGAATCAGGTCTGCCTGGGGCAATCCATAGCCCGCATAGGTACGGGCTACGTGAATCACAAAGCGCAGATGCGACAGGATCAGCACTTTCGCAGATTCCAGATCGCCCCCGTAATGCAGCCGTTCAGCCAGTGCCCGCTCTTCCTCCGCCGTTAGCATCGGATAGGCGTTGGCGGCACGAATATACCCTTCCAGACTGCCCTGGGGAACTAAGGTGAAAGTTTGCATATCTTTGGTCATTCGACCCCTCTTCAATTAGCGTGAGTGAATAAAATACAACGTTAAACCTCACATTATGTACAACAAAACCGATGCACCTTACTGCCGCTCCGGCACAGAACCTTTGACTATGTCGTATGCCAAGAGTTCCTTCTGCTCATCGACCAACCCTATTTTATCGCCTAACGGCGACAGATCAAGGTGAACCTGTCGATGATTTTGCCCCACCCTCGGCACGCCAAGGCACCAGAAAAAACTCATTCTGGTGTAAAGCGACGTAAATGTTGCACGGTTGCCAGCCATGCTGCCAGCCAGCCAATCATCCCGGCAATCAACAGCAGCAGCAGTGATTCATCCCAGGTGAGTCCGGTCACGGCAAAGCGCGTACCAAATACCGTAGCGACCTGATCGACCACGGCAGAGAGCTTCCAGACCAACGCTTGCGACAGAATCAGCGACAGCAACGCGCCACCGCCGCCCAACAACGCACCACCGTTGAGGAAGGGACGTAAAATAAAGCCGTCCGTCGCCCCAATCAGCTTCATGACATTGATGGTTTCACGGCGGCTGAAAATACTCAAACGCACGCTATTGCCGATGACCAGGAACACGGCAACAATCATCAGGATACCGATGGTAGCGGCCACCTGACCCACCAGTGAGGTCAGCGCCACCAGGCGCGCAAACCAGCTATCGTCCATACGGACTTCACTCACACCGTGCACCGCCGCCACACGATCGCGCAACGAGGTCAGCGTCTGTGAACTTTGGAAGTTCAGCTTTGCCGTAATGATGGCAACGGCGGGCAGCGGATTCTCTTCCAGCATGTCCAGCGCTCCACCGAAACCGGACCAGTTGCGAAACTCCCCCATCGCTTCATCACGGGACAGGTAGTTGACCTTCTCCACCCCATCCTCTGCCGCAAGCGTGCCAATCACGCCCTGCGCCGCATCATTGTCCAACGCTTTATCCAGATAGACCGTCAGTTGCGGCGTGGGATACCACTGCGCCGCAGCCTGACTGACGTTTTTCCACACCAGATAACAGATACTTGGCAAGGTCAGCGAGATGGCAATCACCATCACGGTCAGCAGCGTCTCCAGCGGCTGGCGCAGCATATCGGCCAGCGTATTGTCCCAAGCATAACGCCACTGTTCTTGCCAGCCACCGCGCAGTGCCTTTTTCTTGTTTACGCGGGGTTTCACGTTACGGGAATTAGTCGCCATAAACGCCTCCCAACATACGTCCTTGCGACAGCGTCAGTACTCGATACTGACGGCTGGCAATCAGCGTCGTGTCGTGCGTTGCCATCAACACCGTGACGCCAACGCGATTAAATTCTTCGAACAGACGCAAAATATCCTGAGACAACGCGTTATCCAGGTTACCGGTCGGTTCATCTGCCAGCAGCACCGTCGGTTTGTTCACCACCGCGCGGGCAATGCCCACACGCTGCTGTTCACCGCCTGACAATTGAATCGGGTAGCTCTTGGCTTTGTCCAGCAAGCCCACCTTATCGAGAGCGGCCGAAACACGGCGGCGGATATCTTCACTGCTCGTCCCGGCAATAATCAGCGGCATCGCCACGTTATCGTAAACGGTACGATCCATCAGCAGATAATGATCCTGAAAAATCATGCCGATCTGGCGGCGCAAGAAGGGTACCTCTCGCTTTTTCAAGCGGCTGATATTGTGCCCGCTGAACAAAATTTGGCCCGCGCTCGGGCGCTCTATGCCACAAATCAGTTTCAGCAGGGTACTTTTCCCGGCACCGGAATGGCCCGTCAGAAACGCCATCTCCCCAGGGAGCAGATGGAAATCCACCCCCTGCAACGCCTGACGTCCACCGAGATAAGCCTTACTGACTTGTTCAAAGCGAATCATCCGTTTTCATCCTCTCGGGCAAGCTGTTTATCTTCACGAGACATCAGTCTTCGCGGGCAAAAAGCGCCTCAATAAAATCGTCAGCCTTAAAGGGACGCAAATCATCAATACCTTCCCCTACACCAATATAGCGGATAGGAATCCCAAACTGATCGGCGATGGCGAAGATCACCCCGCCTTTCGCGGTGCCGTCCAGCTTGGTCAGGGTGATGCCGGTCAAGCCGACGGCATCGTTAAACAGTTTCGCCTGGCTGACGGCGTTTTGTCCGGTGCTGGCGTCCAACGTCAGCATGATTTCATGCGGCGCAGACTCATCCAGTTTTTTCATCACGCGGACAATTTTCTTCAACTCTTCCATAAGGTGCGCTTTGTTCTGCAAGCGTCCTGCGGTATCAGCGATCAGCACGTCAGCGCCGCGCGCTTTTGCCGCCTGAATGGCATCAAAAATCACCGAGGAGGAATCCGCCCCCGTGTGCTGCGCGACCACGGCCACGTTGTTGCGCTGGCCCCATACCTGCAACTGCTCTACGGCGGCGGCACGGAAGGTATCCCCGGCAGCCAGCATCACCGATTTACCCTGCGCCTGGAATTGGCGCGCCAATTTACCGATGGTGGTGGTTTTCCCGACGCCGTTAACGCCCACCATCAGGATCACGTAAGGGGTTTTTCCGTCGATGTTAAGCGGCTCATACACCTTGTTAAGGATAGCGCCCATCTCTTCTTTCAGTTTCACCAACAGCGCATCGGCATCTTTCAGTTGTTTACGGCTGGCGTGCTCTGTCAGGTCGGCAATAATCTTGCGCGTGGTTTCCACGCCAACATCAGCAATCAATAATTGCTCTTCCAGTTCCTCAAACAGATCGTCGTCGATTTTCTTGGCGCGAAACAATCCGATAAATCCGGAACCGAGGTTTTCTCGGGTTTTTACCAGACTGAGTTTTAGCCGGGCGAAAAAAACCTCTTTGGTCGGTCTTTCCTGCTCCTGTGCCACAGGCACAGGCTCAGCAACGTGTTCTGCAACTTCCGTTATCGCTTGCTCATCGGCACTGTCCTGTGATGGCAGAACATCTTGTGATAGCAAAGTATCCTGCGCTTCAAGACTCACCTGCGCCTCTGCACGGTCTACCGTCTCAGCGGTTTCAACGGCATCAGCAACGCGCGGCGATTCTGGCTGCGCGGCAGCCGGTTCTTCAAGCACCTGTGCGCTGTGAACCTCAGTCTGCACGTCAGGCTCATAGTTTGGCGTTTCGGCCTGAACCTCCGATACTACAGGCACATCACTGTCCTGAGGCTGCGCCATATCCTGCTGCTGTTCTGCTGCTTGCGGTTGCTCAGTCCGTTCCTCTTCCTGACGCCCTAATCCCAGCCAGGAAAAGAAACCGCGTTTTTTCTCTTTTGTCATATCGCAATCGCGCCCCATGCTGCTGCTCACAGCAGCGCTTAAATAATTGAAGTCAATAACCCGGTCAGAGTCGAGCCCAGAGTCTACCACTTTCCGCCCGGCAGCAACACGCACCATAGCAGGGCTGGTGGACACAATCTCGGTAACGAAGTATGTCATCTCGATAACCGGGTAGGCCAAAACCACGCGTCACCGCAGAGAAACCTGATATTAACATTCCTTCCCCTCCTAACCCTCGTTAGAATAGCGCCTACCTATTACCGATAGCGAATCTCAGCATCCGACAACCCGGAGTTCTACAGTAAACAGACTATGGCAAAAAAAAATGCACCTGCACAGGCAGGCCAAATCCGCATTATCGGCGGCCAGTGGCGCGGACGAAAACTTCCCGTGCCAGACAGCTCAGGGCTGCGCCCCACCACCGATCGCGTTCGTGAAGCGCTGTTTAACTGGCTGGCGCCAGTCATTCAGCAGGCCCGTTGCCTGGATGGCTTCGCAGGCAGTGGCGCACTGGGGTTTGAAGCGCTGTCACGCTATGCGGCACATGTCACCCTGCTGGAAAATGAACGCAGCATCGCCCGGCAACTGGAACAAAATGCGGTGCTGTTGAAGGCGAACAACGCCCGCATCATCAATACCAATACGTTGAACTGGCTGGCGCAGGCCGGTGAACCCTATGACGTGGTGTTTCTCGATCCCCCATTTCGCCGGAACTTATTGAACCAGACGCTCCGTTTGCTGAAACAGCAGGGCTGGCTGGCACCTGAGGCGTGGATTTATGTAGAAACCGAGGCCGAGAATGGCGAGCTCGAGATTCCGGTTACCTGGACGCTACACCGCGAAAAAGTGGCAGGACAAGTGGCATACCGGCTGTATATCCGCCAGGCTACGCCCACACAGCATGAAGAGGCAGACGATGATTTGGATTAACCTGGGTCGGATATTGATGATCGGCGTGTGGGGCTAATGAGATGGTCACCCCCACCCTGTAGCGGTACGCTGACAGGGTGTTTTTCTTTCAGGAGAG
>NZ_PEHF01000011.1 GCF_015762685.1 Candidatus Symbiopectobacterium sp. 'North America' | reverse complement strand
TTCCATTACGGCAGGTTAAACATGGGGTTATGAGTCTCCCACCATGATCGGGGAAGACCCATATAAAACAGTATAAATAGACGAGCAGCTCAAAACAACCACTGTATGAGATGAATTATTTTTTGCTGATTTACACCCTATGATGCAAGATACGTCCACTCTTGGCACCAAAAGGTCGGATTGATGGGTTCCACGCTAAGATAACAATGAGGTCACGACAGAGAAAATGATGAAGTATCAGGAGGTATTGCAACGATTATTATTAAACGACCCAATAAGAATGAAGGCTCTGTACGCCGCGCGGGCGTTAACACTGCGTGATGGCTGGATCGGTGCGGGATGCAGTGTGGGATCACCGGCACGGATATGGGCAAAGGCCGGTCTCTGGTGATGTGGATGTTGTCTGGTTCGATGCCGAACGCGATGATCCGGCTTACGATCGCGACCTGGAAGAGAAACTGGGTCAACAAACGCCTGAGTTCAACTGGTCAGTGAAGAATCAAGCCAGAATGCATCAACGTAACGGTAATGACCCCTATCACTCAACAGAAAATGCGCTGCTGTATTGGCCTGAGACCGCAACGGCTGTCGCAGCCAGAGTGGGAGATAACAATATTATTGAGATTCTTGCGCCCTATGGGCTCGATGATCTGTTTGAACTGCGTCTGCGACCGACGCCGCCTTTTGAGCATGAAAAGTTAGATATTTTCAGGCAACGCGTCGTTGCAAAACGGTGGATGGAGCGTTATCCCCTGTTGCAGCTGATCGTTCCCGCATAATCACAACAGGTGAATGCGGAATTATCATTATTTTCTCATTACTTATTGACGGTTGAGGCCGATCTTTTAATCCAGACACTGGTGCATGCAGTCAATGAACATGTTCATCGCGGGGCTCACCGTTCTGCCTGCATGATATGCACAAAGCGCAGTAATCGATGGCGGAGTCTCGGAAAATGGCAGCTCCTGCAACTCGCCCGAAGCCAGTTCCCGCAACACACTGAAACGTGGCAAAACGAAATCCCCAGATTGCTGGCCACACATTGCTTTATGCTCTCAATGCTCCAGAGTTCAATGGTGCTCTCAAACGTTATCTTTCTCTCGCGAAGCGCAGACTCAAAAATTTGTCTGAACACACACTGAGGCTCATTGATAATGAAACTGACCGGAATATGCTGCTCCCTTTGCGTAAAATCGACGTGCTGAAGCTGCGGGGATGCAACAAGCACCAGTTCCTGCTGCCCGAAGTATTCCATGTGCAGCGCATCATCATTCCCGACGCGATAAAAAACGCCCAGATCCGTATGGTCAGCCAGCAGAGAATCACGAATGACATAGCAGTTGACCGACTTAAGCGACAGACGAACTTTTGGCGCTTTTTCCCTGAATAACCTGAGAACGTCCGGCATTTTATAGGCCAGAAGCGTTTCCCCTACATGATCCGCAAATCCCCGGCGATATCTTCCTCACGGGAAGATATCTGACGGATCCCGTCCAATACACGCGTCAGTTCCCTCCCCCTTGGCAGCAGTAATTTCCCAGCAGGTGTTAATACCATACGGCGACCCGCTTTCTCAAAAACCGGGTACGCCAGTTACTGTTCTAACTGCTGGATCTGAAAAGTAATGGTCGATTGGGTACAGCACAGTTTCCGGGCGGCTTGTGCAAAAGAGCCTTCCTCAACAACCGTTTTGAAGGTAATGAAGCGACGCAGATCCATACGGCCCCCAAACATATCGAAATATTGAAAATATGATATTGAAAAAATTCGCTTTTTTGAATGTTTCTGGGCGGATAATATGCGGCAGGACTAAGGAGAACACAAGTGACATCAACCATTATCAGTGGGTTTTTAACCTACACATTGATTACCGCATTGACCCCCGGCCCCAACAATATTCTGGCACTTAGCTCGGTAAATCAGTATGGCCTGCGCCGTAGTATTCGCGTTTTGATGGGCATGAGCGCGGGGTTTCTGGTGCTTATGCTTGCCTGCGGCGCGTTTACCTTTACGCTGATTAGCCTTCTTCCTTCATTAACCGGATGGCTGGTTTGGATCGGTGCGGGATATATCCTCTGGCTGGCATGGCGTATTGCTTCCCGTTCGCCAACCACATCAAACGGCAGCGGGCACCCGCTCAGTTTTTGGCTGCAATTTGCCAACGTTAAGATCATTCTTTACGGTATCACCGCCTTGTCTGCATTCGTTTTACCCTATACACAGGATATTTTTTGGGTAACGGCGGTCAGCATCCTTTTGGCGGTGATTGGCTGTGTGGGAAATTTGGTCTGGGCGCTGGCGGGGCATCTGTTTAAGTCGCTTTTCCGCAGGCATGGTCAGGTGGTCAATCTGGTGCTGGCCTTGTTGCTGGTTTACTGTGCCGCCCGGATGTTTTTCTGACGCATTCTGAATTGCCCAGAACCTTACGGTCTGTCCCACATACATTACATGTGGGCTCTGCCACTTCTGGCTTAAACCGAGTCACGTCCATGACCTTAATGGGCGATACAGCGCGGAATCAGTTCGCCTCATCCCGCAGCCTATAGCAGATATGTTGCCCGGTCACAGCGTCCTCAGCATGCAGATGCAGCAGCTGTTATGGCCGGTATTGCCCAGCCTTTCTGGGAGATGACGAAACCCGAAAGCTTCATAGAGTCGAACGGCATCCTTCAGTTCGTCGAGAGTTTCGAGATAGCAGGCGCGGTACCCCATGTCAGCGGCCTGCTCAATGATAAAGGCAATCATACGCCTGCCCATCCCCATGCCTTTAACGTCACTGCTAAAATAGAGCTTCTGCATTTCACACGTCCCTTCCTCACCGGCAAGCGGAGCGATTCCAGCGCCTCCGACAATGTCGCCGTTAGCCTCCGCAACCCAGTATCCGGTGCCGGGCTGGCTATACACCTCGCTTAACCGCCCAAGCTCGGGATCGTGGAGGCTGACCCCCTCTAGATGATCTATTTTATTTTCCCGAAAGCTATTGCGGATGATCGCAGCGATAGCCGCATTGTCTCTGGCCTCAATGGGCCGGAATCGCATTCCGGCTTCACGCTGGCAGCGAGCATTGCGCAAGCTGCCAGATAATCGCGTGATAGTTTCCAAAAATTCCGCGACCTCTTCCTCTGCGGATGAAGCAAGGGCTTCCTCAGTGAACCGGTCAGCATTCTCTTCCAGAAATAAGAGCCGCTGCTTTCCGGTTTCGCTCAACCGGAAGGTTGACGCTCTACCATCCTGATCGTCATGTTCCCTCAGCAGATACCCTGTCTCCATCAGGCTTCGAAGCGCACGGCTCATGCTGGCCTTTTCAACGCAGAGTCTTGTAGCCAGCTCGGTTGCGCCGAAAGGTTTACTGTTCAATTCAATCAGAATGTGACTCTGAAGGGGGGATAACTCCGTTCCGCTGCTTTTACGGCTGAGCATACCCAGCTCTCTGACCATTTCGCGCAAGGCTGCACGGAACTGACGTACTTCATTTTTTTTCATAGATGTGGCCAGCCTTGAATGACTATGGCAGATGATACACAAACTAGTTAACGCCGTTAACCAATTTGTGTATCATGGCTGAACATTCACACACAGGTGATGGGTTATGAAGCATCCAAAATATCATAACAAGGTTCTTCGCCGCATCGTTGCAGTGACTACCGTAACGTTGCTATCGGGCTATGTGGTCATTCAGTTTTTTATTATTTTTGAACATACGTCGATAAAAGCACGCAATTTAGGTTGATTTCTTGAGGCCTTCGAAAAATAGAGGAAGAGACCGTCATGTCCGGGGGAAAAGTCGAGAGGCGCAGCTTCAAGCGTGCCGTTTGCCAGTTCGTGTGAGGTATGAAACGTCGATGAATAGATTAACCCCATGCCCTTAACGGCGAGGCTGCGCATCAACTCACCGTCATTGACAGTAATTAATCCCGTTGGCTCAATTCTTATAAGCTCTTTATTATTGATAAACTCCCAGAGGTAGATATCCCCTTTTTCAGGGCGGCGAAAGCGAATACATTCATGCAGCGCCAAATCGCTGATGACGTTTGGTTTTCCATGCTTACTGAAATACTCAGGCGATCCAAAAACGGCCCACTTAAACGGCGGAGAAAGCCGTATCGCAATCATATCTTGTTCAATATACGAACCGATCATAATACCGGCATCATAACCCTCTGAAATAAAATTTTCGTGGCGATTGCTCACCGTAATATCAATATTCAGGTTTGGCCATGCCTGACGGAAGGCGAGTAACAGGGGTTCTATCACATGAGGAATGGCAAGGCGTTCAACAATCAGTTTCAACGTCCCTGAGGGCTTTTGTGATGATTGCGCGATATCCTCAAAACTGGAGGTAATCGCTTGTGCAGCGGGTTGTATTCGTTCAAGCAACTGCTGACCGGGCTCGGTGAGCGACATCTTGCGTGTGGTACGATGGAAAAGCAGCACACCAAGACGCTGTTCCAACTGCTGGAGAGCCAGGCTCACGGCCCCCGGCGTCATCCCTAAATCGAGAGCGGCTTTACGCACACTGAGTCGCTTTGCGATGGCCAGGAATTCCGCCAGGCCGTCAAAGCTGTCGGTCTTTCTCATATAACCCTCTAACCGTACCGTTGTCGATTCACTGTAGATTACCTAATTTATCCATCGTAACGAGAAAAGATTACATCGTTTTTTTAAACACCATGTCCTTTTTGTACCGTCTTTTTACCCCCCTTCCTTTCAGATAGAGTCAGCCATACCCCACTTACTGAAGAGGTTTGCTATGTCGATGTCCAAATTCTGCGCAAGCGTTAGCGCCGCCCTATTCCTACTTGTAACGTAATCCTTCGCTTTTGCGCAAAGTCATCAGAAGGCGGATAAGGTGCTTATTGTGGTATCAAGTCTCGATAAAAAAACACCGTCACTGGTGGGGGGATTTTGGTTTCCGGAATTAACGCACCCGGTTGAAGTCTTTGATAAAGCTGAGGTGGATTACGATATTGCCAGCCCCAAAGGTGGGCTACCGCCTTTTGATGGATTCGATCTGAAAGATCGGGCGACGCTTGATTTCTGGACCAGTGCAGAACACCGTAACAAGTTAGCCAACACCCTCTCACTTGATAACGTTGAGCCTGAAAAATACGCCGCGATCCTGCTTGTCGGCGGGCATGGCCCAATGTGGGATTTTGTGAATAATCGCCAGTTAATTAACCTGGTAAAAACCCTGTATGAAAGCAAAAAAATTATCAGCGCAGTCTGTCACGGCCCGGCCGGGTTGCTCAATGTGAAACTCAGCAATGGTGACCTATTAATCAAGGGTCGTCATATTACCGGGTTTACCGCTGAAGAAGAGGCGTCTCGTCACTATGACAAGATTGTTCCGTTTGGGCTTGAAGCGGCGTTGAAAAAGGATGGTGCGATTTTCGAGGAAGCCCCTATTTTTGAAAATAAAGTGGTCGTTGATGGGCGACTGATCACTGGGCAAAATCCGGCATATGCGAAAGCACTGGGCGAGGCTGTCGTCAGCGCGCTGCAAAACAAAGCGTGATAAGCCATTCAGATATGCGTCAGGCGTCATTGCCTGATGCATTATCTTTCGGCAATACCGGGATACGAAAGCAGCGGTACTACCAGTAGTGATTCAAGCAACCGCTTTAGACGATTTCCGCATTCAATAGATCGGTACCGTAAAAGTTGTCGATGGTGCACAGCCAACGGTTATCGCTTTCCTGGCGAAAGACATAGGTAGCACGACGCGTTGTCTCTAGCGTACCGCCTTGTCCGTCGGGGAAACGAAGCAATGTTTCCATAATAACCAGCGCATTTCCGCCACCTTCAATCACCTGCATCTCTCCTTGTTTCACGACAAGTTGATCCTGAAAGTAATCAGAGATGGCAATAAAGGCTTTCCTGATATTCTATTTTCCTTTAACGATCATGCCTGGCTTCACCACCAGAGCGGCGTCTTCAGAATAGTTATCCATCAGTGAGTCAAAATCTCTCTTGGAGATTGCCACATCACAGGATTCAACGATGTGGCGTAACGGATGTGAGTGCATGCAAATTTATCACTGCTAAGTGACTGTCTGTGTTTACTATATCACCGAGTCACCCGCTGATCAGATCCGGTTATTCATCTCAGCGCATGGGTATTATGACTATCAAGCCGCCGACACCTGCCACTCACGCCCCGGAATCGCCTCCAACAGTTGCCGGGTATAGGCATGCTGCGGCTGCTGATACACCTGATAGGTCGGCCCTTGCTCCACAATCTTGCCGAATTTCATCACGATAATGCGATCGCACACTTGCGCTGCCACGCGCAGATCGTGGGTGATAAAAATCAGCGACAAGCCCAGGTGTTGCCGTAAATTCGCTAGCAGCGCCAGCACCTGCGCTTGCACAGAGACATCTAACGCCGATACTGGTTCATCGGCCACCAGGATCTTCGGTTCCACCGCCAGTGCGCGCGGCACACCGCGAATCAGCAGTCCTTTGGCAGCGATCTCGCCCACCGTTTGGCGCGGGTTCAGTGAGGCAAACGGGTCCTGAAACACCATCTGAATATCCCGACTCTGTTCACGCAGCGCGCGAGATTTCAGTCGGGCCAGATCGTGTCCGTCAAAGTGAATTTCGCCGGAATCCGGCTGATATAACCGCACGATGTAGCGCGTCAGCGTCGATTTACCGGAGCCGCGTTCGTACTGCATAAACTTGAACGGGCCGGTGCCGATAGGCGCCGTGTTGGCCGGGTTCTCCAGCACGTTGGTGTTTTCGTACACGTGCGTGGCACCACATAACCGAGATCCGCCAAGGCGCGCAGCACCAAGCCAATCGGCATCGGGCGTGAATAGTTGAACACCACGGTGTGGTCATCCGGCGCGTCTACGGTTTCCAGATACTGTTGCACGGCGGTGCCGTAGTTCAGGTGTTTTTTCCACAATTCCAGCGCATTGTACTGCACGTCGCTGGCGGTGAACGGCTTGCCGTCATGCCATTTAACGCCCTGCCGCAGCGTAAAGGTGATGCGTTTGCCGTCCGGCGAGGTTTGCCACCCGGTTGCCAACTGCGGCACCACGTTGCCCAGTGCATCCAGATCCACCAGGGATTCAATAATCTTGCTGGTGACGATGTATACCCCGGTCGATGCGCGCAGCGCCGAGTTAAGAATACGTTGCTCAGAAGCCAAATGAACGCTAAGCGTACCCCCTTTCACCGGGGTGCCCGCTGCCGTCGCCCCCGTTCCCTGCGCGGCAGATAAATAAGACGTAAAGGGCAGGGTTGCCGTCACGGCGGCAGTCGAAAGCAATAAGCGTCTGTGGGTAATATTCATGAATCGTCACTCGAATTAATAGGAGAATAGCGCAGAGCATAAAGTCAGTAATAATTATTACGTAAATGGTGTTTCGTCATATCGAAATAGGAAATTGGCATATATCATTTTTTGCATCGCTATATTCATTTTTCAGAAAAGCAAAGATAAAAAATCACTACCTAACGCTAGTTAATCTCTTTTTAATACTCGAATACTGTTTTTATTTGGTGAGAAAATAATGGCTACATTACGCTGGGATCATGCCGTACATTATGTCAACCATCTGGATGACGCGATTGCTACGTTTACCGATAACCAGTTGGTTGCTTTTCCCGGTGGCGCGCACCCCGGTTGGGGCACCCACAATGCGCTCAGTTATTTTGGCCTGACCTACCTCGAATTCCTGAGCATTCGTGATGCACAGGAACTGGAACAGGCGCAAGATTTTCTGCTGTCTCAGGATGCAAAACGCCTGCTCCCGCAACAACAGGTACTCTACCGCGTGGCATTGCGCAGCGACGATATTGATGCCACCCATCAGGCATTGCTGGAGCAGGGGTTAACGCTGTCGCCGATTGTGGAGGGCAAACGCCATGACAAGCAGGGTAATCTGATCGAGTGGCGCATCTTCACCATCAGCGGTGATTTGCAGGGTGTGCCTTATCCCTTTGTCCTGCAATGGAAAACCAATGACGCTGCCCGCCTCGATTTCCTGCGTACCAACAACATCGACAGACCGCATCCGGTGGGTCAGGCTCTCCTTCAGGCGGCGGTCTTCACGGTGCAGCATCCAGAGCAGGTGGCACAGCATTGGCAACGATTATTCCAGTTCTCCGCCAGTGAACACACACCGACCACCCTGTATATTGGTGAACAACAACTTACTTTCCAACCGGGTGAAGAGAACCGTCTAACGGCATTGCAAATCGCCACGGATAATGACGCCGTTAAAGGAACGTCGGTGATTCTGGGCGGCGGCGAATATCAATTTGTTTAATATTCACGCATCCGATTAAATGATTATCACATTAAAAAACAGCACCATGAATAAGAAAATTGGTTTTATTGGCTGCGGTAATATGGGCCGCTCCATTCTGTTAGGGTTAATTTCCAGCCACGTGGTTTCACCGCAACAGATTATTGCTTACGACATCATTTCTGATATTACCGCTGGGCTTGCCAGCCAACACGGAATTATTGCCGCAACCAGCAATGCCGATCTGGCGCTTCAGGCAGATATTATTTTTCTGGTAGTGAAACCGGATGTGGTGAATCGCGCGCTGCACGACATTGCCGATTTGCTTAACCCCAATCAGGTTCTGGTTTCGATCGCCGCCGGTATCTCGCTTGAGGCAATCGGTACCGTGGTAGGCGCGGAGCGCAAGGTGGTACGCGTCATGCCGAACACCCCGGTGCTGGTGCGTGAAGCCATCTGTTCCGTGACACCCAACGCACAGGTGACCGCCGAATAGCTGGAACAGGTCAACACGTTGATCGGCAGCATTGGTCGTTACGAACAAGTGCCAGAATACCTGATCCACGCCGTCACGGGCGTCGGCGGTTCGGCCCCTGCCTTTGTGTTTATCCTGATTGAGGCGATGGCCGATGCCGCAGTTGCCGGCGGCCTGACGCGCAAACAGGCGTATCAGTTTGCTGCACAAACCGTGTTGGGCTCCGCCAAGCTGGTGCTGGAAAGTGGGCTGCATCCCGGAGCGTTGAAAGACAACGTCTGCTCCCCCGGCGGTACCACCATTGAAGGCGTCGCGGTATTGGAAGACAAAGGCTTCCGCGCGGCCATTTATCAGGCAGTGCGCGCCAGCACCTCGAAGTCAGTGCGCCTGTCGCAAGACACCAAACCGGCCTGATGTTCATTCGATCGAGAGAAAAGCTATGGCACACATTCATTTTATTGGTGCGGGGCAAATGGCAGAAGCCATTATCCGCGCCGCACGGGTCAATCCGGCGCTGACGGATGCGCAGTTCAGCATTGAAGATATCGATGCCGAACGCGTCGCCACCCTGACTCACACCTATGCGCTGCCCGCTCAAACGCCGGATAGCGCGTTGGCACACGCAGACCTGGTGGTGATTGCCGTTCGCCCGCAGGATGATATTCCTGCCGTGGCGCAGCGCATTAACCAGCTTGCTTCAGCGCACAGCACGGTTATCTCCATTGTGGCCGGTGTTACGCTGGCACAGTTGACGGCACTGTTGGGTGAAACGCGCGCCATCGCCCACGTGATCCCGAATACCCTGACGGACACTGGCTACGGCTATAGCGGTGTGACGCTGAATCAACATGCTCAGGCCGAAAAGCTCGATGGGTTCTTCACCGAGTTCGGCAAAGTGCTGTATCTGGAAGAGCGTTTGATCGATGTCTTCACCGGTTTTGGAGTGGCCGGGCCAAACTATATTTACTACTTTATCGAATCGCTGACCGATGCCGGCGTGTTGGCAGGGCTGCTGCGACCGCTGGCAACCAAAGTGGTGCAGGAAAATCTGCTAGGCGCAGTGGAAATGCTGCGCCTGAGCGGAAAGCATCCACGCCAACTGCTGGATATCAATAACTCGCCCGCTGGTGTAGGTATGCACGGTTTGTATGAACTGAACAACAGCGATTTTGCTGCCGGACTCCAGCGCAGCGTGCTGGCGGCCGTGAAACGCACCACCGCGCTGGCGAATTCTCGTTAAACCATCATCGTGCCGGTCGAGCGCATACCGTGCGCAATGCGCTCGACCAGCACGAAAATACCTTGCCTGCGCCAAGCCATGGATGGTAAGAAAAATAACGTCACTCCCCCCTAAACCCCGTCAACGGGGAATAGTCGTATTGGATTAACACCGCGATTCACCATGGCTTTGTTTGCCTCACCGGGCGCAGACTCGCTGCTGCGTCAACGTTCTTTCGTTGCATTTTGGCTGGCCCGCACCGCGTCTATGTTTGGTTTTCAGATGCTTAACATCGTGGTGAGCTGGCAAATCTACTCTGTCACCGGCCGCGCGTTCGATCTGGGCCTGATTGGTCTGGCGCAGTTTTTACCTTCTGTACTGCTGGCTCTGCCCGCTGGGCATATCGCCGATCAGTTTGACCGTCGACGTATCGTGTTAATCGGCCAGTTCGTGGAGTGGTTCGCCATCGGGCTGTTGGCGATACTGGTTTTTACCCAGCCGCCGGATGAGTTAACCATTCTTGGACTGGTGCTGCTCATCGCCATCGCCAAAACCCTGGAAACCCCGGCATTGCTTTCCATGCTGCCTGCGTTGGTGCGACCCAACATGCTGGCGCGCGCCATGGCGGCAAACTCGGCGGCGGGACAAGCCGCCATGATGGTTGGCCCGGCGCTGGGCGGCCTGCTGTACGTGGCGGGCGCAGGCACGGTGTATCTCGCCGCCGCGCTGCTGTATCTGATCTCCATGTTGATGGTCAGCCGACTGCGCTATGTGCAAGAGCCAGTGCGGCGCGCTCCAGCCAGTTTCGCCACACTGTTTGCTGGAGTGCGCTTTATCCGTGCCAGACCGGATGTGTTGGGCGTGATTTCTCTCGATCTGTTTGCCGTATTGCTTGGCGGAGCGACGGCGCTGTTGCCCATCTTTGGCAAGGATATCCTGCACACCGGCCCGTGGGGGCTGGGGCTGCTGCGCGGCGCGCCCGCCGTTGGGGCACTGCTGATGGGCTTTTGACTCGCCCGGCATGTGATGGAACGTAACGTAGGCAAGATTATGTTCGCCTCCGTGGCCGGTTTTGGTGTCGCGGCGCAGGTGTTTGCGCTGTCCACTCAACTGTGGCTGTCGTTACTGGCGCTGTTTGCCCTCGGGGCATTTGACATGGTAAGCATGGTGATTCGTGGCTCGCTGGTGCAGCTTGATACCCCAGACGACATGCGCGGTCGCGTGAGTGCGGTCAATTCCATTTTTATTAATACGTCGAATCAACTGGGCGAGTTTGAATCCGGTCTGCTGGCAGCGTGGTTGGGTGTGGTGCCCGCAGCGGTGCTCGGCGGCATTGGCACGCTGTTGGTGGTGGCACTGTGGATGAAATGGTTCCCGTCACTGCGCCAGCGTCAGCGGTTGCATAACGAACCTGCGCAGGAGGCCAGTGCGGCCTAGCGTATTCAACACCCCGCCTCTCGCGAGCAGTGGAGAGGCGAATGTTGATGATAAGTCACATCAGATGGGCAAAACCGTCACGGATTTCCTGCTCGGGCAAGTCCTGCCCGATAAAGACCATGATGCAGCCGCGCTTTTCGTCTGGCAGCCACTCTCTGTCCCAATCCGCGCTGTACAGACGCTGCACGCCCTGAAACAGCAGACGACGATCGTCACCGTTGATGGCCAGTATGCATTTGTAACGCAGCAGGTTATCAGCGTAACTGAGCAAGAAGCCTTCCATTACGTCAGACAGCGCTGCGAAATCCACCGCGTGATCCAGTTCCACCACGATAGACTCTACGTTGTTTCTGCTGCGGTGCCACGAAACGGAACAGCGGCGCTTTTACTGTCAGTTTGTCGTTAAGCATAAAGCCATCGACGTTGAACAGCAGGCTAAGATCGATCTCGCCGTTGACCACGGTGTAAATCGGTGCGCGCGCGTTGATATGCTGTAAACGCTGTAGCAGCGCGTCATCCTGACCTGCCACGTCGGTTTTGGTCAGCAAGATGCGATCGGCGTAACCAATTTGCGATTGGGCGATAGTGAACTGATCGAGCTGTTGCTGCGCGTGCACCGCATCCACCAACGTGATGATGCCATCCAGAATAAAGCGTTTTAAAATCAGCTTGTTAGAGAAAAGGTTTGGGTGATCGGGACGGGGTCGGCCATGCCAGTGCACTCAATCACGACGTGATCAAAATCCAGCGGGCCTTTATCGATACCGTCCACCAGGTCGAGCAGCGCATCCGCCAGTTCATTGGCGCGGGTGCAGCAGATACAACCGTTACTGAGCGTGGTAATGGTGCTGGCACGTTCGCCAATCAGCGCATCATCTATCGGCACTTCGCCGAACTCATTCTCAATGACGGCAATTTTATAACCATGGTCGGCATTGAGAATATGCCGGAGTAGGGTGGTTTTTCCTGCCCCAAGAAACCCGGACAGAATGGTGACATGAATTGGCTGCGTCATCGCGGCTCCTGATAATAATGCGTTTTCTTCCTGTGCTGGACGAGGTTAACAGCAGCGCATGCCGCCTTTGCCATCACCACCGTAGCGAGCCTGTTGCCGCTCACGGAAGAACTCTTCGTAGGTCATCGGTGGTTGATCGGGATGGTTGGTCTGCATGTGCTGAACATAGGTTTCATAGTCCGGAATCCCAATCAGCATGCGCGCTGCCTGTCCCAGATACTTTCCCGCTTTGCCAAGGTTGCCAAACATAGCTGGTCTCCTAAAAAACTACCCCGTATATATCTTATACGGTGTATGGCGACTCGTCATCTTTACCGCCACACTCTGCGGCGGTAAAGATGCGGGTATTCGCGTATTAGTGACCTTTAGAGATCTTCACGCCGCCCAACGGGTCGACCACGCCTTGATACAGCAGGTAGCCCCATAGACCGACACAGCCCGCCGTACCGATGATACCCGCTACCAGTGAATCGGTTTTCTTCAGGAACGGAACGAAGTTACCCAACAGGTCTTGCAGCATGAAGCGACCAGAACGGGTGCCTGCGTCCAGTGCTGTCAGGATAAACAACGCTTCGAACAGGATACAGAAGTGATACCAGAAGCCCATGTTGGCACCAGGAATAATCTGGTGGAACACGTGTGCAATACCGACTGCCAGTGTCGGTGCACCGCCTGCGCGGTTCAGCACGTAAGGTTCGCCGATATCTTTCGCCGTTTGCATGATCTGCTCAGGAGAGATAACGAAGCCCCAGGAGCTAACGGTCGCTGCGGCGTGCGCAGAGACTTCTTGCAGTTGCGCCATGATCATCGGCGCATCCGCCGTACCCAACTGGTGCAGGTTAGGCATGGTGATGCCCAACGCCGCCGGCGGGGTGTTCATGGCAAAGTAGAGGCCAGGTTCAATGATGGACGCGGCCACCAGCGCCATGACCGCGACAAAGGATTCCATCAGCATTGCGCCGTAACCGATAAAGCGCGCAGCAGTTTCGGGGTAGTACCGGAAGCAATCAGGGCATGGAAACCAGACACGGCACCACACGCGATGGTGATAAACAGGAACGGGAACAGGGTGCCTTTCCATACCGGACCGGTGCCGTCAACGAACTGCGTTACCGCAGGCATTTTCAGATCCGGGTCCAGGATCACGATACCGATACCGATAACGGACACTTCCGCTACGCGGCCTGGGCGCAGGTAACGCATGTAGATGCCCATAAACAGCGCGATCGGTACCGTAGAACATACAGTGAACACGCCCCACGGGCTTTCTGCCAGCGCTTTCACCACGATCAACGCCAACACCGCCAGGATGATGATCATGATCAGGAAGCAGCCGAACAGCACGATGGTGTCTGGAACCGGACCCAGCTCTTTCTTGACGATCTCACCCAGTGACGCACCGTTACGACGAACGGAAAGGAACAGTACCATGAAATCCTGCACGGCACCGGCCAGCACCACACCCGCCAGCAGTCACAGCGTGCCCGGCAGGTAGCCTACTTGCGCCGCCAATACCGGCCCTACCAGCGTGCCTGCGCCTGCGATAGTCGCAAAGTGGTGACCGAACAGAACGTTGCGGTTGGTGGGCACATAGTTCAGGCCATCGTTGTTAACCACCGCAGGTGTTGCGCGGGTCGGGTCCAACTGCATGACTTTCTGTGCAATATAGAGACTGTAGTAGCGATAGGACACCAGATAGACGGACACGGAAGCGACGATAATCCACAGTGCGCTCACGTGTTCGCCACGGCGCAGTGCAACCACGCCAAGGCAAGATGCCCCGATGACGGCAAGCATCATCCAGGGAATGTGTTTGAGTATGATACTGCTTTTCATAAGACATCCTTCAGGCAAATTAAGTCTTAATGGTCTGTTTTTTAATCTTTATCGAACAATATCGAGCATCCACCACGCCGTTGGCGTCCATGTTGGACAAGGCAGGAATCGTTGACTGTGTGGGGTGTGGTGATGGCGCGACGATACGGGAATACGAGCGAGCGCGCAGAACCAATTTGTATCGACGGTGGCATAGCGTATTAAGCGGTTAGAATTACACGCTAAGCGGTTGGGGAAATGCAGCGTCAGACACACAGAGCCACACTCAATGCACGGGTGGCAACGCTTTTACCTGCAATGCACGAATTTCAATGGTGCGGCGATACGCCTTGAGCAGCGTAGCACTACCAATGCCCAGCGCGGCAAATCTCGGTTTCTGCCTGAGCGCACGGGAGAAAATTGTCCTGCCATATCTAGAACCACAGACATTGCTGCTTTTCGGCAATTTTACGATCGTCCCTCCGATATCGGATTGCAGAAAAGCGGCATAACAACAGGGTGTGATGAGGTTTCGTTAAGATGCGCTGCGCGCCCGCGCCAGCAAAGCAAGACGTCCACCAAACACATTGACCAGCAACCCAACCATGATCAGCAGCGCGCCAGCCACTTGAAGCAGGGTCATGTGTTCGTCAAGAAACAGCGCAGCGCTCAGCATGCCAAACACTGGCACCAACAGCGTCAACGGGGCGACACGCCAGATTTCATAACGCCCGAGCAGACTGCTCCAGATACCAAATCCCATGATGGTGGCAACAAACGCCAGATAGCCCAACGCCAGCACCGTCGTCATATGTATGTTGGTCAGGCTGGCAACGATCGCCTCCTGACCGTCGAACAGCCAGGAGCAGAGAAAGAATGGCCCAATCGGCACCAGCGCACTCCACACCACCAGCGACATCACATTCAATCCCGCACCGTGGCGGCTCATGATGACTTTGTTGCTGATATTACCGAACGCCCAGGAGAGTGCGCCGCCTAACGTCAGCAGCATCGTGAGCAGCGTCAACCCGGTGGTGGTCTGGTTCAGCATGCCGCCTTCTGCCAGTACAAACATGCCCAGCGTAGCGATGGCAATGCCAAGGAAATGGTTCCAACGCAGCGCTTCACCCAGCAGCAGCGCCCCCAGCAACAGGGTGAAAAAGCCCTGCGCTTGCAGCACCAGCGAGGCGATGCCTGCTGGCATGCCGAGTTTTATCGCTAGAAACAGAAAGGCAAACTGGCCGAAACTGATGGTCATGCCATAGGCGATCAGCCAGCGCAGCGGCAAACGCGGGCGCGGCACAAAAAAGACCACAGGCAGCGCCACCAGTGTGAAACGCAGACCTGCCAGCAAAAACGGTGGCATCCCCTGCAACCCGACTTTGATAACCACAAAATTAACGCCCCAGGCAACCACCACGCACAGCGCCAACAACCAATCTTTTACAGACATTTCATTCCCCAGCGGATGAACGACAGCTTCGCTAGCGCTCTTTCATCATCCTAAAATGAAACATCACTCACAAAAACACAAGTAAGCGAATTTTATGGCTACAGCGCCTTGCCCTTGGCTGAGTGGGGGGTTATCAACGTTTTAGCAAAGGTCTTTCGCCTGCGTGGGGATAAAAAAAGAGAACAGAGTGGCCTACAATGGGGAACGGTTTCCGGTTGGCGGCCGGGTTTTTGGTCGTCGCTAACGCCGCGCAAGGCACGGCGTCCATTCCTCGGAGGAAGGTTTCTGTATGAATATTGATCTGTCAGGAAAAACGGCGTTGGTCACCGCGTCCAGCGGCAGCATTGGGTATGCGATTGTGGCAGGGCTGGTGGAAAGTCATGCCGAAGTGATCGTGAATGGCCGCAGCAGTTCGTCGGTTGATGCGACGCTGTCCCGTTTGCAACAGCAGTTCCCGCAGGCCCGTCTTCGCGGTGCCGTGGCCTATATGGGCAGTGCCGAAGGGGTAACAGCACTGCTGGATCAGGTGCCGTTCGTGGATATTCTGGTGAATAACGCCGGTATTTACGGTCCGCGTGATTTCTATGACACCGACGATGCGGTGTGGGAAAACTACTGGCAAACCAACGTAATGTCGGGCGTTCGTCTGTCACGCGCTTTCCTGCCGGGCATGGTGGCGAAACAGTGGGGGCGTGTGGTGTTTATCTCCTCGGAATCCGCACGCAACATTCCTGCCGACATGATCCACTACGGCGTATCGAAAACGGCGCAGTTGGCGCTGGCGCGCGGATTGGCAAAACGGGTTGCCGGCTCTGGCGTAACGGTGAACAGTGTGCTGCCGGGCCCTACGATTTCTGACAGCTTCGCCACCATGATGCAAGATGAAGTGGCACGCACCGGCAAATCCCTTGAGGTGCTGGCGCGGGAATTCGTGATGGCGCATCGCCCCAGTTCAGTTATCCAGCGTGCCGCCAGCGTGGAAGAGGTCGCCAACATGGTGGTCTACATCTGCTCGCAGCAGGCGTCTGCCACCTCGGGCGCGGCGTTGCGCGTCGATGGCGGTGTGGTCGACGATATTCTTTAACGAATAGAACGCGTTTTTCATCTCAAGCGAACTCACCGTGAACCGGCTTCATCCCTGTCGACGGCAAAGCAGGCAATCAGTTGATCGCCATAGGCTTTCAACGACGGCTGGAACTGGACGCAAGTATCAAAACGATGCTGGCAGCGCGCGTTAAACGCACAGCCCGGTGGCGGATTGAGCGGGCTGGGCAGTTCCCCAATCAGCTTGATACGCTCGCGGCGCAACGCCGGGTTCAGGCGCGGTGTCGCTGACAGCAGCGCTTGGGTGTAAGGGTGGCGCGGGTTGTTGAAAATCGCCTCCTTGCTACCCTTCTCCACGCAGCGACCCAAGTACATCACCATCACTTCATCGGCAATCACCACGTCAGGGTCTAGCATCAGGCCACGCGCAATGGCGATACGCTGACGCTGGCCGCCGGAGAACATGTGTGGATAGCGATCGTAATGCTCGGTTTTCAGGCCAACTTTTGCCATCATCGACAGTGCTTTTTCACGGCGCTCTGCCTTGGACAGTTCGGTATTGATCAGCAACGGCTCTTCCAGGATCTGCCCCACCTTCTTGCGCGGGTTGAGCGATCCGTAAGGATTCTGGAACACGATCTGGATCTTCTGGCGACGCAACTTCTGCGCGGCAGGATCCGGTTTCAGCAGATCCTGCCCCTGATAGTAAAGCTCGCCCTCAGATGGGGTTTCGATCATGGTCAGCAAGCGGCCAAGGGTCGATTTACCTCACCCTGATTCCTCCACCACCGCCAGCGTTTTGCCACGCTCCAGGGTGAAGGACACCATCCAGCGCTTTCACCGCGCGTTCAGGGGCAAAGAACCCTTTTTTTACCGGGTAGTGTTTCTTTAAATCGATCGCCTGCAACAGGTAATGCTGCCCGGCGGCATTCATGCTCTGGCTCATGCGACGGGCCTCCTCTCATCACCGAGCGGTGTATGACATTTCACCTGACGGCCCGGAATGTCATGCAATTCGGGCTCTGCTTCACGGCAACGCGCACTGGCGTAGGGACAGCGAGGGTTAAGCAAGCAGTCCAACGGTCGGTCATATTTGCCCGGTACTACGCCCGGCAGCGAGGCCAGACGTGATTTATCAACCGCAAATTCCGGTAACGCACGTAGCAACGCCTGAGTATACGGGTGGCGCGGCGCATGGAAGATATCCGCCGCTTTACCGGATTCCACCACCTGACCGGCATACATCACGATGATGTGGTGGGCCGCTTCCGCCACCAACGCCAAATCGTGGGTGATCAGGATCAGCGCCATGTTTTCCCGCTGCTGCAATTCCAGCAGCAGTTCAATGATCTGCGCCTGAATGGTCACGTCCAGTACGGTAGTCGGTTCATCGGCGATCAGCTGCTCAGGCAATCGCCATTGCGATCATCACGCGTTGGCTCATCCCACCTGACAGTTGGTGCGGATACACGTCTAACCGCGAAGCCGGATCGGGGATGCACACCTGCGTCAGCAAATCGATAGCACGCTGATAGCGCGTTGTGCGATTACCGCCCTGATGCACCTTGATGGCTTCCATAATCTGGTAGCCTACGGTGTAGCAGGGGTTAAGGCTGGTCATCGGGTCCTGAAAGATCATCGCCACTTCGGAGCCGACCAACTGACGCCGTTCTTTTTCCGAAATGCTTTTCAGATCGCGCTGGTTGAACTCCAGCTTGTCTGCCATTACCTTGCTGGGGAAATCAATCAACCCCATGATAGCCAGCGAACTGACCGATTTACCGGAGCCGGATTCGCCGACAATGCCGACCACCTGCCCTTGTTCTACTTGGTAACTGATGCGGTCAACGGCGCGGAACGGGTTATTCCCTTCGCCAAAATGAACCGACAGTTTTTCTACATTGAGTAATGCCATCTCTTCCCCCGGATCACTGCTTGAGTTTGGGGTCGAGAGCGTCACGCAAGCCGTCCCCCATCAAGTTAAACGCCAACACCGCGAGCAGGATCGAAAGGCCAGGGAAGGTCACGACCCACCAGGCACTTTGCGCAAACTGCAACACGTCGGCCAGCATGGTGCCCCACTCCGGCGTTGGCCGCTGTGCGCCCATGCCGAGGAAACCCAATGCGGCCATGTCGAGGATGGCGTTGGAGAAGCCCAATGACGCCTGCACGATGAGCGGTGTCAGACAGTTGGGGAAGATATTGATGAACATTTGACGCATCGCGCCAGCCCCCGCCACGCGGTAAGCGGTAACGTAATCGCGGTTGACCTCAACCAGCACTGCCGCGCGCGTCAGGCGCACATAGTGCGGCAGCGCCACGAAGGTCAGCGTCAGCGACGCATTGACGATGGACGGTCCGAACACCGCCACCAGCACCAGCAAACCAAGAACCACACCCATAATCAGTGACAGCACCACCACCAGACAGCCGACCAGCAGCGACAAGCGTGCGCCGTACATCAGGCGCGAAAGAATATCGCGGCCCACATCGTCGGTGCCAAGCAGAAACTGCCAGCTATCGCCTTCCTGCCATACCGGCGGACGCAGTAGCGCATCGCGGAACTGCTCGGCGGGCGCATGCGATGCCAGCACGTTGGCGCCAATGGCGATAATCAACATCAGCACCACATACACCAGGCCCACCACCGCGCCTTTGTTACGTTTAAAGTAATGCCAGAATTCCTGTAGCGGGGTCATCGGCACGGGCGCATTATCAACAGCCGGTTCAGTGAGTTGAGTCATCTTCGCCTCTCCCCTTATTTCTTGTGTCGAATGCGCGGATTCACCACGCCGTACAACAGATCGACCAGCAGGTTGACCAGAATGATCATAGTCGCCACCAGCAGTACGCCCCCCTGCACCACGGCGGGTAAAATCATGTGCATCACGGCATCGATAAAATCGCCCGGCTCACCGAAGAACAGGGTATCGATCAGCATAAAGCCGGTCAGCGGCAGACTGTCGTCGAGAAACACTGTATCGCTGATACGGCCCGAGACTGGCGTCAGATTGAGGTTGACCGACACCAGAATGATCGACATCATGCCCCACCAGAAAATCGGCATGGAGTAGCCGGTCAGTGCCAGACTGACAGACGTGTGATCGAAAATGGAACCGCGTTTAACCGCTGCCAGCACGCCAACCGGAATACCGACAACCACGGCAAACAGCATCGCGCAGACACCCAGTTCCAAGGTGGCCTTGAAGCGCGGCACAAACTCATCCCACACCGGGATGCGGCTCTTGAGGAAAATACCCAGATCGCCGTGCAGCACACCGTTGATATAGGTGACATATTGCTGCCATAGCGGCTTATCAAGCCCCAGCTCAGCCAGCAGCTGCGCATGGCGCTCAGGAGAAAGGCCGCGTTCGCCTGCCATAATCATCACCGGGTCGCCGGGGATCATGTGCACAAAGGCAAACGTCAGTAGGGTAATACCAATAAACGTTGGGATAACCAGCCCCAAACGCCGGAGTATGAACTGAAACATATCCCGAACTCTCTGTATATAAGTGCCTGACGGCTCATAGGCTGACAGGCATTATCAATGCTCACAGCTAGATTTTTACGGGGTCACGTTATTGAAGCTGTGTACGCCACGCGGCTCGATCACATAACCTTTCACGTTTTTACGGATAGGCTCATAGACCGTGGAATGGGCAACAATCAGTGCAGGAGCCTGATCGTGCATCACAACCTGTGACTGTTTGTACAGATCAATACGTTTCTGGTGATCGGACGTTTCGCGCGCAGGCTGAATCAAGTCTTCAAACGGTTTGTAGCACCACTTGGAGTAGTTAGAGCCTTTTTCTGCTGCGTCACAGCTGAACAGGGTCGCGAAGAAGTTATCCGGATCCCCGTTATCGCCGGTCCATCCCATCAACACCGTCTGATGTTCATCCGCTTTGGCGCGTTTCAGATACTCGCCCCACTCGTAGGTGACAATCTTGGCTTTCACGCCAACTTTGGCCCAGTCAGACTGGATCATTTCCGCCATACGGCGTGCGTTCGGGTTGTACGGACGTTGCACCGGCATCGCCCACAGATCCACGGTGAAGCCATCAGCCATGCCCGCTTCTTTCAGCAATGCTTTGGCTTTTTCCGGATAGTAGGAGTAATCCTTCACGTCATCGTTAAAGCCCCACATGGTCGGTGGGATCAGGTTCTTGGCCGCCTGGCCTGCGCCCTGATACACCGCATCAATGATGGCGCCTTTGTTTACCGCGTAGGTCAGTGCCTGACGCACTTTCACGTTATCCAGCGGTTTTTTCTGCACGTTGAAAGAGAGGTAACCCACGTTCAAGCCGGGTTTTTCCAGCAGCGTGATGTTTTTGTCTTCTTTACATGCGGGACAGATCGGCCGGGTTAGGATACGGCATGATCTGGCACTCATCTTTTTGCAGCTTGGCATAACGCACGGACGCATCCGGCGTGATGGAGAATACCAGGCGATCGATGCCCGGTTTCTTGCCCCAGAAGCCATCAAACGCTTTGTAGAGAATACGTGAGTCTTTCTGGTACTGCTGCAACTGGAACGGACCGGTACCGATCGGGTTCAGGTCGATCTTCTCCGGGGTGCCAGCTTTAAACATGTTGGCATCGTACTCTGCGGACATAATCGACGCAAAGTCCATCGCCAGGTCGGCCAGGAACGGCGCTTCCGGACGGGTCAGCACGAAACGAACGGTATAGTCGTCCATTTTTTCGATTTTGCTGATCAATTCCGGCATGCCCATGCCTTGATAATATTCTTAGCTGCCGCCAGACACTTTATGATACGGATGGTTCGGATCTTGCTGACGCAGGAAGGAGAACAGCACGTCATCCGCATTGAATTCACGCGTCGGCTTAAACTCTTTGCCGTCTTGTCACTTCACGCCTTTACGCAGATGGAAAGTATAGGTTTTGCCATCTTCGCTGATGTCCCATTTTTCTGCCAGGCCCGGCTCAATTTCGGTAGTACCGCTTTTGAATTCAACCAGACGGTTATAAATAGGAATTGAGCTAGCATCAAAGGTGGTGCCGGACGTAAACAGTTGCGGGTTAAAACCTTCAGGAGAACCTTCGGAGCAATAGACCAGGGTTTTTGCCTGGAGACCGGCGGCCACAGACATGGCCAGCAAGCCGAGTCCGATTTTGGGCACCCTTGATTTTGCCAAGGATTTTTCCATTACGTGTACATCCATTGTGGATGTTGTGTGTTGATGAAAGTCAGACCAGGATATTTTTACTCGCCGCTGACAAGAAGCCGTTCTCATCAGCATCGACGCACCGCGTCATGTGGTGGCTGTGGTCTGTACTTTTTTGCCCGAAGGCTATAATTCACTTAATAAGGAGGGAGACGAGGCAGTAATGAGAGTGGCCTGCGGATAGGTTTGCGAACCCGGCATCAGCCTGACAATCCGTTGTCCCCCTTCCAACCCCGTCAATGTGGCAACAGATCACCCTAACGTCAATATAATGGGTGTGGATTTACAAAATCGTTACTTCTTCAACAATAGCATACAATCTGAAAAATTATAAAAAAATTTAAACAAAATCACAAAATTAAATCATTATGCCAGGTAATATTCTTTAAATTTTTGTTAAAGCAGAAAATATCACCATAAAAAAACATGAAACATCTTATGTCAAATGATGAATCAATGAGCAACAAAGCTTGTTAAAAACGTTAATGTCAGGTAAAAATTTCGAAAGAACATAAGAATTAGTGATAACCATCACAGGCATCATTAGCCTGGCGCTAACTAGTTACGTTACATGAAAAAACCTCTCGCGACGGATCTTGGGTAAGCGCCTGCAAACGCACGCCAAACAATGCCGAAATAACCCTACAAATAGTAGTTTTTAAATTACTTTATTTAATTATATTACTGATAGAGTAATTTAATAATTAGTTTTATTATTCACGAATAACACCCTTGAGAATAAAAAATAAATTTAATTACATTAATTTGAGATAAGTTATTTAAAAAAGAGTTATCGCAAGCCTCACAATTACTTGATTTACTCATGAATGTTTTATTATATTTAACATTTAATCATGACAGGTTACTCAGGGATAATATATTCACTGACCCAATCATTCACTTTAAGCACTACCTTACTCTTTGATAGTAAAACACTTAGCTTTCTAACAATAAAAACAACCCGTAAATATATAACCCGTTTACGTGGAGTAAACATAATGAAAAGAACTGAAACCGATGTCCTCTACGAGAGCACGCTCGCTGCCGACTCAACGTCGCAACTGTCGTTCTTCACCCAGTTTTTAAAAACTAAAATTGGTGCCGTACCCGTTGCATTATTTATTGCTATCGCGGCTGTTGTTTTTGCTGCTGAGTATAAAAGCTATCTGCCGAGAAATATGATCGGTGGCTTCGCTGTTATTATGACGCTGGGCTTTTTGCTGGCGCATATTGGCCATACTATTCCGATATTTAAAGATATCGGCGGCCCGGCAATCCTCTGTTTGATGGTGCCCTCTATTCTGGTCTATTTTTATCTGTTTAACGACAACACCATGAAGACTGTGCACCTGCTGATGAAGGAAGCGAACTTTCTCTACTTCGTCATCGCGTGTCTGGTAGTCGGCAGTATTTTAGGCATGAACCGCAAGATCCTGATTCAAGGGATGGTACGCATGTTTGTGCCGCTGGTCATCGGTACCGTCACCGCGGTGGTAAAGGGCCTGCTGGTAGGTAAACTGTGCGGCTACAGCCTGTATAACACCTTCTTCTTTATCATTGTGCCCATTATTGGCGGCGGTATTAGCGAAGGCATTTTACCGTTGTCCTTGGCTTATTCCGCACTGCTAGGTCAGGCGCCGGATGTATATGTGGCGCAACTGGCCCCTGCGGCAGTGGTGGGCAATATTTTCGCCATTTTCTGCGCAGGTATCCTGTCACGCCTCGGCATGCGTGGTAAGGATCTGAACGGCGAAGGGCGTCTGGTGCGCAGTGACGAAGAACAGAACCTGTTCACGGTAAACGACACACCAAAACCGGTGGATTTTCATCTGATGGGTGGCAGCCTGCTGATGATTTGCGCCTTCTTTATCGTCGGTGGCCTGTTTGAGAAGCTGGTACACATTCCTGGCCCGGTACTGATGATCCTGATTGCCGTGTTCTGTAAATACAGCCGCGTTATTCCCACTAGCATGGAAACCGGCGCGCACAGCGTCTATAAATTCGTCTCCAGCTCACTGGTCTGGCCGTTGATGATTGGCTTGGGGATGCTCTATATTCCGCTGGAAAGCGTGGTCGCCGTGGTCGCCGTGGTCGCCGTGGTCGCCGTGGTCGCCGTGGTCGCCGTTGGCTACGTTATCGTATGTGGCTCTGTCGTGCTTTCTATGGCGCTGGTCAGTTTCGTGATTGCACCACGTCTGAACATGTATCCGATTGAAGCCTCCATCGTCACCACCTGCCACAGCGACCTGGGTGGCACCGTAGACGTCGCCATTCTCTCGGAGTCCAACCGTATGTCGCTAATGCCGTTTGCACAAATCGCCACGCGCATCGGTGGTGCCTCTACCGTGATCGGCGCGACGCTGCTGATGGGCTGGTTGCTGTAAGGAAATCCCACTATCCATACCCTAAATAATTCGAGTTGCAGGACAAAACGTTTACGTTTTGAACAGCGCCTGCGCTGGCCTGTAGGGTGAACCTCAGGGATGAGGTTCATTCATCCCGATGAGCTTACTCAAGTAAGTGATTCGGGTGACAAATCTGCCGGGAGCAGATTTGAACGCCGCGTGCGGCGGCCTCGTTAGAGGTGAGACCCAGGGATGGGCCGAATAACGAGCGCAGCCAACGCACCTGCAACTTGAAGTATGACGGGTATAGGCTGCTGACAAAAACTGTCACTGCGCCTGATTAACATGGTGGTCTACTACCAAGGAGACTGCCATGCTATCCGCCGATATTTCAATTCTCTATGTCAGTAACGTAATAAAAAGCGCTGACGCCTACACTGGGCTGTTTGGCATCAACCACGTAGAAAAAAGCCCTACCTTTGCGCTGTTTGTGTTTGAAAATGGCTTCAAGCTCGGTCTATGGTCATGCTACACCGTAGAACCTGACGTCAACCAGATTGCCAACATACCGTCGGGTGAGATTGTGTTTACGGTGCAGGATAAACCAGAGGTTGATGCGCTTTATCAAACCTGGGGGACGCAGCATCAGGTCACCGTAATCCAAAAACCAGCCCAGCTCGACTTTGGTTATTCCTTTGCCGTTCTCGATCCTGATGGACACCGACTCAGGGTCTGTTTTCTTGAAGAGGAAGCATAATAGTTGAACGCAAGCTGAGATAAAACAGGGCCGCGACACGGTGGGGATGCCTCAATCTGTCGTGGCCTTTCTTATTTCACGTGAACGTACTGATTACTCACAATACTGGCGCAGCGCGTCTTGTTTCTCCAACAGCAGACGATAGAGAGAACCTGGCTGACCACTAACGCCGCAAAGAATATTCATGGTTGAAAAAACGATTACCTCACATTATCCCAAAGACGCTTTCACACATAAGAAAGCGATTAATTCGCACACGTAAACACTAAATAGCAAAGCGTTTCATTTTATCTGACTAAAATATTATATTCACATCTATTTAATTGTAACTATAAGGTATTTTTCAAAAAAACATCCCTGGTGCTGAATACCAAAAATCAGGTGTAATTCAACTAGCAAACCTAGTTATAATAAATTACGATGTTATGATAATACCCTCTTGGATAATATATCATCAACACTAATATTATAATGCAATCAAAAAATGATATTGCTGAAGAATAAATAGATAATCATCTGAAAAATATTAGTAAAAAATTAAATTATTTGATGTCACTAAAAATACAGATACACAATCAATCAGCGATCGAACAGGAGTTGGCATTGCGACCATTAACAACCTTAAGAAGGGGCATGGCAAACCAACAATTATGACACTGTCTTCAATAGCCGATTTCTTTCAAGTAAGCATATGGGATTTAACTGACAACAATCTTTCAGAAGAATCCAGCTATCATGGAAAAGTAAAATCATTACCCTTGATAAGATATGATGAAATAGATGGATATCTCGCTAAGACCTTCTTTGCTACAAAAACATACTCCACAGAAGATTGATAATCTGCAAGATGATTCTTTATTTTCCATAGAAATATCAAACAATGCGCTATCACCGGAGTTTGAAAGAGGAATCATCTGCATTGTATCAGCTAATGAAAATGTTTGTGATGGCGATATCGTATTAGTAAAAATCAAAGAATATCCCATATGCTTTCGCCGCGTTTTTATTCGTGTTAATGGGTTTCAGTTCTGCAATATTTCCTTAGAGTCAGAGATTAACATTACTGAATGTACCGAATATGTCATCATCGGCGTATTACTTAACAAAATAAACAGGTTAAAATGAATGGGATTTTATTTATTATTCATAATAAAAAATCAAGCGTGTTTTCTCTCCGGCCTTAATTTATACGCTTGATAGAACAATTAACTATACAACTGAAATAAACTGGGTTTTTAAAGAGTATGGCACTCATACTTTTGTAAAAAAGAATTGGGCGCAACTAAAAGACGGTGACTTTCTACGACAGGTAAACCCAAGAGATATAGCGCTTATCGCTGAGATTGAAGCGATTAGAAAAATAAATAGCGATAAATTTTATATTAGTAAAGAAAGTAGAATGGATATATGGACATTAACCAGCAAAGGGAAAAAAATCACTATCACTGGTCAATAATTTATCAAAGATCGCGAAACTGTAAACTGCACAGATGTCATGGATGCCTCAAGAATAGCCTATCATACCGAATTTAAAAAAGGCAGAGAGATCGCTGAATATCTTTCCACCCCAAATTTACAAAAAAAGAAAGAGGTACACCGACATTAACCATTATTAAATAAAATGAGTTTCTATAAATACATTTTCATAAAAATCGATAATACTGAAACCAGAATTATTCACAATATTGACAGTTGATGTCCCATTTACTTACTGAGAGCAGAGTGCAGGAGATACAGAAATCAAAATGTTATTTATCTTACGCTGAAACAAAGTATGAACATGACCCGTACCGATAAATCTTACTCGGCCATTATGACAAATATTAAGCAAATCATCGGCATTCACCAGTTTACAGACATCAACTAATGGTGTACCAACAGGTATCAGATGATGATGTAAGAAAATTGCAATATTCTCACATGCCGTGCCTTTTAAACCCTCCCGCAGCTTATACAATGTCTCTTTTCTTATTACCCCATAGTCTTCCCCCGGTACAACACTGTTTAAGCCAAATAACGCCCATGATGCACTAGATAGCTGTTCTACAGTCACTGCATTCTTGGCAACTTTGATTGCAACATCTAAATTCCCTATATCATCGTGGTTTCCGGGCAAAACAGCATGAGGAAGACTCAGCTTATCCATATTTTTAAAAAACAGTTTATAGCTTAATGTGCCGCCATCATGAGAAATATCTCCTGTGACAATGATATGATCAACATTAAATATTCTTCTATTTTCATTAAAATAACTGATGGAATTTATAAAACCTTCATAGTGAACTTTTGCCTGCACGCTACTTTCATTTGAAAAAAGATGTGTATCGGTGATGTGTAAAACTCGCACTTAATCTTCCTTATCTTTTTGAGCACCATAAACATTAAATGGGTTGTATGATATTTTAAAATCAAAATGATTTATTTTTTCTACTTTCTTCACTAACCCTACCAAATATATTGCCAAAGGCAATAACAAAATAGAAATAATCACCTTATAACTCCATGTGGTGGATATTATATTTACTAACTCATCAAAAGAATACTTGCCAGAGAGGCTAATAGGATAAGATGTCAGCAATAATGCAGCTTGAGTGCACATTGAACCGAGAACATAACGGACAAAAAACCATTGGCCGGAGAATATCACTTTCATTTTAGATATAATGAAGCCGTTTATAAAATAAGAAATAGGGACTGAAAGCCACGATCCTATCATTACTCGCCAAAAGTCATGATAAAGCCCGTAGTAGTGCTTTGAGATATCATTATTATTAATTTGAATCAATGCATTTATATTTAATAAAATGACATATAACGACTGACAAAAAACCATGATCCATATAGAGCGGACAGCCAGTCTGTATCCATAAACCTCAGTAAGAAGCGTTGAAAACAAAAAGCAAAACGAAAAAATAATGCCGCTTGCTGTTATTTTAAAATCAGCTATTTCGTAAACCTTATATACAAGCGTATCGCAGGTTACCATTATGGTCACATTTAAACCGACAAATAGGCCATACAGCTTGAGGTCAGAGCGCATCCATACTCATCTACTATTATATTTTCTTACACTATATTTAACGTATAGTCACTGCACAAAACCAGATTCTGAAAAACGAATTAGCTTTAGCAACTACTGAGTCAACTTAGCATCACCGGTGATTATTTTTTTATAGAAAATACTTCTTTATTGAGTCTTGATTGAAATACGAAAAAGGGAGAAGACTGTATGGAGATACCAAGACCAAACCGATGATAATGTGCGGATAAAATAGAAAGAACATGATGGTAACAACATCGCACTATCGCCTATACGATAGCGCGATGAGAGAAACAGCATACTACTCGCAATACTGGCGCAGCGCGTCTTGCTTCTCGGGCAGCAGGCGGTAAAGGTACACAGGGCGACCAGTCGATCCGTAGAGGATATTGGTGGCGAGAATATTGGTATCAGCAAGATATATCAGATACTTACGACATGATACGCGAGAGATGCCAATCGCGTTTGCCAGCATTTCCGTGGAAAATTCAGCCCCTTGGTTACCTTCAATCCATTCACAGATGGTGCGTAGCGTCAGGCTGGTCAGCCCTTTCGGCAGTTTTTTACGCTCGCCGGCCACACCGCCGCTGGTGCGACGAATCAGGCTATCAATATCCGACTGAGCAACAAATTCTCGATGTTTCAGCAGGTTTGCTTCTTCGCGATAGGCGGTCAGCGCCTGTTCAAAGCGAGAGAACTGGAACGGTTTGATCAGATAATCAACCACGCCATAGTGCAGTGCTTTCTTAATGGTGTACACATCACTGGCGGAGGAGAT
The DNA here is from genome assembly GCF_015762685.1 of Candidatus Symbiopectobacterium sp. 'North America'. Taxonomy (GTDB): domain Bacteria; phylum Pseudomonadota; class Gammaproteobacteria; order Enterobacterales; family Enterobacteriaceae; genus Symbiopectobacterium. The sequence continues at coordinate 31,871 of NZ_PEHF01000011.1, read as the reverse complement.
GATAATCACGTCCGTTGGTTCGCTGAACTCACGAATGGTCGGCAGCAGATCCAACCCGTCATCCTGCTGCATATAGATATCGAGCAGCACCAGATCGATCTCAGAGTCTGGCTGCATCAGTAAATTTCGCGCCTGCTGTAAGGTTGGCACCATTGCATAACAGTTGAAACCGGGCACCTGGCTCAGATAGGAACGGTTAAGTTCTGCAACCATGGCATCGTCATCAACAATCAGTACATTTATCATGGTTAAACAGCCTTGGCTTGATAAGGGATATTCACGAAAAACTGGGTATACACCTCAGGTTCCGACTCAAAATCGATACTGCCGCCCACTTTTTCCAGGCTTTGCTTGGTCAGGTAAAGACCGATTCCGCGCCCGGATCCCTTGGTGGAGAATCCTTGTTCATAAATACGGTGCTGATTTTCCAGTGTAATACCGGGGCCATCATCGCCCACGATGCAGTGCAAGCGCCCATCCTGATGATGGAAACTCACGCTGATTTCTCCGTTTTCCATGTTACTCATTGCATCCATGGCATTCTCAATCAGGTTGCCCAAAACGGTGATCAACTCATTGGTGGCATCCATATCGTCGGTTTCAGGCAACAGGCTCTCTTCGGTTATCGACAGTTGTATGCCAAGATCGCGCGCCCGGTTGATTTTACCCAGTAAGAACCCGGCAATCACTGGCGATTTCACCTTGCGAATAATCGAGCCAATTTCTGCCTGATAGTTGTTCGCCGTTTTTAAAATATAGTCTTCCAACTGCGAGTAGTATTTCAAATGGAGCATGCCCAAAATCACATGCAGCTTGTTCATAAACTCGTGGGACTGTGCCCGTAGCGCATCGGCGTAATAGGACATCCCCGCCAAGCGCTGCAACAACTGGCCAATTTCAGTCTTGTCGCGGAACGTGGCGATAGCACCAATCACGTTACCTTTCACCGTCACTGGCACGGTATTAGTCAGCAGCAAATTGCCGTTGATATTGATCTCTTCATCACGCTGAGCGATACCTCTTTCCAGCACTTGCCTGAGGCGAAGGTACTCCATCCACTGCTCGCTGATGGTTTCTGCCGACGCATTGGCCGCCATATTGCCCTGTCGTAACAGCCTGCGCGCTTCATCGTTAATCACCGTAATACGGCCGCTGTCATCCACGGCAATCACCCCTTCCTTAATCTGTTTCAGCATGGCGTTGCGCTGCTCAAACAGATTGGAAATCTCATAGGGTTCAAACCCCAGCATGATGCGCTTGTGGATTTTCACCAGCACCAGCGTTCCGAGTCCGTCAACCAACGCCCCGGCCAGCAACGCCCAGAGGATCATCCAGCGGTTTTCACTGATCACTTTCTGCACGCTGGTCAGCGCAATCCCTAACGCCACAACGCCGACCTGCTTGCCATCATTATTAAAAACCGGTGTAAACACCCGCAGCGCCGGGTCCAGCGTACCACGGTTGATCGAGGTATTTTCCAGCCCAAACAGCGCAGGATAAATGTCGTGCCCGGCAAAATGTTCACCGATACGCTCCCGTTCCGGGTGAGTATGTCGCACCGTGTCCATGTCAGTCACGGTGACAAACAGCAGCTGATTGCGGTGCGTGATGGTCTCGGCGGCGCGCTGCACCGCTTCGGGGTTACCCAATCCTTGCAACTCATCAATCACCACCGGAGAAGCGGCAAAGGTGCGCGCAATGGCAAACGCCTTGTTGCGCAGGCTGTCTTCGGAGAGTTGGTTAATGCGGAAAAACAGCAGAGCGTAGACCACCAGCAACACTGCTCCTAGCACGACAGAGACCATCAGAAAAACGGATGTTCCCAGCTTCATCGGTGCTTTTGTCCTGCTCATGTCTTGCTCCGGAATCACCTTGGATATCCTTATCTTAACCTGTTTTGCCGTATTTATCGTCCTGCGTTATTGCCCCGCGCTACGGGGCAATGAAAATCGCAGTCTGACGGGGATTACCAGAATCCCAATACCTTCCACCACATGCCGCCAATACCCAGCCAGATAGGAATCACGACCAGGCTGATAAAGAAGCCAATTTTCCACCAGGTTGCCAGCAGCATATAACCACATCCAAACAGGATCGGTGCCGGACCGCTTGAGTAGTGCGTGGTGGACATGAACAGGTTACTGAAGATACCAAATGCCAGCACGGTCAGCATCGGCGGTGCGCCTGCCGCTAAGGCAATGGAAACGAAGATGGCATACATGGCGCTGATATGGGCAATCGCACTCGCCATCAGGTAGTGGCTGTAGTAGTAAACCAGCAGCAGGATGCCAAGCATCGGCAACCAATGGAATCCGCTGACAGCGTTGCCTGCCAGTTGACCTAACCAGGCAATCAGCCCCATTTTGTTCAATTGCCCTGCCAGGGTCATCAGCACGGCGAACCATACCACGGTATGCCAGGCTTCTTTCTCGCCAACCACGTCATCCCAGCTCAGCGCACGGCTCAGCAGCAGCACGCTCAGCCCCGCTAGCGCGGTCAAGGTCGCATCGATATTCAGCGTGGAGCCCAACACCCAAAAGGTGACCAGGCCAAGGAATACACCTAATACCACCCATTCATCGCGCGTCATGCGCCCCATCTCACGCAAACGCTCCACGGCAATGGCACGCATTTCCGTGGTCTGTTTCAATTCAGGCGGATAGAAGCGATAGATGAGATAGGGGCTCAGTGCCAGAGACAGGATACGCGGCACCAGCGTAGCCAGCGCCCAATCGGTCCAGCTGATGTGAATACCGAGCTGCGCCGCCAGTTTCGCCACCATCGGGTTACCGGCCATGGAGGTCATGAACATGGCTGAAGTAATGGCGTTACACTGGAAAATGGACTACACCAGAAACGGCCCGATACGGCGCTGGGTGCCTTTCTCCGGCGTAGAATCATAGACCTCGGAGATAGAGCGGAACAGCGGAGTGATGATCCCGCCACAGCGCGCCGAGGTGGAAGGCATAGCCGGAGCAAACAACAGGTCAGTGAACACCAAACCATAAGCCAAGTCGAGCAAGCTGTTACCCAGTTTGCTGATGAACAGCAAACCGATGCGGCGCCCAAAACCGGTTTTGATAAAGCCGCGCGAGATAAAGAAGGCACAGGCGATCATCCAGATGGTAGGATCGCTAAACCCGGCCAATACGTCTTTAATCGAGAGCAAACCAAGGATCGCCACGGACGTCAAACTGAACATCGCCATGGCACCGAGGGGATACGGAGAGAGGATAAGACCAATAACGGTGGCAATGAAGATAGCCATTAGATGCCAGGCATCAGGCTTGACGCCCTCCGGCACGGGTAATAACCATAACGCGACAGCAATACCGATAATGATGAGGAGCTTAACTAACCTGCTACTGTTTGCAGACATAAAAACACCACGCTAGAAGATTAAAACGGAATTCATTTTTTCCACCCAATAAAGTGCGGAGGAGCGGTGTTTCGTTATTCTTCCTTCATCACCCCGATTACCAATATCTTATTCTCTTGATTGTCATTCTAATTCGGTAATAAGGATATTTTGTAAAGCGGATACATCAGTAGCAGAAAAAAAGGCGAGAAAACAATTGGTCAGGGTATTTTTCTCGCCCCATCAAATCGTATGATTAACGTAGAACAATAGAGCAAACGGCAGTTGAATGATCATTGTTTTACTTACTAAAAAGATTTAATAGTTTAAATATATTTTTCATTTATCATGATGTGTTCTGAAAAAAAGCGTGATCAGTCACGGGGTAATAAATGGAAATTAAGTTATTAGAAAAAGTGATGCGCGAAATAAGATAATAACCCAGTAAATAATACCGCCAGCAGTTGAGGGGACATGATGCGCAGAAACATCGCCAGAGGATAAACCGTCGCATACGAGAGCGCGGCGGCCCCGCTGCTGGCGTGCAACCCGTTGGCGAAGGCGAGCGCAGGCGGGTCCGTCATTGAGCCTGCCAACATCCCACACAACGTCAGGTAATTCATTTTTCCGAGCGTTCGTGCCAACACGCCAACAATTAACAGTGGGATGATAGTGATACACGCGCCGTAGGCTACCCACCAGATACCTTCGCCGTACAGCAGGGTATCAAAAAAATCACCGCCCGATTTTAGTCCCACCACGGAAAGAAACAGCACAATGCCCAATTCGCGCAACGCCAGGTTCGCACTGGGCGGCATAAACCAGTAGAGCTTCCCAATGCCACCGATTCGCCCAAGGATTAGAGCCACCACCAAAGGCCCCCGGCTAATCCAAGCCGCAGAGCGACGGGGAAACCGGGAATAAACAGGGGCACTGAGCCTACCAGCACGCCAAGGCCAATGCCGATGAATACCGGCAGCATTTGTACCTGCTGTAGCTTCTGTTGGGCGTTGCCAACAATATCCGCTACCGCATCGATGGCCGCCTTGCGTCCCACCAGGTTAAGAATATCGCCAAACTGCAAGGTGGCATTATTGCTGGCGACCAATTCAACACCGGCATGGTTGAGCCGTGAGATCACCACGTCATAGTTCTGCTTCAGGTTCAACTCACGAATTTTTCGCCCAAGCACCTTGTTATGAGTCACGACCACACGCTCAACGTGCAGATCCGTACCACGCGTGGAGAGAGACGTATCAACCTTATCGCCCATCACCAGGCGAGCCTGATCCAAATCATGCCGGGCTCCCACCAGATGCAGATAATCGCCCAATTGAATCAAGGTGGCAGGTGCGGGCACCATCAGCGTATCGCCGCGTTTCAGGCGGGAACAGACAATCGCATCGCTATTGAGCATCGGCACATCCTGAATGGCCAACCCCTGCAAATTCGGGTTGTTCACCTTGATGTTCATGGTTTGCAACTGCTCATGGTGATGGCCGTTGCTATTATCGAACTGCCTGGCTTCCGCCTCAACCATGATGCGAAACCCCACGCGCAGCAGCCACATCACTAGCAAAATGCCGCAGATGCCTAGCGGATAAGCCACCGCATAACCCGTGCCCATCAGGGTGACCTGCGTCGGATTAGAGCCTAAATCGGTCAGGATCTGCTGCCCGGCTCCCAGAGATGGCGTGTTAGTCACCGCACCGGAGAAAATCCCCAGAATAATCGGCAATGGAACGGCAAACAGCTTATGAATGATGATGGTGACAATACAGCCCAACAGCACGGTCAGAAGCGCGAAGCCGTTTAGCCGCAGGCCGGAAACGCGTAATGAAGAGAAGAAGCCGGGACCCACTTGAATGCCGATGGTGTAGACAAACAGGATAAGCCCAAACTCCTGAATGAAGTGCAGCATGTCGTTGTTGAGGGTGAACTGGAAATATTGGGCAAAATGCCCCACAACAATGCCACCAAACAGCACGCCGCCAATGCCCAACCCAACGCCGTAGATACGCCAATTGCCTATCCACAATCCCAATACTGCTACTAACGCCAGCATACTCACGGTCAGTGCGATATCACTCATAGCCGTATCCTTGTGCAGCCGTCTTTCGCTTGAAAATCAGTCTAGACCTACGCGACAAAAGCGCCACTGACAGGCAGTCTGGCAGAAGGGGAAGCGAGAATCCGTGCCTTCCAGCACAAATCCTTATGGGTGATGAGGAAATAAAAATCCCCGGCAAAACCGGGGATGGATAACAGACTCACCGCGTTATTTTGCGGATTAAGCATCGCTGGCCGATTCAGGTGCGTGCGTCAACTCAGGGCGGCTACCGCCAATGGCGATACGCTGCGGTTGCAGTTCTGCCGGTACTTCACGTACCAGATCGATATGCAGCAAACCGAGTTCAAATTTCGCCTCGGAGACAGACAGGTGCTCCGCCAGCGTAAAGCTCAGGGTGAACGGTTTAAACGCCAGACCCTGATGCAGATATTTCACTTTCTTCTCCGGCAGCGTCGGCGTACCGCTTACCGTCAGACGCGGCCCTTCCATTTCGATCGCGAGTTCGCTTTGCTTAAACCCGGCCAGGGCCAGCGTGATGCGATAGTGGTTGTCGTCTTTTTTCTCAATGTTGTAGGGAGGAAACTCAACGGCCTCCTGACTGCCCTGCATTGAGCTGGCCAATTTGTCAAAACCGATCCACTGACGCAGCAGAGGTGATAAATCATAGTTACGCATTTAATGTGACTCCTTCTTTGAAGCGAGAGTGTGCCTTCAGATGAGCAGGCAGGCTCCACCGAATTCGCCCCCTAACGGCGGGCGGGCGTTAAAACTGGGTGTTAAACGTTAACGTCGTCTTACTTGATATCAATACGGCGCGGCTTCATCGTTTCCGGCACCACGCGCGCCAGGTCGATGTACAACAAGCCATGTTCCAGATTGGCACCAGTAAGTTGAATGTGCTCAGCCAGTTGGAACTTACGCTCAAAATTGCGCTCGGCAATGCCCTGATAGAGATAGTTACGTGTTACCGGCTCACCGCCGTGTGCGCCTTTCACAATCAGCAGATTGTCATGAGCGGTAATCTCCAGCTCATGCTCGGCAAAACCCGCGACAGCGATGGCAATGCGGTAATGGTTGTCATCCACCAGTTCAACATTGTAGGGAGGATACCCACCGTTACCCTGACTTTGTCCGGCTTCCAGCAGATTAAACAAACGATCGAAACCGATAGCGGAACGATACAGGGGAGAAAAATCGAAATTGCGCATTACAGCCTCCTAAACATTCAGCGAGGATTGATATGAGCCTTCTTTGATAGACAGGCCACACACCCCATCAACTACCCTGTCGGCGTAGCGTCATAATCTGGGGCTACAATAAAGATGGGGACCGTGCTCAAACTTTCAAGGCCGCGATCGAAGCAATTTTTCCTTTTCCGAAAAATTTATCGGAAAATGAAGTACTACCATCACAGCACAAAACATGACATCTTATTTAGAGCCCGTTATACCGTGGCAAGGCCTGGCGTAAGCCGACCATTTCTCAATGGACAGCGATATGAAAGTACTGAGACGTACTGCACTCTCTTTGTTGATAGCTGGAAGCGGGCTAGCGCTTACTGGCGGTTGTTCCAGCGTGATGACACACACCGGTCCCCATCAAGGTTACTATTCCGGTACGCGTGCCAATATGGACGCACTGCACAGTGAAGATGCCAGTTGGGCCATGACGCCACTGGTAATCCTCGATATGCCGTTTTCTGCCGTTATGGATACCTTGCTGCTGCCTTATGACTATTCTCGCTCGGGCAAAGAAAAGCCGGACGATTCGTTACGCGCACGCATCCACCACGATGAACCACTCCCCATCATCCCCGCGAGTACCGTGCAATCCAGCACTGCGCATCCGTAGCCTGTTTGCCATACGGTCTATCAAACAGACCGTTTTTTGACAGGCATACCTTTATTTATCAGCATAATAGCGCCGTTATTTTGGGGACATATTGCCACCTGAGCGTCTATGGATATGATGTTAATGAAGCTAGACAGTCTTTCCCGCGTGTTCCACGTCAGTAAAGGGGAATTTATACCCCACGCGCTTCAAAAACCTAACCGCCTGAACCAACTCGATCAGATAGATAACGACGGTATTGAATTGGCACGTTACCAGCGTATGCCGATGCCCCCGAGGGTACGGTCGCCTTTCGCCAACCGACTCGAGTGAAAAGCGTGTGGCTTCACGCCTCTCAGAAAATGATTGTGCTCGGGAAGGAAGAAAAAGCTCTGTGAGAGGTTTAATAGTCGACATAGACAGGCCGTGTGGCGTGCATTTCCAGTTTACGCAATTGGTTATCCCATAAAGTTTATACAATATAAAATATATATTTGTTAGGTTGAATTTCATTCGCTCGCTTTTGCTTTTTTGATCTTCAACCAGGGGGTTTTATGTCATGGTTTACCCGTTTGTCTCGCTGGGGAGGCAACGCTCTGCTGCTTTCAGGATGGCTGGCTGCCAGCGCACACACTGCCACCACGCCGCAGCGTGGCGGTGCACTGACGCTGATACTGTCCAGTGAGCCCTCCACATTAGTTTCACTCGCGACCGTCGCTCAACCGGCGATTGCGGTCAGTGGCAAAGTCACGGAAGGGCTGCTGACCTATGATTACGACCTTAATCCACAGGCGCAACTGGTAACGTCCTGGGATATCAGCCCCGATGGAAAAACCTATACTTTTCATTTGCATCAGGGGGTGAAATGGCACGACGGCCAGCCTTTTACTTCCGCTGACGTGGCCTATTCCATTCAGTTACTGAAACAAATACACCCACGCGCCAGAAGCACCTTTGCTAACGTTAACGACATTAAAACCCCCGATGCGCTGACTGCCGTCTTTGAGTTATCACACCCGGCCCCTTATTTGCTGCGCGCGTTTGCCGCTGGTGAAACACCGATTCTGCCAAAACACATCTATGACGTGCCGGGCAGCGATCCGCTGAAAAATGCCAATAACAATGCGCCAGTCGGCACCGGTCCGTATATTTTCAGCGAATGGGTACGCGGTAGCCACATTGTCTACAAACGCAATCCCTACTACTGGGATAACCCAAAACCCTATCTGGACCAGTTGATCGTCAAGTTCTCGCCGGATGCCGTGGTGCGAACGCTGGCGCTGGAAACCGGTGATGCGGACATCGCTTACCGAACGCCGGTTGCGCTGAGTGAAATTGCCCGATTGAAGAAAGAGGGCAAGCTGGGCTTTGAAACCAAAGGGAACAATTACTCTTACAGCGTCACATCGCTGCAATTCAATCTGGATGACAAGATTTTCAAAGACCTGCGCGTACGCCAGGTGTTTTCTCACGCCATTGACAGGGATGCACTGGTGCGCATTGCCTACTTTGGCCTGGCGACGCCCACGGCATCTCCCGTTGCCCCCGGTTTGAAAACCTTCCACGATCCGTCGCTGACCCCGTATCCCTTCGATCTGGCGGCCGCTAACCTCCTGCTGGATGAAGCCGGATACCCGCACGGCGCAGACGGCACTCGCTTTAGCATCACGCTGGACTACAACACCTATGACGATGCTTTCCGTCGTATCGCCGATTTTACACGGGCGGCACTGGCAAAAATCGGGGTTGCGGTAACGCTGCGTTCATCGGACATTTCGTCGCACACCAAACGCGTGTACACCGATCGCGACTTTGCGCTGGCGCTGAACATGTTCGCCAACTTGTACGATTCAACCGCAGGCGTACAGCGTCTCTACTGGTCGAAGAACTACCGCGTCGGGTTGCCGTTCTCCAACACCTCGCACTACGTTAACCCCGAAGTCGATCGCCTGCTGGAAGCGGCGCAGACAGGAAACGACAATGCCAAACGCATCGCGCAGTTCCGCCAGTTCCAGCACATCGTGATGCATGACGCGCCGGACATTAACCTGCTGTCGCCGCAGTTCATCACCATTTACAACCCGCGCGTTCACGACCATTCGCCAACGGCAGATGGTGTTGAAGGGAATCTGGCGGGAGTATGGGTAGAACCTAAGCCGTAAGAGGCCCCCCGCTGTATCAGCGGGGGAGGCTAACCGGATCAGTACGCGTGCAAGGAGGCACGCGCACCGTTCAGGTGACGGGCCAGCAGTTCCGCGCACAGATCGCCGTTGCGCGTCTCAATGGCGCGCAGAATTTTACTGTGCTCTTCAGCCACGCGCTGCCAGTCGCCGCTGCGCGCATTCCACTGATTTTCTTTGAAACGCGTGCGATACAGACGGGCATTGAGATTATTGTGCAGCTCGATCAGTGTGGCATTGTGCGAAGCGTGTACCAACGCCTGATGAAAGGCTTGGTTGGCATGAAAATAGCGCAGCGATTCTCCTGCGTGAAACGCCGCCATCAGCGCCTGTTACTGCTGCTGCAACGCGAGCAGATCGTCTGGTGTCGCTTGCAACGCCGCCAGAGACGCCACCACCACGCGCTTATTGGGGCGCAAATCCACCAACCCCTGGGCCGCCAGCATTTTCAGCGCTTCACGCAGCGGAGTTTGCGAAATTTGCAGGGTACTGCAAATGCTTTGCACATTGATGGGATCGCCGGGTTGCAGGATATCCTGCACGATCAGATCGCGCACATAGTCCGCCACGCGGTCGGTCAGAGGCCGCCGGTCAACCACCACAGCGGGAAGGGGGGCCGGGCTGGCCCGGTTTGCTGCGTCAGTCTGATCCATAGCGCCCTCATTGCTGATTTATCGGCCAGGATAACCACACTGCCATATGCGTTAAATGGCAATGCATAGCTGATAAAGTTTATACAATATAAAATATATATTTGTTAATTTGACCGCAACTTAGCCAACCATGATTGGCTTGTCAACGGCAAATAAAACAGAAGGAATCCTCATGCATCTGCGCATTGATACGTCGGTTTCCTGGCTGAAAATGCCCTTGCCGAAACGCATCCCGCAGGTGGTATAACATGAGCACGCATTACGATGCCGGTATCGCACAACAGTTTGCCGAGCAATACACGCTGCCGCTGGAAACGTTGCGCCGTCGCCAAAGCATGAAGTGGCAGTATCACGCGCTGGAGATTCTCCCCGCCTGGGTGGCGGAGATGGATTTTGCCCCAGCGCCTGCCGTTGCTGACGTATTACGTCACTGGTATCTGGCTCAGGATACCGGCTACCCTTACCGGCAACGCGACCGGGCGGAACATCTGCTGGCGCGCGCCTTCAGTCGCTATACCGCACGCGAGTTTGACTGGGAGACTGACCCTGCCAACGTCTTGGCGCTCAACGAATTGGTGCAGGCAGTCTATTTGCTGATTCTGGCATTCAGTGAGCCAGGTGACGGTATTGTGCTGCAAATCCCCCAGCTATCCGCCCTTTTATGATGCCATCAATGACACCGGCCGCCGCTTACAGGCCAGCCCACTGGTGGACAACGGTCAGGGCTATGAAATCGATTTCGATCATCTTGCCAACCAGATTGATGCCAACACGCGCATCCTGCTGCTGTGTAACCCACACAACCCCACCGGTCGCGCACTGCGGCGTGATGAGCTGGAAAAGCTGGCCACACTGGCCGAAGCCCATGATTTGATCGTGATTGCCAATAAGATTCATGCCGATCTGGTGTATCCCGGACAGGAACATATTCCGTTTGCTAGGGTGGCACCGGGCCTTGCGGCACGCACCATCACCCTGAACTCAGTCAGTAAGAGTTTCAATATCGCTGGACTGCGCTGTGCACTGATGTACTTCGGTGACGGCGTGTTAAAACAGCGCTTTACCCAATGTCTGCCCGCCCGGATTTTAGGCTATCCCTCCGGTATCGGCATTGATGCTACCGTGGCCGCCTGGGATCGCGGCCACAGTTGGCTGGAAGGCGTACGCCATTACCTGCTGGAGCTGCGTGAGCAAGTGATCACCACTGTACGTACCGCACTGCCGGAGGTTCGCGTCCACACCCCCGAAGCAACCTACTTCGCCTGGCTGGATTTTAGCGATCTGCTCTTACCTAGCGCCGCAGGCGCGTATTATCTGGAGCATGCCAAAGTGGCGCTCAGCGCGGGTGAAACCTTTAACCCCGGCGCAGAAGCCTTCGCACGCCTCAACTTCGCCACGTCAAAGGTGCTGCTGCAACAAATTCTGGACGCAGTGATTGCCGCCTCAAGGCGCGCTTAACGGAACCCTAACCATGTCAGACATTCACACTGGCTTAGCCATACCACCGGCCACACTCGGTATTTTGATGGTAAAAAACCATTTTCGCCGCTATCTGGGCGATATTGGTAACCCCGGCACCTGGTCGTTCCCGGTACGCTATCGGGTGGTGGAAGAGGCCATCCCACAGCGGATGGGGCACCTCGATCAACACGATTTGCTGGAGCCGTTCAAACGTGCGGCGCAGGCCCTCATCGACGAGGGCGTTAATGGGCTGACCACCAGTTGCGGCTTCCTCTCCTACTACCAGCAAGAGTTGGCAGCCTGGTCACCGGTGCCGATTGTCACCAGCAGCCTGCTAAAATACCTGCTGGTATAGCGCCTGCTTCCCACCGGGAAAACACCGCTGATTTTGACCTTCAACGATCGCGCACTGCGCGGCGATTATCTAGAAAAAGTCGGTATTCCCGGCGATGCGCACGTGGTGGGGATGGCCCTGGATTCCGAGTTTGTGCGTTCAATTCGTGACGGAGACGACAGCGTCCCGTATGCTATTTTACAGCAAGAAGTGCTAGCCACCGCACAGCAGGCGCTGGCGCGCTACCCGCAAACCGGGGCATTGGTGCTCGAATGCATCAACCTGGCCCCCTTCAGCGCCACGCTGCATGCCCGCTTTGGTTTGCCGGTCGCTGGTACGCTGGTTCTATGGCGCACTGCAACCGAGAGCTTATGATGGGGGAGATAATTGGTACCGGTAACAGGTTTTCATCAGGTAACCCCTTCATGACACAACGCTATGACGTTATCGTGATCGGCGGAGGCATTGTCGGCCACGCCATCGCTTATGGTTTGCAGCGCCAACGCGCCCATACCGCGATTCTCGACGGGGGTGGTACGGATTTTCGCGCCTCGCGCGGCAACTTCGGTCTGATTTGGGTGCAGGGCAAAGGCGTCAATTGTCCGCCTTACAGCCAACTCTCCTGTCTGGCACCCACGCGCTGGCCCGACTTTGCGCAGCGCCTACGCACTGAAACCGGTATTGATTGCGGGTTGTCTCAGCCCAGTGGCATCAATTTCTGCTTAACATCCGATGCGCTGAACAGCGCGATACGCAACGTCAGCAAGCTGCAACAGGGCAACCCGGATTTTCGCTATGAGGTATGGGATAACGCCACGCTGCGCCAACATGTGCCTGAAGCATCACGCCAGATAGCCGGTGCTATCTATTCTCCCCATGACGGCCATGTCAATCGGCTGCTGACGCTGCACGCACTGTCCTACGCCTTTCAGCAGGAGGGCGGGCACTATTTTCCATCCCATCCGGTCAGTGAGATTGAAAGCCATCAGGACGGTTTCACCTTGCACACGCCACAGGGCAAATGGCACGCCAAACGTATCGTGCTGGCCGCAGGGCTGGAAAACGCGCGCCTTGGGGCACAGGTCGATCTCCCGATCCCGATTGAACCGGTGCGCGGTCAGTTATTGGTGACCGAACGCCTGGCTCCTTTTCTGCGCTATCCCTCCAACCTGCTACGGCAAACGCAGGAGGGCACGGTGATGATTGGGGACTCGCAAGAGCACGTCGGGTTTAACACCCGGACGCAGCCCGAGGTTCAACAGCATATTGCCCAGCGGGCAATACGCGCTTTCCCCTGTCTGGCCCACGCACAGATTGTACGCACCTGGGGGGCGTTGCGTATCATGACGCCAGATGGTTTGCCGGTTTATGATGAATCCCGTCGCTACCCCGGCGCTTTTGCCGTCACCTGCCACAGCGGTGTTACGCTGGCAGCGCTGCATAGTGAGCTGCTTCCGGCGTGGGTTTTAGGCGGTGCACTTCCTTCGCTTTTCGAGGTATTTCATGTCCAGCGTTTCCCGGTTCCAAATGCTACCCACGGTTGATGCACCGCAAATCACCCTGTGGGTGAACGATGAGCCAATTACCGCACGCGCTGGCTGGACGCTGGCCGCCGCGCTGCTGGCAAACGGCATCACCACCACACGCCATACTGCCATTGATCAGCAACCGCGCGGCCCGTTTTGCATGATGGGTGTCTGCTTCGAATGTCGTGTCACGGTAGATAATATTCCCAACGTGCAATCTTGCATGACGCTAGTGCGTGACGGTATGAGAGTGACCCTGCCCCAGGGCGCGAGGGTGCTATCATGCCCCAGACCAGGACAGTGAATACGTGCGATCTGCTGATTATTGGCGCAGGCCTGGCCGGGCTGAAAGCCGCGCAGATCGCCAGCGCAGCAGGCTTATCCGTCTGGCTGGCCGATGAAAATCCGTTACCGGGCGGCCAACTGCTGCGACAGGTCACCCAGTCACCGTTTGCCAACCCACAAACCCTGTTCGGCGAAGAGTACAGCGTACGCCGTAGCCTGGCAGAAGTCGCCTTCTCACCCCGCGTGTGCTATCTGGCGCGTACTGCCGTCTGGCAGGTGACGTCGGAGAAACAGGCCTATCTGCTGGAACAGGGCGATTCACCGCGCCAACGTGTGGTGCAGGCGCGTTTTATTCTGCTGGCCACTGGTGCACAAGAACGCAGTTTTCCACTGCCGGGCTGGACATTACCTGGTGCGATGACGGTAGGTGCCGCACAGCTGTTAATGAAATCAGCGGGATTATTGCCCCCTGCGGACAGCATTCTGGTGGGCAACGGCCCACTGTTGTTACTGTTCGCCGCACAAGTGATTCGCGTGGGAGGCCGAATTCAAGCGGTGCTGGACACCACGCGCCCGCAGGATTACTTGCGGGCACTGCCACGCTTGCCGAAGGCATTACGTCATACCTCACGCGATCTGTTCAAAGGCATCAAGCTGCTGCGCGAACTGCAACGTGCTAAAGTGCCTTATTATTCCGGTGTGACCGATATTGCCATCGAAGGAGAAACGCAGGTCACCGCCGTGCGCTTTTCCCATCGAGGCCATCCGATACAGCGCGTTACCTCAACGGTATTAAGCCATATCGGGGTGATTCCGGCCACGCAGTGCGCCAATGCCCTCGGTTGCAAACTGGTTTGGGATGATGAGCAACACCACTGGCAGCCGGAAGTAGACGAACGCCAGGAAAGCAGCCAACCCGGTATCTATCTGGCAGGAGACGCGGACGGCATTGAGGGCGGAGAAGCGGCAATGCTCAGCGGGCAGCTTGCCGCACTAAGCATTGTGCATGCAGCGGGTAAGCTCCCAGAAGATGACTATCACAACAATGTACTGAACTGCCGCAACAGCGCGCCGAGCTGCGTTCGCTGCGCCCCTTTTTGGCAGCGCTTTATCCCATTCCCAAACAGGCACAAAAACCCCATGACGACGTGACCATCTGCCGCTGTGAACAGGTGAGTGCCGGGGAAATTCGTCAGGCCGCGCGCGCGGGTTGCATCGGCACGAATCAGTTGAAAGCGTTTACCCGCTGCGGCATGGGCCCCTGTCAGGGACGGATGTGCGGACACAATGCGGCGGCTATTCTAGCCGACACGCAGCAGCGCCACGTATCAGAAACCGGATACGTGCGCGCCCGTTTTCCCCTTAAGCCCGTCACGTTGGCGCAATTGGCACTCAGCGGTGACGATAGCGAGACATAAATATTGGCTGGTTCCAGTAGGCGTTATTGGCGCAGCCCGTTTGGACGCGGGCAGCGCGTGCACTGTCGGGTTCAGCCCAAGGTGCAAAGGGGGTAGACGTTAAATCTCTTCAATACACTTATCGCCGATGACCTCGGCAATTTTCAATTGTGCGAACGCTTCTTTAATAAATTCGCATCGGTTCAATTTGTCTGCATTACGTCCGTGAATAAACGTCACTTCGATAAGGGTACGGTAGTGACGATTATCCTCATCAAGCCACTCCTCCGTCCCTGCAATTTTATTATCTTTCACGGTGAGTCGGTCGGCATAAAAACCGGAATATAAATAGTAACAACCACAATAATAATTATCGTGGGCCACACAAATGATATCCCAATATTGACTCAACAACGCGTTAACATCTTCCTTATTTCTATTACTGCCAAAATATAAAAAATAGGATCGCTTCACGCAATGTGCCTCTTGTTTTTTTAATCGCGTATTACACTGTGTGTTCAGTACTCGCAAACACGAAAACTGATGGGGTTGCCAATCAGCAGCCATGAAAAAAGTATAATAGTATCAATAGTATACACATATCACATGACGATTTTCTTGCATTTTCGCGGTGATTACCGCGATATCAAGCTGATTTTTACGAGGAAAGGTCACCCAATGCCTGACGCCGATGAATTAACGTCATGGGAATAATGGCTCGTGCCAATTGATTTTCTCCGTGCAAGGCACGCTGCATCAACGTAAATGCCTGCTCCGCCCAGGCGTCTTCATCCTGCCGCATTGACCAGAGATTATTAGCAAGAAAGCCCAACATGGTGTGCTCATCGAAGGTGCCAATATTCATGTCGGCGGGAATCGAGCCATAACGTTCACGGAGCGCACTCAAAACCCCTTCCAACACGGGCAAGGATGACGCAATAAAGGCTTTAGGCGCTTCGACATGGCGCGTGAGAAAGGTTTGCATCATGGCGATACCGTCTTCGCGGCGGTTGTGCTCGGCCTGCAAGATCAACTCAGCCGGGGCTTTGATACCGTGACGCAGCAACGCTTGCTGATACCCTTTCAGGCGCTCCTTAATCGCTGGCTGCCGGGTGTCTCCCGCCATAAAATAAAGCGGCTCATCGCTGAGCGTTATCCCCTTGTCGAGGTTGCGTGCCAACATCGCCTGCGCCAGTTGAACGCCGCCCTGCAAGTTATCACTCACCACCAGAGAAACGTCTTCCGTGCCGAAATCACGGTCCAACACCACCAGCGGGCGGTTAACCATTTTCACATGGTGCTGTTGTGTTTGGCGCGAAGAGGGCACAACAAACAAGCCGTCCACGTTGCGTTGTAGCAGCGCGTCTACCAGTTTGTTTTCATACTTTGCATCACTGTAGGTACAGCTGATCATCATTTGATAGCCTGCGGCCCGGCAGCGGATCTCCAGTTTCTCCGCCAGCGTGGAAAAAAACGGGTTGGAAAGGCGGGGAATAATCAGCCCCAACGTGTCGGTTTTATTTAACTTCAGGCTGCGCGCCGTGTAGTTAACGGTATAACCATGCTCCGTCACATAGTGGGTTATCCGCTGCTGCGTCTTGGCGCTGATACGGTATTGCTCGGCTTTACCGTTCAGCACCAGCCGAACGGTGGTGATGGAGATATGTAAATCATTGGCGATCTGCTCGACCGTTTTTGCCATAGTGAGATCCTGAATAACACTCCATCACGAAGGGAGTTTCCCCGACGGGAAACACGGCTCGTAGTATAACATCGCACCGCTACGCGACCAATAATGCGCGAAGGTTTACACCCCTGGCTGATTACTCTGCGCATCCTGCTTTTTTTTCAGCGTTTTTTGACGCCAGTTTTTCCACATCGGTGAAACGATGGGCAGGAACAGGGTTAATACCGCAATCACAATGAACGTGGCACACACCGGGCGCGTAAAGAATATCGACACATCCCCTTGCGACATCATTAATGAACGCCGCAGGTTGGTTTCTGTCAACGGACCAAGGATGATACCAATCACAATAGGCGACATGGAGAAATCAAGCTTGATCAGGATGTAGGCCACCAGCCCGGCCCCCATCATGACGAAAACATCAATCATGCTGTGGTTAACGGTGTAAGCCCCCACGGCGCACAGCAGCAAAATCACTGGCACCAGCAGCTTGAGCGGCACGTCCATCACCTTCACGAACAGCTTCATGCCCATGAAACCCAGCAATCCCATGAAGATATTCGCCATCATCAGGCCAATAAAAATGGTATTGACTTCAACCGGATGCTCAGTGAACAACTGTGGTTCCAGCGCCAACCCTTGCACCAGAAACGCGCCCATGATGATGGCTGTCGCGCCATCGCCGGGAATACCCAGCGTCATCAACGGGACCATACAGCCGCTCGAGACCGCGTTGGCCCCGGCTTCAGGTGCGGATACGCCTTCCGGAGAACCCTTACCAAACTCTTCCGGGTGTTTTGACCAGCGTTTCGCTTCGTTATAGGCAATCCAGGATGAGATATCGCCGCCCACGCCGGGAATGGTGCCGATGCCGGTACCGATCACAGACGAACGCACCCAAGTCGGCAGGCAGCGTTTGAAATCAACCCAGCTCGGTAAAATGCGGGTGATTTTCGCTACCGGTTTCTGCATGATGCCACCTTCACGGAAGTGCTCCTCGGTGCTGAGCAACCCCTGGGAAAAAGCAAACAAGCCAACCAGTACTGGGATAAATGAGATACCACCCATCAGGTAGATGGAGTCAAAGGTAAAGCGCATGCCGCTGGTCATTGGGTCCAGCCCTATCGTGGCGATCGCCAGCCCGATACCGCCGCCGATTAACCCTTTGATTATGTACTGTGATGAGACGCTGGTAATGATACTGATACCGAAAATTGCCAGCGCAAAGTATTCCGGCGCAGAGAATCCGGTCGCGACGGTCGCCAGCATCGGCGCTATCACAATCAACGCAATGGTACTGAATATGCCGCCGAACAGCGATCCCATCGTGGACAGCCCTAACGCGCGCCCGGCCTCGCCGCGCTTGGCCATTGGATAGCCATCCAGCACGGTAGCGGCAGAGGCGGACGTACCCGGCGTACTGATCAGTATCGCGGTGATAGAGCCGCCATAAACGGCACCGGAATACACCCCTAGCAGAAGAAGAATCCCGCTAACACCCTGGAAGAAATAGGTCAGCGGTAATAACAATGCGATACCCATATTGACCGTCAGGCCGGGGATAATTCCGATCAGGATGCCCGCAAGCGCCCCGAGAAAAATCACGGCAATCGTGTCAAAGCTGAATACCACGGAAAACGCGGCAAGGACTTCGTTTATGATACTGCCCTTCTTTATATTCGCTATGTTCGCTACAGGTTTGCTACACGCCAGCGCCTACGTAGAGAATCTGGCTGAAAAGACCTGACGCTAGAAGCCCAAATCACTGAACTCTGCCGTTGGCAGCGGCGAGTTGAACAGATAGGTGAAAAACAGGTAGACCGCAGTGACAATAAGCAGCGTGGAGAGCGCAACAAACCAGACACGCTTTTCTTTCATCAGCACCATGGTGCAGGGAATAAAAATCACCGCCGAAATAATGAATCCCGCCCAGGCCATCACGATGCCATAACCCACAGCCAGCGCGCCGATCAGGTAGGCCTTGCGCACATTTACCGACGAGAAATCGATGCTTCTGTCCGCCATCAGACGGTTTTTCAGCACCAAGCTCCATTGCAGCACACCGAGCAGAATAAACAGGCACGCCAGCCCAAAGGGCCAATAACGCTCGCCCGGAAGGCCATATTCATCAAACATCGACATTTCACGGGACAGGAACAATATCAGCAGGCCAAACCCAAAAGAGAACAGGCCGACTAACACATCATATTTGCGCATAGCAATTCTCCCGCTTGTCGGCACCGGGCCGACAAGCGTATCGACAGCGTTATTTCTTCAGCGTATCGGCAATAAGCTGTTTGTAGAGCTCATCATCTTCACGCATCATGTTGTAAGCGTCCTGTCCGACAATAGTCACTGGCATGATGCCCTGTTTTCTCACCGCATCCTGATAGGCGGGGGTATTGACCACTTCGGTAAAGGCTTTAACCAGTTGTTCGGCCACTTCCGGCGGTACTTTCGCCGTCGTCGCCAGCACTGCCCAGGCGCGCATCTTGACGTTCACATCCAGCCCTAACGCTTCTTTGATGGTCGGTACGTCAGGCAACAGTTCAAAGCGTTTCTCATCCATCACCGCCAGCACTTTAAGAATGCCTGCGTCAACCTGCGACTTCACGGCGCCCGGCGTGGTTAACACGGCATCAATGTGCCCACCAATCAGTGCGGCAATCGACGGCCCGGTGCCTTCGTTATAAGGAATGTGATTGAATTTAGTGCCAGTAGTTTTCTCAATGTTCACCGCGGCGAGGTGGTAAATCGCCCCCCATGCCGGAGTTACCCACCTTGAGCTTGCCCGGCTGCTGTTTGGCGGAATCGATAAACGCTTGCAGCGTGTCAAAGCCCGCATCGGCACGCACCACGATAGTCACCGGGTCGGCGATGGTAGTGACCAGCGGGGTGAAATCTTTGTAGGTGACCGGTGATTTGTTCTGATGCGGGAACATCGCCAGTTCCACCGTGGTCATCACCAGCTTGTAACCGTCCAGTTTCGCTCTGGCGACTTCAATCAGCCCGGTGATACCGTTGCCTGCCGGTTTGTTTACCGGTACAAAAATCACACCTTTCGGTAAATGATCCTTGGAAAATTCGATCAGGGTTCGGGCAGAGGTGTCAGTACCACCGCCGGGGTTTTTGGGAATAACCACTTCGATGTTTTTCTTGGCATAGCTGATCGTCGAGGGTTCCGCGAACGCCTGGTTCGCGCAGAACGGCATCACTGACGCCAAAAGCAGGAGCAAGGTCTTCTTCATTGTATTCTCCGTTCTTATTGGTAGGGTCGGATAAAAAGGGATAACTTACTGCATAATGTTGATTTTCTGATAAATGATGTTGGTTCGATTCCAGGTATATGTGATGTGAAGCGCATTTTCTTGGCAAACGATCGCCGGATAAGAAAATTCGCCGTTATCCGTTTCCAGCGCGCCCGCCATTTCCCACTGCTCAGCGTTATTGTGGGAAACCGCCACTGACAGCGGATAACGCTGGTTCCAGTTTCCGGTTATCGGGTTAAACACCAGCACTAGGCTTCCGTCCGGTGTGCGTACCACATCTATCCCGCTGTTATTGTTTGGTAACGTGGTGGCGTAGGCGGAACACCAATGCCTGCCGTAGTCTTGTGAATCACTGCGGTAAACCTGTCCTCGGGTACTGCGCATCAGCACATGCACGTGGCCCGGTGACGACTCCCACGCTGTCGGTTGAATTACGCCGTTCTACTGAAACACGCGGTTCAGGTCATTCTCCCACAGCGCGTTCTGCTGCAATCCCTGCCAAAGCTGCTGTTCTTCGCTCGCGGCCGGAGCCTGATGTTGTAAAGGAATTGCTGCTTTATGCCACGATAAGCCGCGATCGGCGCTGATATCGACAAAAGCATCCCAATAACGCTCATCTTCCACCGAGCCCGGCGCCAGCCACTCACCGTTCGACATCACCAGCAGCTTATTCTTCACCGGACCGCGCGGTAACGCATCGTTTTCCACTAACGCCACCTGCGTGGACCAGCTCACGCCGCCATCGTCAGACACAGCAACCCGAGTCAACCAATGGTGCACATCCGGGCCCACCTTATAAAACAGCCAGAGCTGCCCGGCTTGCCAGTGCAGCACCGGATTCCAGTGGGCCAGCCCCGGTTCAGCAATCGCCCGCTGCGGCGGTAACCACGTGCCCTGCTCACGGCGTGACAGCCAGATGGCGGTGTCGCCAGCGCCCTCTTTGGTGCCCGCAAAGTAGGCCACTACCACTGTCTCCTGCAGCAACAGGGCCAGGGTAGAAGCATGGCAATTGGAGAAATCGCGTTGATCCGCAGGCAACAGCGCTTCTCTCGTCAGTGTGGTCAGCATCAGCATCTCCTTTTATGGCTTCGTCACGCGCTGGCCCAGCGATTCTCCCTGGCGCATCATACTATCAATGGCGGCTGGGAAGAAGGTGGAGGCATACCCCGCACTGTTACGCACTCGGCAAGCATGGGGCGCAAAATTCCCCACCTGCTGCTGGAAATATTTGGCACAGGCCGGGTAATCAAGGTGTTCCGCCAACGCCGCCGTCGCCAGATAATCCGCCAGTGCCTGCGCCAGTTTTCATACAGCCAGACATAAAGTTGCGGATGGAAATTCGCCATCACGCCGCTGTAAGCCTGACAGCCTGCCTGGAACGAGGCCAACAGTGTCTGGCTATTGGCGTTCGCCAGGTGCAGGCGGCAGCCATCTGCCAGCGCCAGACGGCGACGGATGGTGGGTAAATCACAGCAGGTATCCTTGATAAAGGTGTAACGCTGACTCTGCACACACCAGGCAACCGTTTCATCTGACAGCAAGCGTTTATAAGGATACGGGCATTCATAAATCCCCAGATCCACTGACGTGGGTAACTGCGAGGTCAGGGTTTGCAGCGCCTGCAATGCCTGCTCGTCGGATTCCCCCTGCAACGCCAGACGGTTACTGATGAGAATCAGGCCATCCACGCCGCTCTGGGCTACGCCGTTAAGTTGATCAACCTGCTGTGCCACGCTGTTGGCCGTATGGCCAGAGGCCACCACCGGCACACGCCCATCCACTTGTTGCACAATAAAGCGCTCCAGCTGCTGTGTTTCACGATCGCTCAGGAAAAACATCTCACTGGATTGGCAAGCGGCGAACAGACCGTGAACCCCCGCCGCGAGATACCATTCGATCAGGCGAGCCAGTGAGTCGTAATCAATTTCCCGCTTCTCATCAAACGGCGTCAGCATTACGGGCCAAATGCCGAGCATACTCTCGCCTGACAACCTGTTATTTTGACAGAAACTACCAGCCATGCCCGGCGGTGTAAACCTTGATATTCTGCGTCAGCGCCTGGGCAACAAAGGCTTGCAGCACTTCCGGCAGCAACACCTCGTCAACATAGGCGATGGTCAGGTGGTTACTCTGGTGCCCAGCCATCAGGTCATTGCGGCTCACGCCATCCAACACGGCATTAAGCAGCGGCCACTCATAGTTGGTCGCGCGGCGACGGCGTTCGAACGCCCCTTCGGGCAGTTCAACAACGGTGCCGGTGCCAATATGCATCACCACCTGGGTGCCCTCATAGTGCGCGGGCGCCCAGATAAAACGCCCTGCTTTACCCTGTCCGGCAATGGTCGAACCGCCGTAAGGGAAGAACATGGCAGGTTGACGATACCCGGTAGCCCCTGCAATACCGCCCTTGAGCTGAGCAAACGGCACAGCACCGGAGATTTCCAAATCCCAGTAGAAGGTGCCCTGATAGTCGCTTCCCCAGCGAATATCATGCAACGTGGTTTCTGCCGGTAGTCCCAAACCTTCGAGCAGTTGCCCCAACATCACCAGCGGAATGGCACTGCCCATATCCACTTCGTTCATACAAGGAATAGCGCGATCGGGCCAAATGGTGTCACCGTTCTCACCAGGGATAGGGAAACGCTCCTGATTGCCGATTGCGCCTTCCGCGAAATCAGAGGCCGCGCAGCTGTCTTTCAGACCCTGTTGATACTGCACGCCGACGGCTGAAAGCCCAAAGCGTTTCACAAAACGTGCCATCGCGATCATCATGGCGCATTGCTCAAGCACCTGCTCACGCGTCAGTTCACGGCGACCGTCTTCGCCAAACTGGAACTGCATGCCACGCGCTTCATACCATGCCAGACATTCTTCACGCAGCGCGGGCGGGACTTTTGCCATCTCCACCAACAGCGCCGACTGCGATAGCGATTCCACCGGAATGCCGATATCCACCATCGCTTTAAGCGGGAATACCCCATTGATCATCCCCATGCAGAAGATATCAAACAGCCCGACAATCGCCTTGTGACGTAAAATATGCTCACCCACCTGGCGACCGATTTGTCCCGCTTCTCTGGCAACCACCGGATGGGTCGGCGCAACCGGAGGCAGATAGCCGGTTTTGTGGCTGACCGCACCATCGCGCAGCCAGGTTTCCAGACCTTGATGGAAGAACGCGTCATCAAAGGTTTCTGACCACAGGCGTGAGAACGGGCGCTCCAGACTGGTAAGGCATCCCGCCATGCACAGCATCCCCACCAGCCCTGGCCAGGTGCCATCAAAGTTTGCCAGCAGCAAAATCGGGCCACGGTGGTGCACCAGCGATGGCGCGATGTGGTGGGAATACTGCCATGCCGTCAGTAGCACAATCACCGGTGCGTCCGGATCAATCGCGGCGAACAGATCGCTCCCCTCTTTCTGGCTGCTGATAAAGCCGTGACCGCGCTCATTATTCACCGCGTGCGCACGCTTCATCTGATAACCCAGTTTTTCCAACGTCACCCCCAAACGCGCTTCATAGTCACGCTGTGTCGGCCAGCAGGTCACATTAGCGGGCTCGCGCAGGTCGGCGTTGGTCACCAACAGCACCTCATTTTCCTGTGCGCTAAGGGTGGCCGGGGAAGGGGGGAGATGTAATTTCAACATGTTCTGCTCCTGATTCAAATAAACGCTCTCGAGGCTGCCGCCGCGCGGCAGCGCCCGCTTAATCCTGCATCAGTCGTTGTGCGCGCTTCACATCGTCATACATCTGGAGATAGACGCCATATTTAGCCGCATGGAACGCACCGTACTGCGGGTCTGTGACAATGGTCGCGCCAGCGCGCACCAGCGCCGCCGCCGCTTCCGGTAGTGTCGGGTAACATTCCGCCGCCACCGCCCCCAGCAACGCCGCACCGAGCGTGACCACATCTTCTTCGCTCGCCAGATGAATATCGCAACCGGTGATATTGGCGTATTCCCGCAGCCAGAGCGGATTCTTGGTGGCCCCGCCGCACATCACCACACGGGTAATCTGATGCCCGGCCTGATTCATGCTGTCGATGATATGGCGCGTACCGTAGGCAATGCCTTGCAAGGTGGCGAGATAGAGCCGCGCCAGCGCATCCGGCCCTTGTTCCAGCGTCAACCCGTAGACCGCGCCGCGCGCGTGTGGGTTGGCGCGCGGTGAACGATTACTATGATGGTCAGCCAGCACATGCAAGTGTCGGGTCGGGAAGGGCTCACTCTGCTCAAGATCATCAACCCATTGATTAAAAAGGGTATAAATGCTGATGCCCTGCTGTTCCGCTTGCTGCTGCGCGTCGATCCAGCCCGCATGTTGACGCAGCGTCCACTCCACCAACGCACCGGCGGCGCTTTGCCCGCCTTCGCTCAGCCAGCCGTTGGGCAACATCGCACCCCAGTAGGGTCCCCAGACGCCGGGCACCATCACCGGTTCACGATTCATCAACATGTGGCAGTTGGACGTGCCGCTGATCAGCGCCAGACTGCCCTCGGGCTGGCTGCCCACCAGCGCCAACCCGCCCGCATGGGCGTCAATCATGCCGCTTGCGATAGCAACATCGGTGCTCAAGCCACACGCCAGAGCCACATCAGGCTGCAACTGCCCGGCTTTAAAGCCCAGATCCAAAATGGTGGCGGGGATTTTCTCCGGCAAATCATCAAGACCTACCGCCTGTAACAACGGCTGGCTGAAACGCTGCTCGTGCGCCAGGTAGTTCCATTTGCAGGTCAGGGTACATACGCTGGCAACATCGGCCCCGGTGGCGCGCCATACCAGATAGTCAGCCAGATCGAACAGCCGCCAGGCCTGGCGATAACGCTCGGGGAAATGGCGCTTCAGCCACAGCACTTTTGGCAGTTCCATCTCGATACTGACTTCACCGCCAACATAGCGCAGTGCGTCATCGCCGGTCGCATTGATGTCAGCGGTTTCTTGTGCGGCGCGGTGATCCATCCACATGATGATGTCGCGCGCGGCTTCCACGTCTTCGGCAACGGAAATACTCTCTCCCTGCGCCCACCACCACCAGCGAGCAGGTGGCATCAAAGCCAATCGAACGCACGCGTTGCGGCGCAACACCGGACAGCGCTACCGCTTCTTTGATAACCGCGCAGACGTTCTGTCAGATCTCAGCAGAAGATTGTTCAACCACATTGGCGCGAGGATGGAACTGGCTGATGGGGTGGACGGCAAACGCTAACCGCTGGCCGTGACTGTCGAAGACACCGGCCCTGACGCTGGCAGATCCGACATCCACGCCGATAAAGCACGCGGAGCTCACTGAAGAGGGGTTAACTCCTTTTTTGATAACGATTTTTTCTCTGAAATCTGCGTTATTCATTGCGTTAACCTCATTGCTAACTCGAGTTAGTAATCTATTTCAAGGTAAACGCAGACTCAACGGGTTTCTCCCTGATTTGTGAGATTGATCGAGGTACAAAAAATAACCGATTGAAAGTAATCAGGTTAATTTTGGCATCTGCTAACAATTAGATAACAAAATCCGGCCTGTTTTTTATAAGGTAGGCTCTCGCCTCTGTGCGATAGAATACAAAATAAGCGCTCGAGTGATTTGAAATATAAAATAATGACATTTTATAAACAGAGCTTAGGGGGTATGTGTTTTTTTGAATGCTCCTCCTCACGCTTTTAGTAGACTACTCTCTTTACCTAAAAGCCTGTATTATGAATATAAATACAAATTATTTAGTCAGAGGGTTTTCTGCTGTTTACTCACAATTAGAGGTAAGCCCAAAAAATACGCTATTACTTTTAAAGAAATTATTAATTGCAAATAATACTGGAGAAAACAAAACAAAGAATTAAATACAGTGAATATTTCAAGAAAAAATCTACCCAGCATGCTGGTAGAAAATCATTCATCGAGAGTAACCGCACAAGATAGGTTTACAAACAAGACGTTGAAAATAAATCGTTATCACCCACCGTTATCTGAGCCTCACCATGATCTCTCCCAACTTCTGACACAATCGCTACGCGAATTTCAATTATCACAGACAGAGGCCTACAATAAATGGGTAGTTACTCCAGCAATACCAAAATCGGGTAGCAAAATATCACCTCCCCTGTTACGACCTGCGCCGCTGCCGCCAACACCAGTACAAAAACGGCCAACGACAACACATCAGCCCGTATCTCTTATGAGTGAACTCAACGCTGTTTTAGCAAAACGGAATGCAGCAAACACCAACGGGCTCCAAAGTAAGCATCCCCTCACCTTTACCCCGCAGCAGATAAAAGACACACTTGTTTATGTAAAAGAGTTTAACAAAATATTCTGATAAAATAGTTAATTATCCATCAAAAAACCATATTCAGACCTGTCATGTACAGGTCTGAACCCTCTTGTACATCAATACAACAAAACAAGATAAACAGATATAAATCAGAAAACCAAACAAATAAAAAACCTGACAAAAACAATAGAAACAGTACAAAAAATCACAAAACAATATAAAACAAAACCAAAAAAACCATAACAAATAAAATCAATATAAAAAACCAACAAATACAACACAATGATTTAAAACAATAAAATTAAAAAAACAATATAAATAACATTCAAATTTATTGAATGATTTCCTCAATAACATCCGTTTTTTAATTTTTTAGCATGGGCGTAACATTCCCTTCATCGAAAGACATGCTCTTTCAACAACACCACCGGTAGCGATCTGCTGCGCGGCACGGCGATTATCTACAAATAATTACCCGCTGTAGCCAAAAAAACGGCGCTTCTCCGTGAGGAAAAGCGCCGTTTTTTTATAATCAGAACAACTCAATGCGATGTTTTCAGGACAAATTTTTCAATCGCGTAGGCAACGCCGTCTTCCGTATTGGGACGGGTGACAAACTGGCTGATCCCTTTGACCTCATCAATGGCGTTCCCCATGGCGACCCCAGTGCCCGCATAGCTAATCATGGCTAGATCGTTTTCATGATCGCCAATCGCCATCACGTTTTCCGCGGTCAGTCCAAGATATTTCGCCAGCAAACGCACACCCTCGCCTTTGTTAACCCGCTTATCCATAATTTCTAAATAGTAGGGCGCGCTCTTGATAATGGTGTAGCGCGCTCGTGCTTCGTCAGGAATGTGGCGAATCGCGTTATCCAGAAGCTCTGGCTCATCAATCATCATCACTTTCGGGAAGGTCAGGGTGCTGTCCATCTGCTCAACGGCCCGGTATTTCAACGGCATGCCTGTCAGATGAGATTCATAAACGGTATAGCGACTGATGTCTTTATTGGCGGTATAGACGGTGTTGAAGTCCAACGCGTGCAGGTGCACATTCAAGGTGCGGGAAAGCGCTTCACAGTAGAGATAATCGTCAAAGCTCATCGGCGTTTGCGCCACACATTCTCCGGTATCGGTACGCTGAACCAACGCGCCATTGTTGGTAATGCAATAGCCGCCGGTTTTATCCAGCCCGAGTATCTCCAGATAGCGTTTTACGCCAATAAAGGGCCGCCCGGTCGCCAGCACCACGTGCACTCCCTGATTCCGCGCCGCCGCAATCGCCGCGCTTACTACGGGAGAAATCTGATGTTGCGGGTTAAGCAATGTGCCATCCATATCAATTGCAATCAGCTTTATCGTCATGC
The DNA here is from genome assembly GCF_015762685.1 of Candidatus Symbiopectobacterium sp. 'North America'. Lineage (GTDB taxonomy): Bacteria > Pseudomonadota > Gammaproteobacteria > Enterobacterales > Enterobacteriaceae > Symbiopectobacterium. The sequence goes on along the minus strand of NZ_PEHF01000011.1, from coordinate 4,190 downwards.
TTCATCCTACCGTAATGGTTTTTTTGCATGCTAACGCGAGTTATCGCCGTGAGCCAGTGAAGGATAAAGATTTACGGAGTTCTGCCGATGATCATGCTGTGATCCTTATCACACAAAACAGACTTTTTCATGAAGGGATACAGCGCAAAAATGAAAACTAACTTATTGATTTTTGAACACTAAGTTAGATTTTTGACACAATGTCTATCCCTGGGAGGATAACCACCATGTCTAAATCCCTACAGCCTTATGCACCACCAGCGCCCTCTACACCGATTTCACACACCGCGCTTCATGCTCAAACATCGCACACCCCTTTTGAAAATAAAAAAAAACGTTCTCGACGCAGATGCTCATGCTATTGGCAGGCATCGTAACTATCGGCCTTGGCTTTGCCATCACCATCGGTTTATTGATTTGGCAGTCCACACAGCAACAGAAAAACGATGCGCAGCAGTATCTGACCCAAACCGCTTACACCAATAGCTATCTGGTGCAGCGCAAACTGGATCTGGCGTTAACGGTGGCGCGCAATCTGGGGCAAAACGTACTCAGCCTGCGTAATAGCGGCCACGCCGATCGCGGCATGGCGGACACCCTGCTGAAAAATGCGCTGCAAAATAACCCGGATTTCCTGTCGATGTCGCTGGCGTGGGAGCCTAACGCCTATGATGGCAACGATGCGCAGTTTGCCGGACAACCCGAGAACGATCCGAACGGCTGCTATGTACGCTACGTCGACCGTGACACGGCGGGTAACGTGGTGCTTCACAATCTGACGGATTATGAAACTCCCGGCAGCGGCGACTACTATCTGCTGCCGCGCAAGATGAAACAGGAAGTGATTCTTGAGCCTTACCGCTACCCCTACTATAACGGCGTAGAGGTGTTGCTCACCTCCATTGCGGTGCCCATCGTGGTTGACGGCACCTTTCTTGGCTCGGTAACGGCAGATTTTTCACTGGATACGCTTCAACAACTCATCAATGCCATCAAACCCTATAAAGGCACGGACTACGCTGAACTGTTATCGCAGTCCGGCGCCTATATCGCCAACCCCGACCAGGCGCAGGTGACCAAACCCGCTGCTCACGCTGACAGTTTGCTAAAAGCGGTGTCTCAAGGAGTATCGATACGCACCAGCGCTGAAAAACCGGTACTGAAAACTGCATCTTACGACCTCACCATTCCGGTGACCATTGGTAACACCGGTACGCCGTGGATATAGGGCCTGTCTGCTCCCATTGATGTCGTGCTTGCTGAAACGGAGCATCAGCGCAATATCGCGTTACTGCTGATGGTCATCAGCATTATCGTGGTCTCTGCCGTACTGGGCGTCATCTTTACGCGCAAGGTGTTGCGCCCCATCGGTGGCGAACCGGCAGAAGTGGCACGCATCGCGTTGTCCGTTGCCAATGGGCAGCTCACCAACGCCATCCAGGTGTAGCCCAAAGATACCAGCAGCCTGTTCTATGCGATTCATACTATGCAAAATCAGTTGCGCGATATCGCTCAGCAATTGCTGACCACCAGCGAATCGGTAAGCCTCGCCGCCACAGAAATCGCCGCAGGCAATATCGATCTGGCCTCACGCACCGAACAACAGGCGGCCGCATTACAACAAACGGCCGCCAGCATGGAGCAGATCACCACAACGGTAAAACTGAATGCCGACAATGCGCATAGCGCCACCGAGCTGACGCAAAACGCGACTGACATCGCTCAGCAGGGGAATACCATCGTCGAGCAAGTCGTCAGAATTATGGGTGATATTGACGACAGTTCACGTAAAATCGCCGACATTACCAGTATTATTAATGGCATTGCCTTTCAGACCAACATTTTGGCACTGAACGCAGCGGTGGAAGCCGCCCGCGCAGGCGAGCAGGGGCGCGGCTTTGCCGTGGTCGTCAGTGAAGTGCGCAATCTGGCACAGCGCAGCGCCGCGGCGGTGAAAGACATCACGACACTGATCGGAGAATCCTCTTCGCGCGTTAAAAACGGCGTCGAACTGGTACAAAATGCCGGTCACATCATGGAAAAGATGCTGGATGCCATCGCGTCGGTTAAAACCATCATAGATGACATTGTTGCTGCATCCGATGAACAATCACGCGGTATCAGCCAGGTAACGCAAGCCGTATATGAAATGGATGGCGTCACGCAACAAAACGCTGCGCTGGTGCAGGAAGCCACCGCTGCCGCCGCCTCGCTGGATGAACAGGCGCGCCAACTGGCGCTCACGGTCAAAGTGTTTCGTTTATCCTGATCTGACACAGGCAGGCCGAGATCCCTCGGTCTGCCTGAGGTCAAAAACTACACGAGAGAAAGTGCGACAAACGCAAACAATATGTTACGCTTGTCATAATTTCGCCCTCTGGACGTGATCTCGCCGCTTTCCACTCAGCAGCGCCACTCAACGCCCGCATTGATGTCGTAACGCAAACATGAAAACGATGAAACTTCCTCTGCTCGCCCAGATCTTCTGTGCGCATTTGGTCAGCCATTTTCACATTATGGTGCTGCCGGTGCTGATCCCGTTGCTGTCTGCCCAACGCGGCATCAGCTTCGTTGAACTTGGGCTTGCGATCAGCGTCTTCAACATCGTCTCCGCCTGCGTGCAAACGCCCATCGGTTTTGCCGTTGACCGTATCGGTGCGCGACGCACGCTGGTTGCCGGACTGACACTCGGTAGCCTGAGCTTTATGTCGTTTGGGCTGACGCCGCACTACCTCTGGCTGCTGATCGCGATGGGGTTTGCCGGTGTGGCTAACGCAGTGTATCACCCGTCAGATTACGCCTTGCTCTCGCGCGGCATTGATGACAAACGCATGGGGCGCGCGTTCTCGATCCACACCTTCTCCGGCTTTTTAGGCAACGCCATTACGCCGGGGGTTTTACTCGCGGTAGCAGCATGGCTCGGCATCAATGCCGCCTTCATTGTGTCTGGCGTGGTGGGATTACTGGTTGTCGTGATGCTGCTGATGCATAAAGACGAGCCAGCGCGGCTTAAATCAGCAGCCCCTAAAAGCGGCGCCGCCCCGGTACAAACCAGCGCCAAAGCACTGTTTTCGCTGCCTATCCTGGCGCTGCTGGGTCTCTTTTTGATGCTGAACCTGAGCACTAACTCGATCCAGAACTTCTCGGTTACCGCATTGGTTACTGGCTACGATCTGCCCTTATCCGATGCCAATGCGGTGCTGACCGCATTTTTGTTTGCCAGCGCTTTTGGCGTGCTGGCGGGCGGTGCTCTGGCCGATAAAACCGAGCGCCACGGTCTGGTTGCCACTGGCGCATTAGCCGTCACCGCCGTACTGGTAGCGATTGTCGCTATCTATCCGTTGCCAGCGATGGTGCTGGTGCCACTGCTGGCGGCAGAGGGATTCCTCTCCGGCATGATTGCACCCTCGCGGGATATGCTGGTGCGGGCTGCATCACCGAAAGGCGCGGAAGGACGGGTGTTCGGTATCGTGTCCACTGGGTTCAATATCGGCGGGGCTGCAGGTCCAGTGCTGTTCGGCTGGTTATTGGATAATGGTCATCCCCATGCCATTTTCTGGTCTGCGGTCATTTTCATGCTGATCACCGCCGCTATCACGCTGGCGCAGGAAATGCGTGCCAGCAAGCGTCGCGCCGCCGCCGCGGTTTTTTGTGCACGATAGCTAAACCCTAAATAAACTCGGCTTTCATCACCTGGAGTCGTGCCAGACGATGGCGATAGCACTGAAGTGTGGCCTCAATGGCATCGGCGGGCATAAACGAGTCTCGATAGGTTGACTCAACAAGTTCGGCCTCTTAGGATAAATCCTTCAGAAGTTTTTTTGTGAGCGAGTTACTCAGCCCTATACGTTGAGCAAACGCTAAAAAATCCATCCCCAGATACTCGCCATGCTCTGTTTTAAAACCTGGAGCGAGTTCGTTATCACCTTCTTCACTGGCCAATAAGGGCAATGCCAAATAGCAGCTGGAAAAATAGGCCTGATACGGAGCCACGGAGACAAAATCATAGACAGGGGCCAGTTCAGGTACACCTGTCGTCGGATGGATCAGGCCGAAATTACGCAAGTGCATGTCGTTGTTGCCGAGAAGATAGGCATAGGCTATACGACGAAAGAGGTCTATTTTAAACTTAATGTTATCGTTAACATGCTGAATCAGAAACAGGGCGACTTATTCGTAGCTAACGTATT
>NZ_PEHF01000054.1 GCF_015762685.1 Candidatus Symbiopectobacterium sp. 'North America' | reverse complement strand
ACGGCAGGTTAAACATGGGGTTATGAGTCTCCCACCATGATCGGCGAAGACCCATATAAACACAGTATATGTGCAATGCTTATCGATTAAGCGGTTTTCTGATAGTTTCCTGTAATGGGTTAATATACCGAGTAATTTAAAGGTAAGATTTGCGTGGTGATGCTTTCTCCGGTTTGATGTACTCGCAACACTAGCAAGAAACGCTTTTTTACTGTGTCTATCGGTAACGGTTTGCAGGCATAGTCATTGATGTCAACGGGTTATTGGTGTGATACAGGGTATTGAAAACTGGAGGATGAATTTTGTTGCTGCTAATCTTTGTCCATGAACGTGTCTTTTAGCGGACACCTTATAGTCGCGATCATCCGCTGAATACGGGGGGCAGCGTAGTGCGTTTAGGAAAAACGGTGATACGCGAGAAACGCTTTGTCTGGTATCTTACCTATTGTTATGTCTTTCCCTGATGGTGGGAAGATTGAAATACCTATTTTTTTTCTAAGAGCCTGTGTCTTATGCTGTCTACATTGATTTACCGAAGCCGTGCAAGCCGAACATTTGATCTATCGCTGCTTGATGCGTTAGTGGCGCAGTCTCAAGCGCGTAATATGACGCTGCAACTGACCGGCATTCTGATCTTTGATGGCAGTCATTTTCTTCAGGTTTTGGAAGGTAAACCCGAAGCCGTGAATCAGCTGTATGACGCGATCTGCCACGATCCTCGTCATGACGGTGTGGTTGAGTTGATGCGTGATTATGCAGCGAAGCGCCGTTTTATCAATATGGGTATGGCGCTGTTTGATTTACGCTATGATAAGCCCGGTACCGTACTGCGAGCGGTTATAAAAACCGGCGCGTTGCGCTATAATCTGGTGAGTGATGACCGGGTTTATAAATTTATTCGTACCTTTGTGGAAGGTCGCTGGAAGAAACAGCTGGCCTACAGCAGCGAACCTGAATCTTGGGGCTTCTTGTCAGAAGCGCCGCCTTTTACCTCTCCTCCAGAACAGTCGTTTTTAGGGCAACCTTGCCAGTTCGCGTTGCAACCCATTATTGAGCCGCTGCGTGGGCAAATCAGCTCGTTTGAAGCGTTGATCCGTGGTCCGAACGGTGAATCGCCGCAGGATTATTTTGCGTCGATTCCGCCCGAAAAACTGCATGAAACCGATCTTTCCTCCAAAGCGTGGGCACTGGCGCTGGCGAAAAATATCAATATTGGCAACCATAAAATTTCTATTAACCTGCTGCCGATGTCGTTGGTCAAGGTGCCGAATGCCGTTGATGTTTTACTGGAGCAGATCGACCGCAATGGCCTGGTGCCTGAACAGGTCATCGTTGAAGTGACGGAGGATGAAGTCATTTCCAGTTTCGACGCATTTTTCTCTGCTATCCGGCAATTACGTTCGACGGGGATTGGTCTGGCTATCGATGACTTTGGTGCCGGTTTTACCGGGTTATCGCTGCTCGCGAAGTTTCAGCCCGGCAAAATCAAAATCGACCGCAGCATCGTAACGGATATCCATGCACATGGGCCCAAGCAGGTGATTGTTCAGGCCATCGTAAAATGTTGCGCGGAGCTGGAGATCAGTGTCGTTGCGGAAGGGGTCGAAACGGTGTAAGAGTGGTGCTGGTTAGAAGCAGCGGGCATTCGGCGTTTTCAGGGATTCCTTTTTGCCAAACCTAAACTCAATGGCGCGCCCGCGATTTGCTGGCCACACTGACGGGGATAGGCGTATTGCCCGAAATATTATTCCCGCACCAGTCGGGCGATCGCTTGCAAAATTTTTTCCCGGCTCATGGGGTGGCGATTAAAAAAGTTATGAATGGTATACCCCTCAATCAGCACATCCAGCGTCCATGCCGTTTCCTCGTTAAAATGGCGGTGTAATGCAGTTCTGCTGCGCGACATCCACTCCTGCAACAGCGCGTGGTAGGCTTCCTGACGCGAAGCTAGTGCATAGAGTTCAAAGCTTAACGTCAGGTGGTTCGGCGTTGCCCAGATATTTCCGCAAATAAGATCGGCGACAGCCTCACAGGCGCTGTCAATGTCTTCAGCCTGTGCCAGACGCTGATGAAAGGCGTGAGAGATTTCGTCAATCATAACGATGAACGCGTCGATAAGCAGGGCATCAATACTTTTATAACGGTACGTCAACGTTCCCGGTGACAGTTGCGCCTGCGCCGCGACCCGGCGATAGGTTGCCCCACGCACGCCGTGCTCAAGGATCACGTTTAACGTTGCCTGGGCGATTCTGGTCCGCGTATCTGTGCTATTGTCCTCCCGATCGCACGAGACGGCCATATTCTGCTCCTTATTCCCCATTACGGATGCGCTGACGTAGTAATAATTAACACTGCTGCATTCTACGCTATCCGGCACTATGAGGCGATAATCGATGTCGTTAGTATTTCATTCTAGATAACAGGCGATATACAGTTATTTCACCCGTTATTTCAGTCTGTGAGATTCATCAAACTTATAAATGAAAATTTTTCCATTTATATAAAAACATTAATAATCTTATTGTTATTGTTATTTTTTAAATGGCATGTCGTGGAATTTTATTCAAAGATGTTGCTGTTGAACCGTTAGAGGAGTCTTTATTCTGGACCCGTAATCCGAACTATTTCGAAACCAAGGCTCAGAAATGCGTTGGTCGTTAGGATATTGACGTTGAGAGTCGCGGAAGGAGACTGCTTTGAATAACGTAGCTGCATTTTATACCAATAAGAAAGTGGTATTTTTGCTTGCGACACTCTGTTGCCTGCTGTGGGGAAGTTCTTATCCGGCAATAAAAAATGGTTATGCGCTTTTTCATATCGCTGATGCCGATATTCCGGGGAAACTGCTCTTCGCCGGTTACCGCTTTGCGATTGCAGGCATCTTGTTGCTATTGCTGGCAAAAGTACGCGGGTGTTCTCTGACGCAACTACTGCCGGGCCAACCGAAACAGTTGGTTATCCTGAGTTTAAGCCAGACTGCTGTGCAATACACGCTATTTTATATTGGTCTGGCACACACCACTGGGGTTAACGGGTCGATCATGAATGCCACTCAGACGTTTTTCAGCGTGCTGTTGGCACATTATTTGTACAACAATGACAAATTAAGCATCAATAAAAGTGTCGGCTGCCTGGTGGGCTTTATGGGTGTTGCCATCGTGAATATCAACGGGCTGGGCGATTTCACGTTTACGCTGATGGGCGATGGCTTCATCGTGATTTCGGCATTTTTAATCTCTGCGGCGAGCATTTACGGTAAACGTATTTCTGCTGCCATGGACGCAACAATGATGACGGGCTACCAATTGACCCTTGGTGGCGTAGTCATGATTGCGGCGGGCTACCTGTTGGGAGGCAATATTCGTGTCGAAAGCGGCACAGCCTGCATGGTATTGCTTTATCTGGTGCTGATTTCATCGGTCAGTTTTGCACTGTGGAGCCAACTGCTGAAATACAACAAAGTGGGTGTGCTTGCACCGTCTAACTTCCTGATCCCGGTTGCTGGCGTGCTGCTTTCTGCGCTGTTTTTGGGCGAGAAAATGCTGGAATGGCGCTATGCCATCGCGCTGGTGCTGGTGTGTGCCGGTATCGGTATGGTCAATCGCCAGGCATGGCGGCCGTCATTGAGATAAATATTGCCTCGGTTTCCGTTGGTGCCAACAAGAAGCACCAACGGTGAGGCCAAAACGCATCACGCGGGATGCTTTAACGGGGCTTTTTTCTCACTGGCGGCAGAGGTGCAGAAAAACGCCAGGATCACCATGCACAATACCGGCAGCATGGCGATACGCAGCCCGGCGTGTTCGCCGATAAACCCCAGCGCTGGCGGCCCAACGAGAAAAGCGATGTAGCCGAGAATGGCTGCAAGGGTAACGCGCACCGCACGGTTTTCACCCGTCGCGCCAGCGGCAGAGATAGTGAGTGGAAAACCCAACGATGCGCCAATCCCCCACAAAATAACCGCGAGGGCCGTGAGCCACTGTGTGTGGGTTAAAATAATCAGCCCCAACCCCACGGCGGCTGAAACTGCGCTGAATTTGAGAATGGCAGTGCGGCCAAATTGGTTGACGATGTAACCGCCTGCAAAGCGCCCGACGGTCATGCCTGCGGCGAACCCGACAAAGAACAGAGAGCCTGATGTATGGCTGAAACCATGTGCATCGATCATCAACAACGGCAGCCAGTCATTGGCAGAACCTTCCGCCAGCGCCATCGCTAAAATCACTACGCCCAGAAGTACCAGACGCGTGTCTTTCAGTTCATGAATCACCTGCGCTTTATAGCTGCGGTTTTCACTGTGCTGCTCTGCCACAAGGGTGCTTGCCCACGGCATATGGGTAAATTGCAATGCAAGCGTCAGCGCAGTCAGGCCAATAATTATGCCAAAATGGAGGTTGATGCTGATGTTCAGTGCGGTCATCCCCATGCCGATCAGCGCGCCAACCAGCGTGCCCAGGCTGAAAAAACCGTGCAGTGTGGTCATGATGACCTGCTTGATATGCTGTTCAAACGCGGCACCTTCAATATTTAAACCAATATCAATCATGCCCAGCCCCATGCCAAACAGCGCCAGCGCACAAAACGCGACAGGTTGATTTGCCAGTAAAAGTGCTACCGCCAGCAGCAGGAAACCGATAGCCAGCAGCATAAAATCCGCCAGCGTAACGCGACGAATGCCGTACTTGTTGATCAGTTTTCCTGACCAGAGTATTCCCACCATGGAGCCGCAGGAAAAACCAAACAAAATCAATCCGAAAACTTCAGTAGACGCATGCTGCGTATCTCGTATCAACGGCGTTCGGGTGATACAGGAACTCCAGGCAAAGCCGGGCAAAAACATCAGAGAAAATAACGCCATTTTCTGGCGTAGAACGGATGAAGACATAACAACCAACCTTGCTCACATTATCGGGTAGCACAGTACGCACAGCAGTGAGTGTGATTATTGACCGGTAATGAATATTCACCACCAATAATCGTTTCTTGCGTGTCGTACATTTGTACGAAAGAGTGTTGCATATCCCTCTGCGGTTGTCAGCTATCAGGTATTTTTATTTGTTATGCCATGAGGTGAAAACACGCGGGTGCGATGAATGACCCGCGTGTTTGCCGCGTTACAGGCGTGCGATTGTGGCGGGTAACCCTTGCCGCACCGATGCGCCAGAAACCCAATCAAGCCAGGTATTGGGGATCTGGCGCGTAGGATCGGTAAAACCTAAATCATTGAGATTGATCCCTGCGCCTACCTGCGGATTGACGGGCAGTGCAACACCGTCCAGATAATGCTGCGCCGCGCCCATTTCCTTATGCCCATAGCAGTGTTCAATGGCGATAACGCCGGGCATGACGCCGCTTAATAGACTGATCTGGGCGATGGCGCTGCCGCCTGGCGTAGTGATGCGCGCCCGATCGCCGTGTTGCAGGCCATAACGCTGTCCATCCGCTGGATTGAGTGCCACCAAATTGCTTGGCTTAACCTGATGTAGCCGTGGGATCACCGCAGACGCGCTAGCCATGGTATTGGATTTAAACGAGATCAGCTTTAATGGCCAGTGAGTGGCAGGGTAGAGCTGTTCAATGGCGCGACCATCGGATAAGCGTGCGGGATACCAGGTTGGGCAGCCGCTGAAGCGTTCACCGGTAATGGCATGGCGATGAGAAGCGACCTGTGCGTTCCAGATTTGCAACGGTGTGTCCAGGCGATTACCCACGCTGTCATCAACGCGTCCGCTGGCATCGGGGGCGAAGCGGCCGCCGCGCGTGTAGATAAACGCCACGCGGTCAACTTCATCGGCGCGAAGCGTTTGTCTAAGCAACGGCATGATGCGATCGACGCCGCACAGTTGAATATCTTGTTGCGTCGCGGCGGCTACCGGTGCTTTACCGGCAAAAGCAATGTTGGCTGCAACGCGTAGGTAATAGTCTTCTGCACAATGCAGCGGGTAGCGATTGCCTTGCGTATCACTGAGGGCGTTTTCACCAAAACCGGGTAAATCGAGCCGTTTTGCTACGGCAATACAGAAGGCCTCCATGCCGATCGCTTGCCCATCGGCAGTGCTTGCGGTTGCTGGCGTGACGATGGGCCAACGTGCTGTGGAGGCTTTGCTGGCTACACCTGCCCAGGGAGCGCTGAATCCCCAGCTTTCAAAATTATGGGTGTCGGGCACCAGGTAGTCTGCCAGTGCGGTGGTTTCGTTCATGAAGGCATCAATGGCGATAAACAGCGGTAAGAGCGCCGGATCTTTCAAGCGGGTTTCCGCGACGCCGCGTAAGCCTGGGATGCCGTACATCGGGTTGGTCATGTTGGAAATCCAGGCCTTGAGCGGGTAGGGATAACCCTCCAACGCGGAACTGAGCAGTTCCGTCAGTTGCCCGGCAACGAACGGATACCAAGGCGCTTTAACCGGCCAGGGCGAGACGCCAGCGGCGACCTTTTTCCCGGTATTCATCGGAGGTTTCATAGGCGGTATTGCTGCGCGCAATATTGAGCCCTTTCGGCTTGACCTGACCGGGAAAGCTGACCAGGTTATAGCGCGGCCCGTCGCTGACGCCGTTGAACTGACCGCCGCCGAGGAGTACGCCGCCAGACAGGCTCATGTTACTGATTAGCACATTGAGCATCATGGTCGCCCAGGCTTTATAGAAACCGTTGCCCGCCATCATGCCGCCGTGGGTGATAACTGCCGCTTTGCGCCCATAGCGGGTGAAGGTTTCCGAAAGCTGCTGGATCTGTGCAACTGGCACACCGCATTGCGTGCTGTATGCCGCCAATGTCATCTGCTCCGACGCCTCTTTCAGGCGCTGGAAGCTGCTTTTCACCGTCATTTGACGTCCATCGTGCAGGGTGACCAGCTGATGCACCAGCAGCGTCGCCGTATCGCAGCGATCCGCCACAACCAGCGCACCGTTGGCATCAACCACGACGGGTATGGCCGGGGTTGTGCCGTCGTCGCGGAGGTGTGCGGTGGTGAGGTGCTGGCCTGCTTGTGGGTGATCTTCATCAACGATGACCAGATGCGTAGCATTGGTCCAGCTCTTTTCTCCTTGGCGCTGCATCGCCGCCACACTGGGAATGGCGAGGTAAGTGGATTGATAACGCTGGTTTTCAATGATCCAACGGATCATCCCCATGGCTAACGCTGCATCGCTGCCGGGATTGACTGGCAACCAGTGGCCGTTATCGTCTGCCAACACGGTGGTTAATGGCAGTGCCGGGGCGACCACCACGTAACGAAACGCTGCGCGCAGCCTTGCACTGGCTAACTGCCTGGCCTGACGTTTAAACGGGTTACCAGATTGTGCCGGAGACGTGCCCATGAAAAGCGCAAATTCGACGTTGTCCCAGTCTGGTTTTACATGCGGGTTTTTATCGAGATTGCCTAACAGGGCGCCTGAACCGGTGCGGTAGGCGAGGCCACAGTAAGCACCGTGTGCCCCGAAGTCCTTGCTGCCAAAGCTGTTTTGTGCGAAACGGCGCAGAAAGGTATCGCGCCCATCATCAGCGGCGTTTGTCACCAGTAGCTGATTGGTTTTAGGTCCGTAGCTGGGATGGCGCGGATCGATGGGAGTGTCGGGCGCATGGATGGTGCGTAGACCGTCAACCTGTCCTTCACCAAACAGATCGCCATCTTCGACAATTTCATTGATCAACTGTTCAAAACTGATCCGTTGCCATTTACCTTCGCCGCGCTTGCCAACGCGCTTCATCGGTTCGAGGATACGCAGCGGGCTGTAAAGGCTCTCTACCTGGGTGGCACCACGGGCGCAGACGGTAGAACGCCCATCAAGGCCGCTTTCGCCGGATAAACGAGCCAGCGCCTGAGCCATCGGGATGGCCGCGTCGATCTGGTGTTCGTACGACAGCGAATGATAAGGGTCGCCCGCGATGCGCAGTACTCTCCCCGATGTCCGATCGAGCCTGACGCGCACACCGCATTGCGTCCAGCAGCCGAAGCATTGTGTCATCGATACAGTTTGTTGTGGATTGGCTTGCCAACCGTTCAGGGCTAGCCCTTCCGGCTCCAACGCATTACCGACGATACGATCGCGGGTGATGGTGCCCGAAGTGCCCTTCATTAGACCATCAATGGCGCGCTTTGCGACATCGCGATAGCTTAACCCAAACGCGGAAAGTCCGCCGATCGTCAGGCCCACTTTCAGCCACTGGCGCCGTGTCAATTTAGCCATGTTGTTTTCTCCTTGCGAGCCAGCCGAGGGCTTATCGAACCATAATCAGCAGTGCTACCCAGAGTCCAAAGGTGCCGATAAGGGCTTGCAGGCCATCGGTGGTGCTCGGTAGCGTATAAGGGATGAGGTGCGCGTTATATTTAGGAACGGTTTGGACCTGAATCAGCAGTGTCCAACGAATCAGCCAGGCGAGGGCCATGGTACAGCAGACACCGTACAGCAGGATGCGCGTTGCCCGAGCCCGAAAGCTTACCGCGATGGCTAACACCGTTGTGCATAACCACAGCGCCCCCATGCACTGGCATACAGGCGCGCGGAGGCACTGTTTGTCAGCCAAAGGCGAACCGCGTTGCCAGAGACAGTATCGCCAGTTGCCCAAAGCGTAACGGTGCCTGCTAATACGAGGAGCGACAAAAGCTGTGCGCGCCCTAATCGGCGTCGCCACAGGTCGTCTTGTCGTATGGCGAAAATCAGTAAAGCGAACAGTGTTTGCAGTGCGCTCAGAAATAGGGTGATGGGAAAGGCATAGCTAAACCATATTGGCCGCGCTTTAAGAACAAAGGCTTCTCTGCCGGTGTAGATCAGCAATCCGATAGCGGCCAGTGCGCTGAAGAGCGCCAGCCAGCGCGTGGCAGCAAACGATTTTCCTGTCTGTGTGTTGTATTGTACTGCGATAAACCATAGTCCGAGTAACAGGGTAAACAGCGGTAAAAACACCGCCCCCACGGCATCCATGACCAGGGTGTTGGATAGGCGTAGAAATGCCACACGCGCGCGGGTTGGTGCAGATCGGCGGTCAGTGCCAAGGGGGCCGTAATGGCACAGGTCAGGGTAATGATGAGCGTGATATTTTCCAGCCGTGCGCTATGGGCATCGCCACGCCAGCGTAGGTCGCAGGCAAACAGCGCGCCGCAGGCGGCAATGCCAATAAAGAAGAAATACTGTACGGCCCAGGGTAACCAGGTGATGGATTGAGACTGAGTGACCAACTTTTCGATCATAATCTGTTATGTCATTTAAACCTCCTGATGCAGTGCAGGCTGCACACGCCCCAGTAGTGGGGTGACGAAGGCCTCATCAAGGCCGAGGTAAAACACGTGAGGCGCAGTACCCTGTTCCCGCATCAACACCTTGATGTCACTGTGATGTTGTGCCAGCATGCGGCTGATTTTGCTGTTGGGATCGCGCAGATTGCCGATGATGCGAGCGCCGCCGACGCAAGACTCAACGCAGGCGGGCAGTAATCCTGCTTCAAGGCGATAAACGCAAAACGTACATTTATCTACGGTCTGGGTCTCATGGTTAATAAAACGTGCGTCGTAAGGGCAGGCTTGTACGCAGTAGGCACAGCCAACGCAGCGTGTGTTATCCACTACCACGATGCCATCCTCGCGTTGAAAGGTGACTTGCACCGTGCATATGGGCACGCAATGCGGTTGATCGCAGTGGTTGCATAATCGCGGCAATAGCACATTGGTGACCGAGTGTGTCTCGGTTAACACCACCTGATACTGGCTAACATGGGTGCGCAAGGCGTCATGCGGGGCATGATTTTCAATGGCACAACTGACGGTGCAAGACTGGCAGCCAATGCAGCGGCGCAGGTCTATAAACATCGCATAGCGATGTTTATGGGAGCCCCCTTTGCGCAGAGGGGCTAATGTCATTCCAGCCTGTGCCAGTGGAACCAGCGATGCACCTGCGGTAATCATGCCTATACTTTGCAGAAATTGTCGTTTACTGCTGTCCATGGTGTTCTCCCATCACGTCGTAACGGCGTAACCTGTGTCACTCTGTCAGCCGGTGAGCGATGAATTAACAATGTCGATGATTTACAGTGTAAAATGGCGGCGGGTATGGCTCTATTGTGGTTAACCACATACCCGAAGCGTTGTTGATCTAAAACAACAATAACGACAGGGGCATTGCTTGGGAGGTGGGGTGAAACAGGTTGTGGTCGCGGTGTTGTGCCTGCTGCTGTGCCCAATGGTGCTGGCGGGAGAGTGAACTGTGGGGGTTTTAGCCATGCGCGGTGAGGCCAATACCCGGGAGCAGTGGCAAGCATTGGAACAGATGTTAAACCACGCGATTCCTGAAGAACGCTTTCATATTCAGCCGCTGGATTTGCGGCAAATGGCCGAGGCCGTCAACTAGCGAAGTGTGCAATTTCTGGTGACCAATCCGGCGCAATTTGTCCAGCTTAACAGCCATTATCATCTGCGCTGGCTGGCGTCGTTACGCTCACGGCGCGGAGGCATGGAGGGCGGGAACCTTATTGGCAGCGCCATTCTGGTACGGCGTGACAGTGATATTGTCAGCCCGCAAGCGCTGATAGGAAAAACAGTGGGCGCGATTGATACACAGGCGTTTGGTGGCTATTTATTAGGTTATAAAGTGCTTAATGACGCCGGGTTGCGGCCGGAACACGATTTCCAACTGCGTTTTACCGGGTTCCCTGCGGATGCCTTGCTGTATCTGCTGCGTGAGCGCGCCATTCAGGCCGCGATTGTGCCGGTATGCTTGTTAGAAAACATGGATGAAGAGGGGCTGATCAACAAGGCGGAATTTCGTCCGTTGCTGGCGCAAGCGCAGCCCTTTCCGTGTGTAACCAGCACGGCGCTCTATCCCAACTGGTCGTTTGCCGCTTTTCCTGAGGTGGATAACGTACTGGTCGATCGCGTGGCGCGCGCATTGTTGAATGCGCCCGAGACGGCGGAATATCAATGGAGTGCGCCAGCCTCCACCAACCAGGTTGAAGCGTTACTGCGTGACGTGAATCAACACCCGGAACAGCGGCGCTTATGGCTGGATATTAAAAGCTGGCTGATTCAGCACCAGCTTGCGATGAGCATCCTGGCAATGGTACTGGCGGTACTGACTGTGAATTATGTCTGGGTGATGCTGCTGGTACGACGGCGTGGCAAGCAGTTGGAAACGGCCAGTGCGCAATTGCATCAGCAGGAACAGGCCTTGACTACGGCGCGACAAATGAGCGTGCTGGGCGAAATGGCATCCGGTTTTGCTCATGAATTAAACCAGCCGCTTGCGGCGATACGCTACTATGCGCAAGGGGTGCTGATTCGTTTACGCAATGTGGATGCACACCATCCGCTGATCCCGGCGCTGGAACATATTGACGCTCAAGCGCAACGCGGCGGTGACACCCTGAATAATTTACGCATGTGGATGACCCAATCACAAGGAACGGCAGCAGGGGATTGGCAATCGGTGGCGGTGACTACGGCGGCACAGCATGTCTGGCACCTGTTGCGCATGGAACAACAATACCCGCAGGTTCGGCTCTGGTTGGATGTCGATAATGACTTGACGCTGAGGCTGCCGCCCGTGTTGCTGGATCAGGTCTTGGCGAATCTGATGCTGAATGCGGCTCAGGCAGGCGCACAGGATATCTGGCTTTGCGGGTGGCGTGATGAGGCCACCGTGGTGCTTGAACTTCAGGATAATGCGGGTGGCATGAGTGATAATGCACTCAGTCAGGCTTTTACGCCGTTTACCACCAGCAAAGCAACGAGCATGGGGTTAGGCCTGGCGATTTGCCAGCGTTTGATGCGGCAATGCGACAGCGAGATTACGCTGGAAAACCGTCTCAGTCCCAAAAATACGTAGGGGATATGCGCTACGCTTCATGATTGTTGACGGAGAGAATAAATGCCAATGATCCACCTGGTGGATGATGACGTTGCGGTGACCGAGGCATGCCAGTTTTTGTTAGAGAGTATGGACTATAGCGTGACCTGCTGGCACAGCGCGGAGCCCTTTCTTTCGCAGGCCGCACTGCATGACGTCGGCGTCGTGTTACTGGATATGCGCATGCCGGAAATGGATGGGCAGCAGGTCTACGCCGCCATGCGGCAACAGCGCAGCACGCTGGCCGTGATTTTTTTGTCCGGGCATGGCGATGTGCCGATGGCGGTCACACAAATCAAACAGGGGGCCGTGGATTTTTTGCAAAAGCCGGTCGCCGTTGCGCCGTTGACCACCGCGTTGGCCCAGGCATTTACCGTCTCTACCGACCTGTTTGTATGCCACCAGATCCGATGCTGTTACGCTGAACTGACGCCTAAAGAACGGGAACTGGCCAGTTATGTGGTGCAAGGGCTGATCAATCGGGAAATCGCGGAAAAGATGCATATTGCGCTGCGCACCGTTGAAGTGCACCGCGCCCGCGTGATGGAGAAAATGCAGGCGGACAGCCTTGCCAGTCTGGTCAACAAATTCTATAAAACCGCGCTGGCATAGCCGCCAGATTAACCGTCTGCGCGGGGTTATCAGTAATTCCTTTGTTTTGAGATCCGAGGCAAGCCTGGTCGCACTTGCCAAGGTATAAACGCCACTATCGTGTTTGGCCTGCGTTATTACAAACGCGTTATTTCCAAGCCAGTTGTAACATACCGAGTAATTGATCGTAGGTTAACTGCACTGGATTGGCTTTCATGGATGATGCACTGCTGGCCGCCAACGCAGCGGATTGCAACGCGTCCTGAGTGAGCCTAAACCAGCTTGGTGACGCCAGTCGCGGAGTGCCTCGAAGGCCTGCATCGGAGGAACACCGAACGCACTGGCAAACCAACGGCGTATTTCATCAAAGCGTACCAGTAACGTTGGATCGGTGACATGGGCATTATTCAGCATCAAGCCAAAGGGGAGCAGACTACCGCATAGTGCACCGTTTGGGGCATCGCATAATCCACTCAATGGACCCGCCAAGCCATGAATAACGCCAAGCCCGGCATTCGCCAGCGCCAGACCGCCACACAGGCTTACCCACGCCATGGTATCCCGGCTCTGTGGACATTCTTGTTTCATCAATTGCATTAACGCGCTGATGCCCTGCGGGATTGCGGCTCGACACAGAGCGTCCGTGTAAGGCGTTGCGCGATTGCATATATAAGGTTCAATCACCTGCGTCAAGGCATCCAGCCCAGAGGCGAGCGTCACACTGCGAGGCGTATTGTCTGTCAGAACTGGATCAATGATGGCGAGGTCTGGCAGCATGCGGTTATCACGCAGGCTGACTTTTCGACGGTGCGCAGGAACGTTGATAACGGCATTTTTGGTTACCTCGGCACCTGTCCCGGCGGTAGTGGGCAGCGCAACGAAGGTTAAGAGGGCTGACTCCAGTATTCGGCCATTACCG
Source organism: Candidatus Symbiopectobacterium sp. 'North America' (assembly GCF_015762685.1). Taxonomy (GTDB): domain Bacteria; phylum Pseudomonadota; class Gammaproteobacteria; order Enterobacterales; family Enterobacteriaceae; genus Symbiopectobacterium. The sequence goes on along the minus strand of NZ_PEHF01000054.1, from coordinate 48,426 downwards.
ACCACTTCCAGATAGTCAATCAGCGGCCCGTGTGCTTTCATCAGTGCAGCGATTGCTTTACCTGCATCGATAACCGCGCCGCCGCCAAGGCTGACAACGGCATCTACCCCATACTGTCGCGCGAGTTCAACCCTTTGTTCAATGTTGGCAAGCGTGGGTTCGTGAGCGATCGTGAAGGTACTGACGCGCACCTGTGCCGCATGAAGTTTGTCGACAAGAAAAGCGGCGCGTTGCGGGTTGGATCCCTGAACCAGCAGGACGTGTTGCGCGCGCGGCCAGCCAGGTGGCGGCACCCGCAGCTTCTCCGCGTCCAAAACGAATTTCACCGGGGCTTACCACAGAAAATGACAGGGGCATTGAAAACTCCTTTATCGCGTCAACCTGCACACACCTGTGCGGCTCATTAAAATAAGTAATGTATCCATTTTCAAGCGGTTCACAAGCCAAATTGCTTAATTGTGCTCAACATGGCAGAAAATTTTCACAGTCTTGATGCCTGCTGGCGTGCGATGAAAAAGTGTAGGGGTGGCGGAATTATGCAATTTTGGCCTACGCTTATCTCTGTAACGTTTTTTTGTAAGATTTTCTGTATGGTTTGGTATTAAGGAGACTCTATGAAGTGTCCGAGTATTCCTGATGATGATCCACAAAGACTGAAAGCGCTCTGCGAATATGCGCTTGATCCTGGAGCTACCTTATCCAGTTTGTCGCCAGTCGTGCGCATCGCGTCCCGTATGTTCGATATGCCCATTGCCGCAGTCAATATGATCGGCAGCGATCGTGTGTTCTTTGCCGCGAGCCATGGGTTGGGTGATGGGTCTGTTGACATGACCCGAGATGCCTCTTTCTGTGCGCATGCCATTCTGACCGAAAACGGTATGATTGTGCGTGACGCCGAACGGGATGAGCGTTTTCATGATAATCCTTTGGTGACCGGGCCGAGCCATATCCGTTTTTATGCGGGTGTGCCGTTACGTTCCCCCGAAGGGTACGCACTGGGTGCGTTGTGTATTCTGGATAACAGTCCCCACCAAAACTTTACCGCTGAGGATCACGCTCGCCTGACCGAGCTGGCCAGAATGGCGTCCGATCGTCTTGAACTGCGACGCATTGAAGTAGCCAGCGAACATCGCGCCGAAATGGACACTACGGTATTGACGGGGGACGCACCGGTTATCCACTTTGATCGGGCCTTGCGCATTACCGGTTGGAACGAGGCGACATCACAGCTATGGGGCTACGCAGAGGATGATAGCGCCGAACTGGTGATCAGCGGCCTTTTTGTTTTGGTATTGATGAAAATACAGAATTCTGGAACGCCATCCGCCGTGTAATTGCAGACGGTACATGCAGTGAAACACCGCCTTTTGAGGTCAGTGGACGGCATAAAAACGGCAGCAAATTGTTCCTTGTTTTATCGCTGTTTTGTGAATGTTGTGGTGGCAATTTGCAGTTTACCGCCGCATTACGAGACATGACGCGTTATCGACAGGATAAAAAGGCCATTGCCATCAGTGCCGATTGCGATCCGCTAACCGGGCTGAGAAATCGACGCCGCTTTTATCGTTGTGTCGAAGACGCCGTATTGCGAGACCCTAATGCTGCCATCATGATGATTGATATTAACGGTTTCTCGGATGTCAATGCCGCTTTTGGGCATGCTGCCGGTGACGAAATTTTATGTGAAATCACCCATCGCCTGCTGACATCAACCAAGGAAACGCAGATTGTTGCGCGCATTGGCGGTGATGAGTTTGCTGTGCTGCTGCCGGATATTTACGAACAGGCTGAAGCTGGGTTTTATGCCCAGCAAATCATGTCGCATATCGCTCAGCCGATTCTGGTACAGGGCAGTCCGATAAGTATAACGGTCAGTGGGGACATTTCACTGGCACCGAAACACGGCTATGAAGCGCTGGAGCTGATTGCCAATGCCGATTTGGCCTTATCAAGGGCGAAGCGGACAGGGCGTAATCAACTCTATATCTTTACGCCGGAGTTGCGTCAGGAGTCAATGGCGCGCCGCCATCACGCCATGGAGCTATTACGTGCAACGGACAACAGCGAGTTTGTATTGTTTTATCAGCCGCAAATAAAACTGAGTGATGGCTCATTGTCCGGCGCGGAGGCGTTAATCCGCTGGGTATACCCCAAGCGTGGGCTATTACCTCCTTCGGAATTTTTAACCACATTAGCACGCGGACCAATGGCGGTTAGCGTGGGGTTCTGGATCCTCGATGAAGCCTGTGTGCAGGCGGCCTATTGGCGTCTGTGTGGTGCACCTGATTTTCGCATCGGCGTGAATTTGTTCGATGTGCAACTGACGACAGGGGATCTGGCCGCAGAGGTCGCGGACGTGCTGAAACGCCACGGTCTTCCCGCAGAAGCCCTGGAAATTGAATTAACGGAAAATATCGCCCTGAATAATAACAATGATTCAATCATGTCGGACACACTGCAAAAAATTCGTGATATGGGCGTTTCTATTGCCTTCGATGATTTTGGTACGGGCTATGCGTCGTTGAGTATGCTAAATCAGTACCCGGTAACGCGCATAAAAATTGATCGCTCATTTATTCAAAATTTGCTCACTTCACGACGCGATGCCTCTGTTGCTTATGCCATTCTTGATATTGCCCGTAATTTCGAGATTGAAACGATTGCGGAGGGAATCGAAACCGCAGAGCAGTGGCATGACTTACGCCAGCATGGCTGTCAGGAAGGACAAGGCTATTGGTTTGGTAAGCCGTTGGAGGCGCAAGCATTTGCCTCGAAATTCGGGCTTGTTCCGCAGACGTTTAGGCAGAAGGTTAATCCATAATCAGGCTTTTAGGGTAAAAGAGGGGAGTATTTACGATGATCCACATACTGTTTTGAATAAGATAAATTGCCTGCCTTAACACTACCTTCAATTTGTGCCCAGCCAGTGTGACCCAATGGCTGGGTGTTATTATTTTGGACCGTCCTTATTACAGCGGGTTTAGGCCTTGCGGTGCTGTTCTGGCGACGGGGGGTAATCTGGCGATACCAAACCCGGTGAAGCCGTATATCAGTGCGAAGAAGATCGCCGCATAGCATTGGATTGCCCATGGGACAAGATCCAATGTGCTAACCTCCAGGGTGCTGGCCATATACACCCCAGCCGAGGTCCAGGGCAGTAATGGCTCAGTCACTGTACCCACGTCCTTCACCGTTCGCGACAGGTTCTTGGTGTCCAGCCCCATACGCAGATAAGATTCCTTAAACAATTCAGCGGGAATAAGCAGCGCCAACTTCCCGTCACTGGTTGCTCCCGTGACCAATAGGGTGGTTGCCACGGTAGCCGCAATCAACTGACCCACACTGCGAATCGCCTTTAGCAACCGGTTAATGATTACGGTCAGGGCCCCTGTCAACGTTAAGGCCCCTGAAAAGGAAAATGCGCAAAGCACCAAGAGGATGGTGCTCATAATGGAGAACATCCCTCCACGATCGAGCAAACGGGGAATGTCGCTGATCAAGCCGGTTACCTCTGTACCCTGTGCGGCAAACATTGATGTGGTGAACCAGTGAATCAATGAAATACACCCTTGTTGCAGGGTAAATCCCTGTAGGCCTACGCCGATCCCTATTGCCAAGACAGACGCTGCCAACATAACGGGTATCACAGGGCGTTTGGTGATAGGCACCCCACAATACCAGGATGGGCGGCACGAGCAGGATCGCGTTAAAGTGATACAAACTCGCTATCGACGTTACAATTTGATTCACCTTATCCAGATTGGCCGCGTGGCTGGGGAGATGGGTATAGCCAAAAAACAGATAGACCCCGGCGGCTAAGGCAAAGCTCGGCAGGGTGGTATACATAAGATGGCGGATGTGGCCGTATAGATCGGTTTCAGAGACGATGGCGGCGAAATTGGTGGAATCAGACAGCGGTGACAGCTTATCGCCAAAATAGGCCCCTGAAACCACAGCACCCGCCGTGGCGGGTAAAGATACATCAAGGCCAGCGGCGACGCCCATCAACGCGACCCCCACGGTGCCCGCGGTGCCCCACGAGGTGCCTGTGCAAACCGACGTTGCGCAGGTGATAAGAAAGGCTGTGATAACGATATATTGAGGGCTGATCAGTTTCAGGCCCCAATACACCATGTAAGGGATCGTGCCACTTAACATCCAGGCTCCGATCATGCCACCGACGCAGATCAATATCAGTATCACGGGCATCGCTTTGGCCAGTTTCGCGACAATCGCGTCTATGATGTCTACCCAGTGGTAGCCTTGCCAATAGGCAAGGGCTGTAGCGACGGCAGCCGAAACCAACAATAGCGACTCGATCGGTAATTTATACTGACCATAACCAATAACCAACAACATGAGCATGGCAACGATGGGAAGCAGTGCCAATCCCAGATTAAGCTCCTTTTTGGCTTTCATTTCTTACTCCTTTAAGCATTGAAGAGGCCAGCCTAGTTAGGGTGAGGCAGCATAAATGTGATCCCGGACCGCTGTGGGTGTAACTGGTTTCATATGTTTAATCACTGCGACGCGATTCGCATTTTTCTGGCCTGCTCCGGGCTGACAAAAGCGGAATTAAGCCTGCTTGACCGATGCCCGAGGGATAAGCTCGGCACAATAGCCATTGTTTTGTGGTAGCCCGACGATACCGGCATTAAGTTGTAACGCCAGCGTCGTGGCACGGCGTGCCATTTTCTCAATGGGATTATGCATGGTGGTCAAGGTCGGGTGCAGATATTTGGCCCAGGCAATGTCATCGAAGCCCACCAAGGAGATGTCGTCGGGTACGCGAATCTGATGGTAGTGAAAGGTTCGCATGATGCCTGCGGCCATGACATCATTAAAGGTGACCAACGCAGTGAAGTTAAGCCCGGCCTGTAACAGTTTCTCTGCTGCTAGCTCACCCCCGTGTTCATTAAATGGAACGCTGATGATCCAGTCATCCGCTACCGGAATCCCAGCGATGCCCATGGCTTTGCGGTAGCCTTCGACGCGGTGAGTTCTATCATCGATGGGAATATCTGCCGTGATGCAGGCTATTTTCCGATGGCCATGTTGAATGAGCTGATTGGTTGCGGCCTGAGCGGCACTGACATTATCCAGCCACACACAGCGATTGGCGATGATCGGTAAATAGCGATTAATCACCACCAATGCAGGCGTATGGGCCGCATAGCGCAAGATATCCTCTTCATTCATTCGGGGCAGATGAGCGACAATGGCTTCACACCCCTGATTAATCAGTAAATCAAGCCCGGTTTTTTCCTGCTCGGCGCGATGCCCGCCGCTACAAACGACCAACTGTACTCTGGCTTTACGCGTGGTATCCTCAATGCCCCGCGCCATACGTGAGAAGAAGGGATCATCCAGGTTGCCGGTAAGCAGCCCGAGCGTCTTGCCACTCCTTTTCGCCATGGCGTGTGCGGTAACATTGTGCTGATAGTTGAACTCACGCATCGCCGTTTCAACCCGTTCGCGAGTAACCGGCTTAACGTAAACGTTGTTGTTGATCACTCGGCATACCGTTGCCGCAGAAACACCCGCATGGCGGGCTACATCCTTCATTGTCGCCATGATAACTCCCAGTCATTGCATTGAGAGCTACTTTGTTATCATAGTTAATTGCGCTAGCCCAACATCGCACCCTGTAATTTTTAATGGCTCATTGAGCTTTCGTTATTCAATTTTTTCAGCAGGGCGACAGCAACGGCTTCTGAACTGGCCGGATTCTGCCCAGTGATCAGATTGCCATCTTCCACGACGAACGGCATCCAGTCGGCACCTTTTTGGTAATGTGCGCCAGCAGCAATAAAGGTATCTTCGATTAAAAACGGGACAACATGGGTTAACTCAACCGCCTCTTCTTCGCTATTGGTAAAGCCGGTAACGTTACGTCCTTTGATGAGCAGCTCGCCCGTCGCGGAGGTAACCTTACGCAGTACGCCGGGTGCATGGCAGACAAAGGTCACTGATTTCCCGGTGCGATCGAACGATTCAATCAGTGCAATCGATGTTGCTGACTCCGCAAGATCCCATAGTGGGCCGTGGCCGCCAGGATAGAACACGATGTCAAAATCCTTGTGAGATACGGTTTCCAGTTTGACCGTTTGAGAAAACGCGTCCTGTGCGTCTTTATCAGCTTTAAAACGTGCTGTCAGCGCTGTCTGAAATTCAGGAAGATCGCTTTTGGGATCCAGCGGCGGCTGGCCACCGTCCGGGGAGGCGAGAACCACCTCAGCCCCCGCATCTTTAAAGACAAAGTAGAGTGCGGCAAACTCCTCCAGCCAAAACCCTGTTTTCTTTCCTGTGTTGCCCAGTTCGGCATGGGATGTCAGAACCATTAAAATTTTCATTGTTAACCTCGATAGTGCTGGTACAGGTGAATTAGTTGTTCAGGAAAGCTTCGGCAACAGCCGCTTTATCCTGATAAGGTGCGCGAAGACGAAGATTGGTCATTCCGGCGCTGTCCTGAACAACAACCGGTTTTGCATGACTAAAACGCCTGAAACCATGGATACCGTGATATTTTTGTCAGGGGTATAAATTAATTTATGGGTAAGCTATGTCATTGTTGCGTCTACGCACTTTCATAGAGGTGTACCGGCACCGCTCGATTTCGGGGGCGGCACGGGGGTTGAACCTGACTCAGCCTGCGGTCTCTCAGCACATCAGCGGCCTTGAGGTAGCCATCGGAAGGCCCCTGTTTGAGCGCCAACCGCAGGGGGTTAAACCGACTGTGGTCGCTGACGATCTGGCGGCGGATATCGGCAACAAACTGGATGACGCTGAATCCGCGCTCGCCACAGCAAGGGCAAGATCCATGGATGTTGCGGGAACGCTACAGATCATTGGTCATTCTGACTTTATGGCAGAGAAATTGGCGGGGGAACTGCTGCCATTACTGAAAAGTGGTATTCGCGTGCATCTGCATGCCAGAGATGGTCCGATGGTTTCCCAGATGGTGATAGAGGGGCACTGCGATTTGGGTATCACGGCGCATCCGGTCACCGATACGCGATTAAAGGGGGATGTCATTTTTACCGATCGCGTGATCGCGATTGCATCGCTAGCCCTTGCCGAACGCCTGAATAGCAGTGAACATTTTGGCCGGGATTTACTGAATGAGCCGCTGCTGGCTTACAATCTTGAGCTTTCACTGATCGAACACTGGTTGGGTAAAAACCCGATAAAATTCAGCTCGTTGCTTCCTACAATGGTCTGTCAGGATTTACGCAGTCAGAGAAGCCTGTTGTGTAAAGGATTTGGCTTGACGGTCATGCCGGAATTTTTGTGCCGTGCGTACCTTGATGAAGGTAAGCTGGCTAGTCTTAAAGCACCGGTGGGAGACACGGAAATTCGTTACAACCTGGTGTGGCTGCCGAGTGCTTTACGTCAGCCGCGTCTGGCACACACCCGACAGATTCTGCTGCACAGACTGGGCAACCCGGCTTAAAAGGAGAGCCGGTGAGGTAAAGACGCTGCGCACATTATTGAAGGACGATGAGCGAGAAAAACTCAGCATCGCCCTTGGTTTATGTGCTGTGCAGCACTACTCATTGCCCCATTGATTCAAAAACGTTGCTATCTCATCAATGCGCTGCTCGTTGATATGGGCCTCACGCGCCATTTCGTGCTGAGCCTGCTCACTGATCTCTTCATTATTCATTAAACGAGTGATCAGCAATTGGAAATAGTGCGCCAGAGCGTCACGCTCTGACTCGTTCACCAACGTGGCGGCTTCCGTCGAATACTCATCTACAATATCATAATATTTAAGGGGTATTTCATTGTTCATACATCGTCCCCACGGGGTAAGGTGTTTGTCAGTACCACCAACATTGTCTGGTCAGGTGGTGAAATGCAGTAAAGCCACAACAACCTACTGCGTCAGTTACCACATTAAATCATCGGGCACTTTAAAGTCGGCGTAAGGATCTTCTTCATCTTGCGCCTCCTGACTCAGCGCACTGTGTAAAACAATACTGCTCGCATCGCGCTGCGCAATTTTTTCGGCCACGCTCGCCGGGATAATTGCGTATTGGCTCTCACCCTTGCTATCAATAACCAGACGCGCGATGGCGAGACGGCCATTAATCAGCTGAGTTTGCGTCAGCTTATCTACAACCAACTTTTTGATTACATTGTTATCCGTGAAGTTGAAACCAATATCACCTTTTGCAATGTCGATTTTTTTCATTTCAATCAGTTGCTTCACCTGCGCTTTATACTCTTTAGATAACACAGCCTGCTTTTGTTGTTCGCTGAGCTGTTTATCACGTTCAAGCTGATTTTTTTTATTTTCCTCTACCGTGGCTCTGGCTTCACGTGCTTGAACGCGTGATTTTTTGGCCGTTCTTTCAACTTTGGCCATTTTTTTGCTGGTTACTAATCCCGCTTTCAGCATCTGCTCTTGTAAGGTGAGTTTTGTCATCGTCGTTTCGAAACCGTAGAAAAATTTGTGGGATTATACCTGTAATCGCCGAGGCTGTAACCGTGCGCAAAGCCTGATCGCTACGGCGTTTGAATCTGGAGGACGCCATCAGGGGCGCAATAAATACGGCAGCGAAATGGCTTCACACCTTGAGCAGTTTCACCGTGGCCTCAATGTCTATTTCATCTTCCGTGAAAATTAACGTCGAACCATGGAAGGTGGTGATCACCGATTTTTTCATCGCACGAACATCACTGGATTTAGCGGTTGATTTCGGCCTGATATTTCCCATTAGCGCGCCCACAGAAAGCACCGTATTTTCTTTATCAATGCGGGTATCGGCCGACACTTCTTCGCTGAATACCAGAAAGGATTTAATAGAGGTAAGCTTGATGCGCTCGCCTGCGATATAAATGTATTTGCTTTCCGGTTCGACTTTCACGGCATAAGCCGACAGACCCTTGTTATTGGTGGTGGGTTCGAAACTGACGGTCGCGCCTTTTTTAAGCAGATCCGGATTGGCGACCTTAATCACATGAAAATAACGATTATCGCCGTTTTCATCTTTGATAAATCCAAAACCTTTATCTTTAAACCAGGTTGTGATCGTTCCGTTCATAGCCATTACCGCCTACCTAATCGTTTATCACCTTATTTTTGCAGCGCTCAGTGTAAAGCACAATCCCTACGCAGACCACCTCTTTGGTTTGTCTCTTGATGATAAATGTCGGGTGTTATTGCCAAAGACAGGCTTCAGGAGATTGAAAACCGAGTGATAAATAGAACACTGAGGAACAAGAAATGGTGCGTTCTAATGGACTCGAACCATCGACCCCCACCATGTCAAGGTGGTGCTCTAACCAACTGAGCTAAGAACGCATTTTGTGAGGCTGGTAACTAAAGCAGCGGGCAATGCCCTGTGCTGCCGTGCGGGGCGCATAGTAGCGAGTGAACGTGGTGCTGGCAAGACGCAAATGCAACATTTATGCGGTTGAACCGCACGACTGCTGCGCTTGTGTTCACTTTGCGTTTTTTTCACCCAACGCCGGTGGCTTGCTGCCCCTTGCGTTGGGTGATATCAGGGCTAGCGCGCCGCGCGCGCCAGAATATCGCCGGGCGGTTGGCGTTGCAGATAACGGATACGTAGCACCATCATGATCGCGGCAGCAGTGAGCCCAATGATAAAGCCACACCAGAAACCGGCAGGACCCATGCGCGGCACCCAATAATCGGTCATTGCCAGCAGATAACCGCTGGGTAAACCGAGTATCCAGTAGGAGACGAACGTGATGTAGAAAATGGAACGCGTGTCTTTATAGCCAGGCAATACGCCGTTGCCGATAGCCTGCACCGCGTCTGAGATCTGATAAATCGCGGCCAGAAGCATCAACTGCGCCGCCATAGCGACCACTTCGGGATTCTTGTTATACAACAAGGCGATCTGTTCACGCAGCAACGCGGTGAAAATGGTGGTACAACAGGCCAGCATCACGCCGGTCGCGATGCCGGTGTAGGCCGCAACCCACACCGCCCAGTTCAGGCATGCCAAATTTGCCGTAGATAAAGATGTAGTTCAGCGGGATATTGATCAGCACGCCAATAAAGCTAATTACCATGCCCGGCTTGGTTTTGGATAACCCCTCACACTGGCAGCGCAGCACCTGATAGAACAGATAGCCCGGCACTCCCAGCAGCATCACGTGCAGATAGCCGATGGCAACATTCGCCAACTCCGGTGAGTCGGTATGCATCAAGGCAATAACGTGTTTGCCGTTATACAGTACTATCATGGTGATAACCGCAACGATCGCGTCCAAAATAAACGCCTGCTGAACCTGATGGGCGATGCGCGGGCGTCGGCCAGAACCGTTGAGTTGGGCTACCACTGGCGTGAGCGCCATTAATAAACTGTGCCAAACAGGATGACCGGCAACCACACGGAGGTACCGATTGCAACCGCCGCCATATCGGTGGCGCTATAGGCACCCGCAATAATGGTGTCAACGACACCCATGGACGTTTGGGAAACCTGCGCAATAATGACAGGAACCGCGAGCGTTAACAGGCTCCGCGCCTCTGACAAATATTTCTGCACGCAAACACCTTCCTTGAATTGTTAAAACGAAAAACTGACGTCGATACCGCCTCGCTTTCTGTTATACGGCAGCACGGCGAGGTGGCGCATTGCTTTTCCAGCAGGGGGGTTGGGATGAATGAAAGTAAACAACCGCAAGCGAGATAACGAGCACGAATAGCTTTTTAAGCCATCTATCTGAGATGGAAAATCAATCGATTACATAACATTATTCTATGTAACGGCTTGGCATAAGTAAACCAACTTCTTCGTAAGATATTGTGTCAATGGAGAGGTTCTGTTGCCTTATCGGATTTGTCAGGCGACAAAGGCGGGAATACGTTTGGTTTTCCAGTCGTTATGAGGCAAACTGCAAAATGATTTGTCAGCCTTTATTCCCTCACGGCGTGCCACTGTGGTGTAGGGGGAGAGACTGGCACAGTAGCATTCAGTTATTTCACTGATTTATTATGAGGCAAGCGTATGTTTACCGGTATTGTTCAAGGCACCGCGCCGGTGGTGTCCATCGATGAAAAAACGAACTTCCGCACGCATGTGGTAAAACTTCCTCCCGAATTACTGACCTGCCTGGTGACAGGTGCCTCGATTGCCAATAACGGCTGCTGTCTGACGGTGACGGCAATTGATGGCGATCGGGTCAGTTTTGATTTAATGAAAGAGACGCTGTGTCTGACCAACCTGGGCGATATCACGCCGGGCGATCTGGTGAATATTGAGCGTGCCGCAAAATACGGCGATGAGATTGGCGGACATGTTATGTCCGGGCACATTATGTGCACGGCCGAAGTGGTTAAAATTCTTACCTCGGAAAACAACCACCAGATTTGGTTCCGACTCTTCGATGAATCGCAGATGAAATATGTGCTGCAAAAAGGTTTTATCGGAATTGATGGCATCAGTCTCACGGTGGGTGAAGTGACTCGCAGCCGTTTCTGCGTGCATTTGATTCCCGAAACGCTGCAACGCACCACGCTCGGCCAGAAGCGATTGGGGAACCGGATCAATATCGAAATCGATCCGCAAACTCAGGCTGTGATCGACACGGTTGAACGTGTGCTGGCACAGAGTCAGGCACAAGAGGCTGCAACGGCAAATGCTGCGCAGAGCGCCTGAAGCCTGAGCTGAAAAGACGATAAAAAATGCCATACACCCTTGGCTGTACGGCGTTAAGCTGACCGAAATCAGCGCGCGAAACGCCCCGGCGCAGGCATTCAGGTAGTAACGGAACATACGGTTAAAACGCGGCGAATAACGGTCCGTTAACTGTGGCCAACTGGCGAGCGATCGTGCCAGGCCATCAAGGTTTTATCGTAATCGGCCCCAAAATTGTGCCAATCCTCCATCACCAGATAAGGTTCACTGCATGCGGCAATGTGGCGCACGGAGGGCAAGCAGCTGTTGGGAAAGATATATTTGTTAATCCAGGGGTCAACCTGCGAATCGGTTTTATTTGCCCCAATGGTATGCAGCAGAAACAACCCGTCGGGTTTGAGATTTTTGCTGACGACGCGAAAGTACGTATCGTAATTTTTCGGTCCAACGTGCTCAAACATGCCGACAGACACGATGCGATCGAAATGTCGGTTAAGGTCGCGATAATCCTGCAATTCAATGGTGACGTTGAGATCGCTACAGCGCGCCTGAGCCAGTTTTTGCTGCTCACGCGAGATGGTCACTCCGTAGACCGATACGCCATAATGGCGTGCCGCATAGGCGGCCAGACCGCCCCAGCCGCAGCCAATATCCAACAGTGTCATGCCTGGCTGAAGCTGAAGTTTTTCGCAAATCATGCGCAGTTTGGCCTGTTGCGCCTGTTCTAGGGTAGTGGCCTCTTTCCAGTAGCCGCAGGAGTATTGCATATGCGTGTCGAGCATCAGGCTAAACAGATCGTTGTCCAAATCGTAATGCTCCTCGCCGACGATCCAGGCTCGCTTGCGGGATTGCAGGTTAATCAAGCGCGCGGCGACAATGTGCAAAATGTCTTTAAGATGATGGGGGGCCTTTTTCTCAAGCCCTGCGCGTAGAATACGCCGAAAAAAACAGTCTAAACGATCGCACTCCCACCAACCGTCCATATAGCTTTCCCCGAGCCCCAGGGAGCCTTCACGCAGAACGCGCTTGTAGAAATCAGGGTTACGTACCCGGATATCAAACGGGCGTGAGCCATTGATTTTGATATCGGCGATAGCCAATAACGCGTGTACGATCCGGAACCAGGACGTGTTATGTTCTGCCAGTTCCTCTACATATGATGAACTCATAACTTCTCCCAACCTTGCCAGACAGCGCCGCAAGGAACAGCATAGACAGTCTCTCATCAACCCGAATGCTGCGGTTTGCGCGCTGCGTGTTCGAATCACGGGCAGGTTACCCATTGTTCAAATAGTAAGCGGTTGCATTCGTTCGCAGTCGTTTATGCTTGCCCGTTGCACAGCGGCAGCGGGCATAACATCCATAGTCTACTCTCTGGATACCCAGAGGGAATGAAGTGTCAACGCCGGTACGTGATAACACGTAGGGGAACATATCCTGATACGCAGTGCTGCGCTCGTTATTATAAGGATAAGTGTAGGGATATTGTCCGAATGAAAAACAGTGTATGACTGCTTCAATCAGAGGACAAGTCAAAATTGATTGATGCAGCCATAAAGAATTTACAAATCAAGGTACTATAAGAAAATCGTCTTAAACATCAACGGCGGTAGTCGCGGAAAGGGCCGTCACCCACTGAACGACGTTCGATAAGCGTTGGGTGAACTTCAATCATCTGCGCATCTTCTCGCTTACTGGTGATGCGATCGAGCAGCATGGTAAAAGCCGATTGGCCCAAACGCTCTTTTGGCTGGTGGATCGTGGTTAAGGCTGGCGTGAAATAACGTGCATGGCGAATATTGTCGTAGCCAATCACGGAAATATCTTGCGGTACGCGTAGTCCGAGCTCATCCGCCGCGCAGATGGCGCCCATGGCCATGATGTCACCGCCGCAGAAAATAGCGGTCGGGCGCTGTTTCTGCGCCAAAATCTGGTGCATGGCTTTGTAACCCGATTCCGGCTCGAAATCGCCCTGAACAATCCACTCATCGCGAACGGTGATATCCGCTTCCTGCAAGGCTTTGAGAAAACCCAGATAACGCCCGCTGCCCGTGTTGCGTTCCTGAATACCGGGAATGGCACCGATGTCGCGGTGGCCGCGTTCAATCAGGTAACACCCAGCCAGATATCCCCCTTCAAAGGCGTTATCAATGATGGTGTCAGTGAAATCGCTGTGTGCCTGACCCCAATCCATCACCACCATGGGAATGCTGCGGTAATCGGCCAACATGCTCAGCAGTTCAGGCGGATATTCCGCACACATTACCAACAGACCATCGACCCGTTTTTGCGCCAGCATGGAAAGATAGGCCCGCTGTTTTTCCAGGTTATTATGCGAGTTACACAGAATCAGGGTGTAGCCTTTTGCATAACAACTGTTTTCAACCGCTTCGATAATTTCCGCAAAGTAGGGTGCTTCGCTCGAGGTAGCGAGCAGCCCGATGGATTTGGTGTGGTTTACCTTTAAGCTACGAGCCACTGCGCTCGGGGAGTAGTGTAATTCCTTGATGGCTTCCCGCACGGCCGTTTTGGTTTCTTCGGCGACGAAACGTGTTTTGTTGATGACGTGAGAGACGGTTGTTGTTGAAACGCCAGCACGCTTTGCCACATCTTTGATCGTTGCCATCTAAACATGACTCCTGAACCTACTTGTTACGGCAGTATATAGTTTGTTAATCGTTTGCTTTTGCGTAATGTTCTCTTTCCGATGGTATAAACAGGATATCAGAAGGAGACTGCCGAAATACTTTGTACCTAAAGGGGACGCGTTGATCCCATCGAAGATGACATGTTCGGACACCGACGCAGCGCACGGTAAACTGCTAATTCTGGCTGATTTGCCGCGAAAGTGAAAGGGATAATTGATTTAATTAGTGCAGCCGGGATCGGAGATTTTCCCTATAAAATGTGTAACAATGCTTTTTTAGCGCCATTGTGCTGCGGGTAGTTGTGTGCAGGAAAGAACGGGGCATCCAGTGCGGCGGCAATTTTCACGCGTTTCTGTGTTTCAAGGAGATAGAATGAATACTGATTTGAAAATGTCATTACTGACCACGGTTGGAGCGTTAGTCATGATCATGGTATTTAGCTTTGTTGCCGTGTTGAACTGATCGCGATTAAAATAAAGACCAGGCTGCATAGGCATAACCTGGTCTTTATTATCGCTAACGCGTCTCGATGTGGCGATTAACGAATCGTTTGTGGTGTCACCACGCGACGTGCACCAATGTAGTGTTCCTGCCAGTAGTCTTCACTCAACTTACTGATCTTGATATCGGCACCGGTTCGCGGTGACTGAATAAACTTGCCATTGTCGAGATAAACCCCGACATGATCGGCGGTGCCGCGACCATTGATGCGAAAGAACACCAGATCGCCAATCTCCAGTTCACCCTTATTGATGGGCGCAGCATCGCGCAGGTGATACATTTCATTGGCGGTGCGTGGGATAGGAATCTTCACCACATCTTTATAGGCATAATAGACCAGACCGCTACAGTCGAAACCGGTGTAGGGCGAGTTACCACCCCATTGATAAGGTTTACCGATCTGACTCATCAGCTTGTTCATCGCCGTCATTTTTGCATGCTGATAACGGCGCTTATGCGCTTCACTGAGCACCAACTCTTTGCCCGCTTTCTTGGCACCCGGTTTTATCGTCGCTGTTTTCTTCTCAGTGGCATCAGCGCCTTTTTTGAGCCCCTTTACCAGTTTTGCGGGGGTTGCGCTATGGTAGCGCGATGACGTGGTTTTTGACGCAGTGCCCTTGGTCTCAACGTCGGCAGAGATCTTTTTATTGGCGGTCGTTTTAGTGGGTTTGGTGTTTTGCGCTATTTTAGTTTTTTTCTCAACGGTCTTTTTTTCAACGATCTTTTTTTCAGGCTGCGCTTTGGCTTTTTCCTGCGTCGCCTTTTTCTTCGGTGGTTCTGGTGGGGGTTGTGGTTTTTTAGCGGTTTTGGTGGTCTGGTTTTTTTTCAGGTGTTTGTCATCCGTGCTGGCGCTGGCTTTCTTCTCCGCATTGGTGTGCGAAGCTGCCTGGGCAACATTAACAAACAGATGGCTGAAGAAAACAAAGATCAGAGTAATAAATATGCGCATGATAAAAGAGACCGAATACAATCCTTAACTCGCTCAATTCGAAAAGTATTCACGAAAACGGCATGAGAAAAAAGCAGGAAATCACCTTTTCGCTTAACAGAATCATTAGAAAGCGTTAATAATTGTTTTCCCGCTGTAAATATCATCATTTATTGCGGCATATTTCACCGAGGGTGACTGAGGGGGAACAGCGACAGGAAAAACCCTACAAAAAATGGCGTTTTTTTGTCATGACTGCTCTCGCTACAATGAAGCAACGGTATATGTGCTTTGCAATCGCTTGGATAACAAAGCACATACACGACAATGGTGCGATAATACCTCGTTACATAATGATGCCGTGCGATCCCTTCGACAGGAAGAGGGTACCGTGATGGCTCGCAGAAACACCGTTTGAGGAAGCAAAAAGCATGACGACGACAACGATTGAAAAAATTCAGCGCCAGATTACAGAAAACCCGATTCTGTTATACATGAAAGGTTCCCCGAAGTTGCCGAGCTGCGGTTTCTCTGCCCAAGCCGTGCAAGCGCTGTCGGCGTGCGGTGAACGCTTCGCCTATGTGGACATTTTACAAAACCCGGATATTCGTGCCGAGCTGCCAAAATACGCTAATTGGCCGACCTTTCCTCAACTGTGGGTTGACGGTGAACTGGTTGGCGGATGCGATATTGTCATTGAAATGTATCAACGTGGCGAATTACAGCAACTGATTCAAAGAAACCGCAGACAAATACCGTGAGCCGCAGGACGGAGACAGCGCACAGTAAATCGAGCCTCTTGGTGGGCATACCGCCGGTATTTGAGGTAAAAGAGGGGACCCAGCACCGTGGTCCCCTTTTATTTGGGAATAAAACCTGTTTATGGTCGTACTCGGGGTACTTAGTCCGTTTGGTCTTCCTGGGGCAATGGCCAACCGCCCAGCCGCTTCCAACGATTAACCAGTTCGCAAAATAGCGCCGTGGTTTGTTGTGTATCATAAAGCGCTGAGTGTGCCTGCGCGGAGTCGAAGGCGATGCCAGCGGTCATGCAGGCCTTCGCCAATACGGTTTGTCCCAGCACCAATCCACTCAGCGCGGCAGTGTCAAAGGTGGCAAAGGGGTGGAACGGGTTGCGCTTCAGCCCGCAGCGTTCCGCTGCCGCCATCAGAAAGCCGTGATCAAAATTGGCGTTGTGGGCGACAATAATCCCGCGATTACAGCCCCTGTCTTTAATACCTTTACGCACCATTTTGAATATTTCATGTAGGGCTTCGTATTCAGAGACGGCACCGCGCAACGGATTGTGGGGATCAATGCCGGTAAATGCCAGCGCAGCGGGATCAAGCAGCGCGCCTTCGAATGGCGCGACGTGAAAATGCAACGTCTCATCAGGCTGTAACCAACCGTCTTCATCCATTTTCATCGTGATGGCGGCAATTTCCAGCAGTGCGTCAGTTTTCGCGTTGAATCCTGCGGTTTCAATATCAATAACAACCGGGTAAAACCCGCGGAAACGGCCACTCAGTGCGTTCAGGTTATTTTTATCAGCCATGTTCTCTTTAATCATTTACTAAATGCAGCGCGCATTATGGCAAATTCCCACCACCAATGCAGTAAACCTGATGCCTTGAGCACCCTGAAGGGGAGAAGTGCGCAATGGAATGAGCACCACGTAAGAGAGAAGGGGAGGGAGAAAGCCAAAAAAAGCGGCGGGCAGATACCGCCTCAGAGCATCGCCTGACAATCACTTGCCGAGCCCGTTTCCGGATTGCGCTTTTTCAATCAGCTCAATCTTGTAACCATCGGGATCTTCGATAAAGGCAATAATTGTGGTGCCGCCCTTAACCGGGCCAGCTTCACGCGTCACTTTTTCGCCTGCTTGACGAATTCGCTCGCAGGTTGCGGCAACGTCTTCAACCGCCAGCGCAATGTGCCCGAAAGCATTACCCAAATCGTATTTATCAACGCCCCAGTTGTACGTCAGTTCAATGACGGCCCCTTCGCTCTCTTCGGTATAACCCACGAAAGCGAGCGTGTATTTGTATTCGGTATTTTCACTGGTTCGCAGCAAACGCATCCCCAGTACCTTGGTGTAAAAATCGATTGAGCGTTGTAAATCCCCAACACGCAACATGGTATGAAGTAAGCGCATAATATCCTCGATTGACTACTGTGGTTGACCGCCATCACAAAGGCGACAGCGCAAAGGCTCGTTACAAAGTATACCGTTGTAACGGGATTGAGTCCAAGCCCTTGATGTAGAAGGTACACTCAGAGTGCTGCAGTGGACAAAAATCACATTTATACCATAACTTTGCGGTATATTAATGACAGGCCAAATAAATAGTGTCGCTAGAGAAATCTTCGGCGCTACAATATATAATACTGAGTATCGTTTACAACCTGCGCCGCTCTACACCTAAAGCTTGCCATTGTCGCCCTGTAACGCTTCAATGAACGTGATGGGTAGCGGAGGTGCAGTGCCTGAACAACTTGAGCTTTTTGCTGTTCCCAATCCTTGTCGTGGCGTGTGCCAAACGGATGCGCGCGGTTATTGTCTGGGTTGCTTCCGTAGTCGCAGTAAGCGTTTCTTCTGGGGGCAGATGAGCGATACGCAAAAACAGGACGTGCTGAGGCTTTGCCGGCAGCGCGAGAAACGGATGGTACGTTCGGAAAAGGCTACACTGAATAGCGAGTGGCAGCAGCCTTCGTTATTCAACGATGAGTAGTGCGGCTACGGCCCTAATAACTGATGTTGCATAATGCAGAGAGAACAACTCTTTTGCACCGTTAGGCGTTGAGATAATTTCCTCAAAGTGTATATATTTGGTATAACAGCAATGTGGCTACCGCCATTATGGATAAATTATTAAGCAAGGCGCCTTTTTCATTTTTTTAAAATCAGAGTTGATTGCAATCCAGGGATATAACTTAGTACGCTAATAATAAGGAGATGTTATGGAATTGCCGTTGGGTTCTGATTTGGCCAGATTGGTTCGCGTGTGGCGATCATTAATTGATTTTCGCCTGAAACCGCTGGAATTAACACAGACGCATTGGGTTACGCTGCATAATATATACCAACTGCCTCCGGGGCAGTCGCAGATTCAATTGGCAAAAGCCATTGGCATCGAGCAGCCATCACTGGTAAGAATCTTGGATCAGTTGGAAGAGAAAGGGCTGATTACTCGAAGTATTTGTGCGCACGATCGGCGTGCAAAACGCATCGCGTTGACCGATGCGGCAGAGCTGATCATCCAGGCGGTGGATGATGTGATAAGCCAAACGCGTGGTGAGATCTTGCTGGGTATTTCGGTACAGGAAGTCAGTGCACTGACTGGCCTTGATTGCGCGCCTAGAGAAAAATATTCTCGCATTACATGAGAGCCATGAAAGCCATCATTGATGTATCACCAGACACAATAATGCGTAGGTAGAATAAATGTCCATCAAGCCGAATTGAATAATGCACTGTATTCAAACATGACATCACGCCACGATCCTTTACCTGATCCCTATTTCTGGTGAATTATTGATGCCGTGTGGATGTTTTTTTACTGAAAAAAGCGGGTGAGGTTTTAGCCTAGGCAGGTGATATACCTTTTGACATTTTTTTTAAATGATGTGCTATTTTTCGTTAAAAACGTGTTGTACCCGACGTGTTTTGTGTTAATGCAATTATTTGTTCAGCATGCCTGTACGATTGAGGCTGCATTGTGTCCGAATGAACTTTTAATGTGAAGTGACATTATTGATCTAAGAAATAATGCAGGTTATCACCACCGTGCCGGTGGTGATAACAGAAAATAGAGGCGTGTTTATCGTGGTGCTACAGTCACGTTTTGGCCGTTGCTGGACATGGCAACACGTTTGCCCACGCTGAAACGGGTATCGCCCTGGCGTTGCACAACCATGATGGTGGTACCATCATCACGACGGATTTCCAACTCGACGCCTTGAACGCGGTTCATCGCACCTTGTGCACTTTGCCCCGCTACACCACCCGCCACCGCGCCTGCTGCGGTTGCCAGTGAACGACCCGTGCCACCACCGATGGTGTTACCCAGGAACCCACCCAGTACTGCGCCACCAATTGCGCCCATGGCGCCATTCTCATCGCCAGCCTGAATCTGTACAGGTCGTAATGAAACGATGGTGCCATAAGTTACAGTACGAACCTGTTTGGCTTCAGAGGCGCGATAAACGTCACCGTAAAGCGAACTGGTGTTGGCGCAGCCCGCCAATGTCATACCGGCTAAAGTAATCACAAGTAAACGCTTCATCATATATAAGACTCCTGTAATCGCAATGTGTCAGCTTTCCGTTACTGAAGGCTAACGTGGTAATGCTTATCAAACGGTCACTGCGAAACGCTAAATTGGCCGTTGCGCACAACTCACCCTAATATAATAGGATTATACCCGTCATACTTCGCGTTGCAGGTGTGTTGGCTGCGCTCACTCACCCGAATCACTTACCTGAGTAAGCTCATCGGGATTGATGAACCTCATCCCTGAGGTTCACCCTTCGGGCTAGCGCAAGCGCTGTGCAAATTTGTTTCAGACAACTTTGTCTCTCACTTGCCGCCTTCCTGCAACGCGAATTATTTAGGATATATATTGATAATGAAAAATGGCTAAAGTTCCTTGCTGCTACTATTCTCTTTCATCCTATTGGCGCATATGCTCATTTTATAGCAAAAAACGGCCTTTTTTTCCTCAAAATAAACGCGCATTCAAAGAATAGGATGTCGAATCCGCCGTAGAATTAAGAATACCTGAGCCGTTCGCCCGCTAGCCATGTTATTTTGTAAACAAGTGCAGCTTAGTTTATGGGGATTTTGTGTGCGTGTACAGTACGGGATGGGAAATACACCGTTATGAAATCAGGCAGATACATCGGAGTGATGTCGGGCACCAGTCTGGACGGTGTCGATGTGGTTCTTGCAGCGATTGATGAGCACACGGTCGCGCAGCAGGCGAGCTATTGTCATCCAATGTCGTTGGCATTGAAGCAAGCGATTCTGGACGTATGTCAGGGGCAGGCAGTAACGCTGTCAACGTTAGGTCAGTTGGATACACGCCTCGGCAAGCTGTTTGCCGAAGCAGTGCTAATACTGTTGAAACAGACTGAACTCGATGCCAGCGATATCGTGGCGATCGGCTGCCATGGACAAACGGTGTGGCACGAACCGGTCGGTGACGCGCCTTGTACGCTGCAAATCGGCGATAACAACCAGATTGCAGCGTTGACTGGCATCACTACGGTGGGCGATTTTCGCCGACGTGACATCGCGCTTGGCGGGCAGGGTGCGCCGCTGGTGCCGGGTTTTCACTATGTGTTGCTGATGCACTCGGATGAACGTCGCGTAGTGCTCAATATTGGGGGGATTGCCAACATATCCCTGCTGTCGCCTGACTGTCCGGTACGTGGCTATGATACCGGGCCAGGAAACATGTTGCTGGATGCCTGGATCTGGCGTCGTCAAGGGCAACCCTATGATAAAGACGCGCAGTGGGCGGCAACCGGACAGGTTAACGTCTCCTTGCTACGCCGCATGCTGGCCGATCCCTATTTCGCTTTACCTGCCCCTAAAAGCACCGGGCGCGAATACTTTAATCTGGGCTGGCTGGAAAAGCAGCTTGCCGGTTATGGCACCCTTGCGCCTCAGGATGTGCAGGCCACACTGGCGGAGCTAACCGCCGTCAGCATTGCCGACCAGGTGCTGTTAACGGGAGGCTGTGAACGTGTGCTGGTGTGCGGCGGCGGGGCGCGCAATCCCCTGTTGATGGCGCGTCTGTCCGCATTGATGCCTGGCATTGAGGTCAATACCACCGATGAATGTGGCGTGAACAGCGACGATATGGAGGCGCTGGCTTTTGCCTGGCTCGCTGCGCGCACCTTGTCGGGATTGCCCGGTAATCTGCCGTCAGTGACCGGTGCCAACAAAGCGACGATATTGGGGGCGATTTTTCCCGTTCTGAACGACTAATCAGATTTTGCTGAGAGGTCGTTGTAAAACCCGTTGTTACACTGTTTTTTTCCGTGACTCGACAGGCTGTGTCGTGGTCATGTGGAGATAACTTTCAGACTGGTAACAACGGGAACGTAACAATGAAAATACTGCTATCGGGCCGCGCTGGCGTGCTGTTAGGGCTTATGATTCTGTCCGGCTGTAGCGGTTTTAACCGGCAGACACCGGTAAAAACGCTGCATTATCAGTGTGGCACCCTGCCGCTCACCGTGACGCTGAAACAGGATATCCAGCCTGCGGAAGTGCATTTCCTGCTGGATGGCGAGCGCCTGCAACTTCCGCAGGTGGTTTCTGCCTCAGGTACCAAATACAGCAATAACCGGTATACCTTCTGGAGCAAGGGGGAGCGCGCCTTTATCGAGCGTAGCGGACACATCATTGCGGATGATTGCCTCCTACAGAATGCGCCTTGACGCAACGTGTTACATTGAGATTTTCCCGCTGTGGGCGCAGAATGGAATGATGATTTTCGTCCCGGCACACCACAGGATGTTATGACACAGGACAACACTTCACTTCCCTCCGCCGCATTTCCGACTAAAGATGAAATTGCGGACGTAAGACGCGAATATACCCGTGGCGGTTTACGCCGCAATGAATTGACCGCCAATCCACTTGATTTGTTTGATAAGTGGCTCAAGCAGGCATGCGATGCGCGCCTGTCCGATCCTACCGCGATG
The DNA here is from genome assembly GCF_015762685.1 of Candidatus Symbiopectobacterium sp. 'North America'. Taxonomy (GTDB): domain Bacteria; phylum Pseudomonadota; class Gammaproteobacteria; order Enterobacterales; family Enterobacteriaceae; genus Symbiopectobacterium. The sequence goes on along the minus strand of NZ_PEHF01000054.1, from coordinate 26,017 downwards.
TGCGTTGCTACCGTCGATGAGCAGGGCCAACCATACCAGCGCATCGTGTTGCTCAAACACGTCGATGAGCAAGGTATGGTGTTTTACACCAATCTGGGCAGTCGCAAGGCACAGCATCTGGCGCTAAATTCGCGTATCAGTTTACTGTTTCCCTGGCACAGCCTGGATCGCCAGGTGATTGTGACGGGGCATGCTGAACGGTTATCCACCATCGAGGTGTTGAAATATTTCCACTGCCGGCCGAAAGAGAGCCAGATAGGCGCTTGGGTTTCACAACAATCGAGTCGCATATCGGCCCGTGGCGTGCTGGAAAGCAAGTTTTTAGAACTGAAACAAAAATTCATGAAAGGCGAGGTGCCGTTACCGAGTTTTTGGGGCGGATACCGTGTGGTCATTGATACTGTTGAATTTTGGCAGGGCGGGGCGCACCGCCTGCATGACCGCTTTCTCTACCAGCGCGACGGTGATAACTGGCAAATCGATCGTCTTGCACCCTAAGTGCTGCGAATTGTAGCAATTATCCCCTTTAAATACTGGCGCTCCCCTCAGGGGCGCTTTATTCCATGACGTTACGTTATTTCCCTTGGAATACGGTTTTTTAAACATCGTTTATTTTACGAAAATGGAGCTATTGATGGCGAGTGGTAACCTGATTCAACAATTGCAAGAGCGGGGCCTGGTTGCTCAGGTAACGGACGAAAACGCGTTAGCAGAGCAGCTGGCACAGGGGCCAATTGCACTGTATTGCGGTTTCGATCCGACCGCTGACAGCTTGCATTTGGGGCATCTGGTGCCGCTGTTGTGCCTGCGTCGCTTCCAGCTTGCGGGACACAAGCCCGTGGCATTGGTCGGTGGGGCCACGGGCCTTATCGGCGATCCGAGCTTCAAAGCCACAGAGCGTAAACTCAATACCAGCGAAACCGTGGGCGAGTGGGTTGAGAAGATTCGCGATCAGGTGTCGCCGTTCCTGGATTTTGATTGCGGCTACAATAGCGCTGTCATGGCGAACAACTATGACTGGTTCGGCGGCATGAACGTGCTGACTTTCCTGCGCGATATCGGTAAGCACTTCTCTGTTAATCAGATGATTAACCGCGAAGCGGTGAAACAGCGTTTGAACCGTGATGATGTGGGTATCTCTTTTACCGAGTTTTCTTACAACCTGTTGCAAGGCTATGATTTCGCGGCGTTGAACGAAAAATATGGCGTTGCGTTGCAGATCGGCGGCTCTGACCAATGGGGTAATATTACCTCCGGGATCGATCTGACCCGTCGCTTGCACCAGAATACGGTGTTCGGCCTGACCGTTCCGTTGATCACCAAATCAGACGGCACCAAATTTGGTAAAACTGAAGGCGGCGCAGTCTGGTTGGATGCCAAGAAAACCAGCCCGTACAAATTCTACCAATTCTGGATCAATACTGCCGATGCGGATGTTTATCGCTTCCTGAAGTTCTTTACCTTCCTCAGCATTGAAGAGATTACGGCGTTAGAAGAAGAGGACAAAAACAGCGGTAAGGCGCCGCGCGCCCAGTATGTGCTGGCAGAAAACGTCACGCGAATGGTGCACGGCGAAGTGGGTCTGCAAGCGGCGCTGCGCATTACTCAGAGCCTGTTCTCAGGTGCACTGAATGCGCTGACAGAGAATGACTTTGCCCAGTTGGCACAGGATGGCATGCCGGTTATTGAACTGGGACGTGATGCTGACTTGCAGCAGGCGTTGGTAACGGCTGAGCTGGTCCCTTCTCGTGGTCAGGCGTGTACCATGATCGCCTCAAATGCGGTGACCATTAACGGCGAAAAACAGTCTAATCCTGAATATGCCTTCGCGGACAGCGATCGTCTGTTTGACCGCTATACGCTGCTACGCCGTGGTAAAAAGCACTACTGCCTGATTTGTTGGACGGCATAAGAAAACAGCATGCACAAGGGAGCGAAGGCTCCCTTTATTCTTGGTAATACTCCGAGGTCAGTGATAAGCAAGGTCAGGTTGTTGATAAATGAAAAACATTCTTTCTATTCAGTCCCATGTGGTTTTTGGACATGCAGGGAACAGTGCCGCAGAGTTTCCGATGCGGCGTATGGGCTCAAACGTTTGGCCGCTCAATACGGTGCAATTCTCCAATCATACGCAGTATGGGCAGTGGACCGGCAGTGTGATGGACGCCAGTCATTTGACCGACATTGTGCAGGGGATTGCCAATATTGACAGACTGGCGCGCTGCGATGCGGTGTTGAGTGGCTATATCGGTTCCTCCGAGCAGGGCGCCAGTATTCTGGATATCGTCCGTCAGGTTAAAGCGGCGAATCCGCAGTCGATCTATTTTTGCGATCCGGTGATGAGCACGCCCGAGAAAAGGTTGTTTTGTGGCACCCAGTGTTTCGGGTTTCCACTGTAATCAGTCGCTGCTGGCAGCCGATGTGATTGTGCCGAACCTGCGGGAACTGGAACTTCTGGCTGGTGTGACGGTGCACAATGTGGATGAGGCCGTTGCCGCAGCGCGTCAGCTCTGTGAACGCGGACCGAAAATCGTGTTAGTTAAACACCTCAGCCGCGCAGCACGCCGTGCTGACAGTTTTGAAATGTTGCTGGTTACTCCTACTGACGCCTGGCATATCCGCCGTCCGCTGGTGGAATTCGAACGTCAGCCTGTTGGTGTAGGTTATTTGACCAGCGGCCTGTTACTGGTGAACCTGCTCAAAGGAGTTGCGTTAGATAAGGCGCTGGAGCACACCACGGCAGCGGTATATGAAGTAATGCTAGTGACCAAGGAGATGGACGAGTACGAACTGCAATTGGTGGCGGCACAAGATGGCATTGCCAACCCACGTCATCATTTTCAGGCGGAACGCCTCGGTTAATGGCGCGTTAGGCGGCACCCTTGGGTGCCGCACTCTCTCTTACCCTTTCAATCGCTCAACCTTCAATGCCGTCAATACTGCCGGGCGTTCTGCAATATGGTCGAGATAAGCAGCCAGTGCCGGATGATAGCGGAACATATCGAGCTTTAACGACTGCGCCCACCGCATCACGGTAAACAGATAGGCATCCGCGACGGAAAAACGATTTCCCACCAAATAGTTTTGTTCACTGAGCACGATGTTGATATAGCGGAAACGAACCTGAAGGTATTCCTGTAGCAGTTCCTTGTAGGTTTCTGGTGTGCCTGGGCGAAAAATGGGGGTAAACGTTTTGTGCAGTTCGGCGGAAATATAGTTGAACCACTCAACACAGTGATAACGCGCCATGGTGCCTATCGGTGCAATCAGGTTGGATTCGGGCACTTTATCTGCAATGTACTGCGCGATGGCGACGCCTTCCGTGAGCACTGTACCATCATCCAATTGAAGTACCGGCACCATCCCTTTCGGGTTGATAGCCGTAAGATCCTTACCGCCAGACGTTTTTTTCTTTTTAATATCGACACTTTCTAACGTGAAATCTTGACCGGCCTCGCGTAAAACAATGTGGGGAAAAAGAGAACAACTTCCTGCTGTATAATACAACTTCATGAACAGCTCCTTCTTATCATTAGATTAGGACATGGAGAGCGGAAGACCCTTTCCACAAAGTGATGCGCCAGACCGTGGTGTGTTTCAAACGCCCCAACCACCCTCTATCGTGCCCGAAATCAATTCAACAAGGTGTACGATCAGTCGCAATTAGATTGTGATATAAAAAATTCATATTACTGACAATAAGTAAACGATGTTTTTACGCACTTGTACTCGCTTTTGCCTGAATGTGTCAGAAACGCCCGATTTATAACGATGATTGCAGTGATAGCTGAATACCCCCTTGTTACTAAAACGTTATTTTTTGTTTGTGTTATCTTTAAACAAGACCGTATGAAGCAGCGGGATATCTCTCTTCTGTGACATGGCGGTGTAATAATATCGATAACCTGTCAAGCCATTGAGAGGCAGCATGTCACAGGCGCTACACAACGCCTATCTGGATAGGCTCAATGTCCGGCAACAGACTTATCACTACTACAGCCTGTCACAGGCTGAAAAATCGTTAGGCTCATTAAAAAAATTACCGAAGTCTCTGGCTGTGCTGCTGGAGAACTTGTTGCGTTATCTCGATGGCGAGACGGTGCAACAGGCGGATCTCGACGCGGTATCTGCGTGGTTGGAACACGGCCATTCGGATCGCGAAATTGCATACCGTCCTGCACGCGTGCTGATGCAGGATTTTACCGGCGTACCTGCCGTGGTGGATTTGGCGGCAATGCGCAATGCAGTGCACCGTCTGGGAAGAGAGGTTAACAGTGTGAATCCGCTTTCACCCGTCGATCTGGTGATAGATCATTCGGTGACGGTTGACCATTTTGGCAATCCGCAGGCGCTGGTAGAAAACACGCGGCTTGAGATGACGCGTAACCATGAGCGTTACCAGTTTTTACGCTGGGGGCAAAAGGCGTTTCGTCATTTCCGTGTGGTGCCACCGGGCACTGGAATTTGCCATCAAGTCAATCTGGAGTATTTGGCTAACGCCGTGTGGTGTGAAACCGTAGAGGACAAAACCATCGCCTATCCTGACACGCTGGTTGGTACTGATTCACATACCACCATGATCAACGGGTTAGGTGTACTGGGGTGGGGCGTTGGTAGTATTGAAGCCGAAGCCGCCATGTTAGGGCAACCGGTTTCGATGTTGTTGCCGGATGTGGTGGGTTTCAAACTCAGCGGAAAGCTGGGGGAGGGGATCACGGCAACCGACCTGGTGCTTACCGTTACGCAAATGCTGCGTAAGCACGGTGTTGTCGGAAAATTTGTTGAATTTTACGGCGATGGACTGGATAACCTGGCCCTGGCGGACCGGGCAACCATTGCCAACATGGCACCCGAATATGGTGCCACCTGCGGCTTTTTCTCACTCTGGCCTATTTGCGCTTAACCAACCGCAGCGACGAACAGATAGCGCTGGTAGAAGCTTACAGCAAAGCGCAGGGGCTGTGGCGGCATCCGGGGGATGAACCCCGTTTTACCAGCCAACTGGTGTTGGATATGGGGACGGTGGAAACCAGTCTGGCGGGTCCAAAGCGCCCACAGGATCGCGTCGCGTTGGCACAGGTGCTCGCCGCGTTTACCTCCAGCCGCGAACTGGATATTAGCAGTGGAAAAGCGGGGGCCGACGCAGTTGACGTGACAGGGTTGGATGAAACCTTCTCGCTACGGCAGGGCGCTGTCGTGATTGCAGCGATCACCTCGTGCACCAATATCTCCAATCCCAGCGTGTTGATGGCTGCGGGGTTGTTGGCAAAGCACGCGGTAGAGCGCGGTCTGCGGCGTAAACCTTGGGTGAAGACCTCGCTGGCACCCGGTTCTAAAGTGGTTCCGGATTATTTCGCCAAAGCAGGCTTAATGCCTTATCTCGATGCTCTGGGTTTTCAACTGGTAGGGTATGGCTGTACCACCTGTATTGGTAACTCAGGGCCATTGCCGGAACCAATAGAGCAGGCGATTAAAGCCGCCGACTTGACTGTTGGTGCCGTTCTCTCGGGCAACCGTAACTTTGAGGGTCGCATCCACCCGCTGGTGAAAACCAATTGGCTGGCCTCGCCGCCGTTGGTGGTCGCTTATGCATTGGCGGGCAATATGACGCTCGATTTGACCCGCGATCCGCTGGGCGTAGGGCACAACGGTGAACCGGTGTTCTTGAAAGATATTTGGCCCTCGGCGAAGGAAGTTTCCGACGCGGTGCAGCATGTCCGCGTTGACCTGTTTCATAAAGAGTACGCTGCTGTTTTTGAAGGTACGCCCGAGTGGCAGGCGATAGACGTAGGGGATAATCCCACCTACGAATGGCCGCAGGATTCTACCTATATTCGTGAAACCCCGTTTTTTACCACCATGGGCAAAGACCCCGATCCGATACAGGATATTCACGGGGCGCGAATTCTTGCTCTGCTGGGGGATTCGGTTACCACTGACCATATTTCTCCTGCGGGCAGCATCAAAAAAGAGAGCCCGGCGGGCCGTTACCTGCTCGATCGCGGGGTCAGCGTGGAAGATTTTAACTCCTATGGTTCACGTCGGGGTAACCATGAGGTGATGATGCGCGGCACGTTCGCCAATGTACGCATCCGCAATGAGATGGTGCCGGGCACGGAAGGGTGCTACACGCGGCATATCCCCTCACAAAACGTTATGGCCATTTACGATGCGGCTATGCGCTATCAGGATGAACAGGTAGCGTTGGCGTTGATTGCTGGAAAAGAGTACGGCTCGGGTTCCAGCCGCGACTGGGCGGCAAAAGGGCCGCGGTTGCTCGGGGTCAGAGTGGTGATAGCGGAGTCGTTTGAGCGTATCCACCGCTCGAACTTGATTTGCATGGGGATCTTACCGCTGGAGTTTGCCCCCGGCGTGACGCGTAAAACCCTAGGGCTGGCGGGTGAAGAGAGTATCTCGATAGCGGGCCTGCAAGCCTTGACGCCGGGTGCTACGGTGGACGTCACCCTCACGGATAGTCAGGGACACGCGCAGGTTATTCAAACTCGATGCCGTATCGATACCCGTAATGAGCTGACCTATTATCAGCACGGCGGTATTTTGCACTACGTCATTCGCAAGATGTTGTGATGGGTAGTAGGCGGAAATATCGGGGCCCGAAGGCCCCGATAGCAACGTCAGCGTGTTGTTGATAGCGGCAAGTCGCTATAGACACACATTAACGCGTAGGGAGATCCAACATATGGCCCATTTTGGCCGCTTTGGTTGCTAGATAGCGCTCATTTTTAGGGTTGCGTCCCACGACTAACGGCACTCGTTCAACAATGTTGATGCCTGCATCATTGAGGATTTTTACTTTTTGCGGATTGTTGGTCAGCAAACGTACTTCATTCACGCCCAACAGCTTGAACATATCCGCACATAGCGTGAAATCGCGCTCATCAGCTGCAAACCCGAGTTGATGATTTGCTTCGACGGTATCGGCCCCCAGGTCTTGTAACGCATAGGCACGAATCTTGTTCAACAAGCCGATATTACGCCCTTCTTGTCGGTGATAGAGCAGCACACCACGCCCCTCTTCAGCAATATGGCCCAATGCGGCTTCCAGTTGGAATCCGCAATCGCAGCGCAAGCTGAACAATGCATCACCGGTTAAACATTCGGAATGGACACGTGCTAGAACAGGCGCTGGACCGGAGATATCACCGAAAACCAGCGCGAGGTGATCGTGTCCTGTGGCTAACTCTTCGAATCCTACCATGAGGAAATCGCCCCAGGGGGTGGGTAATTTTGCTTCGGCCACCCGTTTAAGCTGCATTTTACATCTCCAACACAAAAGATTGCGCACATCCTACTGCCGGATAACGCAATTAACCAGTAAAAACGCCATTGCGCAATAAAACCAAACGCAAACCGTGCAGGTGCTCTGCATGTATTCATCAGGTTTGTACCACAGCACGATACTTGTACAGCAGCACAGGTACTGATATAACGATGGAGTAGTTTACGTTCCATTGACGAAGGCGGGGAGATTTCGTGATAAATTTATGAAAAATTTGCGATTTACACCCACTCTTTAACCGTGTTTTTCTGCGTTTGTGAGTGAAAGATGAAACAGGGGAAGCTATGTACGACATTGCCAAACGCACTGCCCCCGGTGCGGGAGTTTTGCTGATATTGCCCGTTGCCGTAGGGTTGAGCGGCTGGCAATGGCAACCCGAAACACAGGGACTTTGGCTGCGCGGACTGTTCTGGGTCACGGAAACGGTGACGCGCCCCTGGGGGATAGTGACCAGCGCGCTGTTGGCGCTCTGGTTTCTGTGGTGCTTACGTTTTCGTTTCAAACCGGCCCTGGGCGTGCTGGTAATCATGGCGCTGACTGTACTGGTAGGTCAGGGCCTGAAGTCGTTAATTAAAGAGCGGCTTCAGGAACCGCGCCCCTTTGTGGTCTGGTTGGAAAAAGCGTATCAGGTCGATGAACGCTATTTCTATTCTTTGCCACGCCCCGAGCGTGCGCGGCTGGTGGCGGAACAACTGAGCGCACAGACGCAGATACCTGAATGGCTGCGCACCCATTGGCAATTTGAAACGGGTTTTGCCTTCCCGTCGGGGCATACCCTGTTCGCGGCAACCTGGACGTTACTGGCGGTAGGGTTGTTGTGGGCGCGGCGGCACTATAAAACCGTGGTGGTATTGATGGTGTGGGCATCGGGGGTGATGGCCAGTCGTTTGGCGTTGGGCATGCACTGGCCGCAGGATTTGATCGCGGCGACCCTGATGAGCTGGGTGTTGGTAGTGCTGGCTTGTACGCTGGCACAGCGCTGGTGTGGTCCATTAACGCGATCGCCTCAGGAAAGGCAAAGTGATGATGACGTGAAAAAGGGGCATCAGTGACCCCTCCTATGATGTCAGGCATTGCGGTTCATACTGTGAGCCTTTCTGCTGTTTCAGGCAGATGGGCCGTGGTCAGGGATCATTACTTGCGACGCATATCTTTGAACAGCCTGATACGTCAAATCGTCTCTGTGACTAATACACATTACTGTAAACGAAAGCCGGTCCCTGCGGTGCAGAAATCCCCATGGTGCATAACGGCGGGGATACGGGCCACGTTAAATCATGTGATCGCCAAAGATGGTACCACATTACAAGATGCGCTAGAGAGTTTACATCTGAGGTTGAACGTCACCCTGGGTCTCAGCACACCATCGTCAAAGGTAAAACGGTGCAATTGCCTTACGACCCAACCGAAATTGTTATGTTGGAAAAGTGGGGAACGGAGTACCGCATGGTCAATGCGATTGAGGGGGTAGCCTCACACATTGACGGTTATTATATTTTATCATCCCTGTCGATGCGCCCTACAAGATCCAGTGCGCAGCGCTAGCCTGCCCTGAAGAACCGATAAGCAGGCTCCCCCTTAAAGGACACTCTTCTTTTGTGAATGCCACCAAGGTGCATTTCGCTGGGGTGCTAAAATTTGCTCAACAGCAGTTGGCTTTTTGGAGTAATGCCAGCGGCCATTTCATGCCTCCGGCGGAAGCCCGCCACGCGCTCTTGCCCTATATAAAATTGCTTTTGCCTGAATCGCGTTTTGTCGAACATCGCTTTTTGTTATCGGGTTGTTCAAAAACAGGCGGTGCTGCCGCTCTCGTCTGGTGCTACCTCAGCTAGCCGCGTCCTTTCTCCGGCTATAATGGATAATTCTATGGGGTTTAGCGCCAACATTTGGCATAATCATCAGGTTAAGGCGATATCACAGGAACAAGAACGTGAAATACTTGCTGATCTTCTTATTGGTACTGGCGATATTCATCATTTTCATTACATTGGGGGCGCACAACGAGCAAGTTGTCACCTTCAACTATCTGCTGGCGCAGGGCGAATATCGTGTTTCCACGTTACTTGCGACGCTGTTTGCAGTAGGGTTTGTGCTGGGGTGGGTGATCTGCGGTTTATTCTACCTGCGATTGCGCATCACCTTGGGCCGTGCGCAACGTAAAATCAAACGCCTGGAACAGCAACAGTCTGTAACAGAGAGCGAAACGCCGCCCTCTGCACCTTCTGTTTCCCACTAAGGATCCTCCTCTATGTTAGAACTGCTGTTTCTGTTATTGCCGGTGGCCGCCGCATACGGGTGGTACATGGGCCGCAGAAGCGCGCAGCAGGACAAGGATCAAGAAGCCAACCGCTTATCGCGAGAGTATGTGACAGGTGTGAATTTTTTGCTTTCTAATCAGCAGGATAAAGCGGTGGAGCTGTTCCTTGATATGATCAAGGACGAGAGTAACACCTTCGAGGCGCATCTGACGCTGGGTAACCTGTTCCGCTCACGCGGTGAGGTCGACCGTGCTATTCGCATTCATCAGGCATTGACGGAAAGCGCCTCGTTATCGTTCGAACAGCGCCTGCTGGCGGTGCAGCAACTGGGGCGTGATTATATGGCCGCCGGGCTGTATGACCGTGCTGAAGAGATCTTCACCCAACTGGTGGATGAAGAGGATTTTCGTCGCAGCGCGCTTCAACAACTGTTGCAGATCTATCAGGCTACCAGCGACTGGCAGAAAGCGATCGATATTGCGGAAAAACTGGTCAAACTCGGCCAGCCGCAGTTGAATACGGAAATCGCCCATTTCTACTGCGAACTGGCGCTGCAAGCGATGAGCAGTGACGATCTAGATAAGGCGTTGACGCTATTGAAAAAAAGTGCAGCAACGGATAAAGCGTGCGCTCGGGCGTCAATCATGATGGGACGCATTCATATCGCTCAGGAGCGCTATGCGCCTGCGGTAGAGGTGCTCCAGCAGGTTCTGGAACAAGATAAAGCCTTTGTCAGTGAAACCCTGCCGATGCTGGAAACCTGTTACCAGCACTTGCCTGCGTCGGAGGCATGGGAAGATTTTCTCAAACGCTGTGTTGAAGAGAATACCGGTGCCAGCGCCGATCTGATGTTGGCGGATATCCTGGAGCGCAAAGAAGGGGCTGAGGTGGCACAGGTTTACATCAACCGCCAGTTACAGCGTCACCCGACAATGCGTGTTTTCCATCGTCTGATGGATTTCCACCTGAGTGAAGCCGAAGATGGTCGAGCCAAAGAGAGCTTGCTGGTGCTACGCGATATGGTGGGAGAACAGATACGCACCAAACCGCGCTATAGCTGCCAGAAGTGTGGCTTCACCTCGCAATCTCTATACTGGCACTGTCCTTCGTGCCGCTCATGGGCCAGCATTAAACCGATTCGTGGTCTGGACGGACAATAGCGTGAGGAGTGCATTATGCTATTGTCTATTTTATAAAACGCGATTTAGTTACAACATGCTTATTGTTTGAAACACATTCACGGTGAACACCGCGCGAAATGCAGCGCTGTCCGGCAGGGCTGCTGGGCTTTCGCGGGAGAGAAGAGTAGAATGCGGCGGAAAATTTTTATACGCGGACCAATCTCACTCCACGGATTCAATCGCCAAGCAAAACTGAGGGCCACATGAGCGAACACATCACCCCACCGCATGCCGTTACGTCGCCAATCGTTGTCGCATTAGACTATGCTGACCAGAATCAGGCGTTGGCGTTTGTCGATCGCATCAACCCACAGGATTGTCGGCTGAAAGTGGGCAAAGAGATGTTTACCCTTTTCGGTCCGCAATTTGTTAAGGCGTTGCAGAAGCGCGGTTTTGACGTTTTTCTCGACCTCAAGTTTCACGATATCCATAATACGGCCGCACATGCGGTGGCGGCTGCGGCAGAATTAGGTGTGTGGATGGTCAACGTCCATGCCAGTGGTGGTAGGCGGATGATGGAAGCGGCAAAAGCGGCATTGCAACCCTTTGGTGCCGATGAGCCGTTGCTGATTGCTGTTACTGTATTGACCAGCATGAAAACCGACGATCTGCTGGCGTTAGGCATCACTGCGGCACCGGCGCAGCAGGCTGAGCGCCTCGCGGTGCTGACCCGTGATTGTGGATTGGACGGTGTGGTGTGTTCTGCACAGGAAGCGCAACGACTGAAGCAGGTTTGTGGTAGCGCGTTCAAGCTGGTCATGCCGGGTATTCGCCCTGCGGGCAGCGCTAGTGGCGATCAGCGTCGCATTATGACGCCGGAACAGGTGCAGGCGGCAGGGGTTGATTATATGGTCATTGGGCGTCCGATCACCCAATCTGCCGATCCGGCGCACACGCTGGCGCAGATTCGGCATTCGTTGTTGGTGGGGGGGCAGGCATGAGTGAGAGTAACAGTCGGTTGGTCTATTCCACCGACACCGGACGCATCAAGGAAGAGCCCGCTCCGTTAACGCGTGCCAAAGGAGACGGCGTGGTGCGCATTCAACGGCAAACCAGCGGACGCAAAGGAAAGGGCGTATGCATTATCACGGGTCTCGATCTGGATGATGGCGCACTCACCGCGTTGGCCGCAGAGCTAAAAAAGAAGTGTGGCGGTGCTGTTAAAGAAGGCAGCATTGAGATTCAGGGCGATAAGCGCGATCTGCTAAAACAGCTATTGGAAGCGAAGGGATTGAAGGTCAAGCTAGCGGGCGGTTAATACAGAATCTGACAGCAGGGCGTCCCCTGCTGTCACTCGCCATTAATCGACCTGATGACCAATAATGCCGCCAATGGCCGCACCACCCAGCGTGCCGCCACCGGTCAGGATTGCCCCTCCGACTGCGCCAGCCCCAGCGCCAATGGCGGTATTACGATCGCGTTTGGACATGTTGGAACAGCTGCTGAGCGTCATGACGAGTGCTACAGCAAGGGCTGTAACGACGAAACCTTTTTTCACAACCATGGTGATCTCCTGATGTTTTCGCCCGCGACGGCGGGAAAATATCGCATTACACGATATTTGCACTATTTAATCTGACCTTGTCGGTCATCTCTCTCTTTCTATCTGTATAATCGTCGGAAGTCCTCTGGATAGGTGGAAAAATCCTAATTGCTTCGCGCGAGGTTTGCCGTAAATGCTGTTCGTGCCATAACGGTGAGCACGGTGATAAATGATTTCCCGGTCATAAAGGGTAATGCGCAGCGTAGCAGGGTTTTTAGCCAGTTAGCCCATAGGTGCGGCACTCCGACTCCCCGACAATATCCTATCGGATGAAAGGGGGCGAATGATGTTAGCAGAACTCAAACAGCAGGTGCTGGAGGCGAATCTGGCGCTGCCAGCGCATCACCTGGTGACCTTTACCTGGGGAAATGTCAGTGCAGTCGATCGTCAGCAGAGGCTGATGGTCATCAAACCTTCGGGGGTGGCTTATCCGGTGATGACCGCCGAAGATATGGTGGTGGTGGAACTTGCAACCGGGCGCGTGGTTGAAGTAAGCAAGAAGCCTTCATCGGATTCAGATACACACCGCGTGCTCTATCTGGCGTTTGATCAGATTGGTGGCATTGTGCATACGCACTCACGCCATGCGACCATTTGGGCGCAGGCGGGCAAAGATTTGCCGGCCTTTGGTACCACCCATGCCGATTACTTTTATGGCGCAATCACTTGCACCCGTCTGATGACAGACGCGGAGATAGACGGCCGCGCACGAGCCTTTTGCTTGGGGAAAAGACGCTGATACCGCGGTGCACAACGCGGTGGTACTGGAAGAGATCGCCTATATGGGCATCTTCACCTGCCAACTGGCACCAGACGTTTGCCCGATGCAGCAGCAACTGCTGGATAAGCACTACCTGCGCAAGCGCGGTAAAAACGCCTATTACGGGCAATAACCTTAAATCAACCCACCGCGTGGATAACTGACACGGTGGGCTGCAATGCGATCCCACACTGGTCTAATGCGTATTAGCGCATCTTCAATTTGACTGACTGGCAGCGTAAAAGGGACGCGTAAAAAGCGTTCAAAAGCCCCCTTCAATCCCAAAACGCGGCCCTGCGCCAATCCGTATCCCCAGGGTTTCTGCATTGGCTGCCAACATGGTGGAGACGGGTTGTGGCAGCTCTGCCCACCAACAGAGGCCACCGCTGGGCGTATTCAACTGCCATTCAGGAAACTGGCGCGCAATGGCGTCACCGGTCTCGTCCCGCTGCTGACGCAATCCAGCGCGGCGTGCAGGCAAAATCTGTTCTGCATCCTGCAACAGTTCCGCGCAGGCCAGCTGTTCCAATAGCGGAGAGCCCAAATCCACGGTATCGCGCATCTGTATCAGTGCAGCGATGGTCCGGGCGCTGGCTCGAATCCAGCCGAGTCGCAGTCCGCCCCAAAAGCTTTTGCCCGCCGAACCTAGCATGATGACGTGTCCGCTGTCATCAAAGGCGGCCAGCGGCGGTGGCGGTGGCACGTCGTACCACAGTTCCGACATGGTTTCATCCATCACCATCGGCGTGCGCGTGCGTGCTGCGATCTCCGCCACAATCTGGCGCGTGGCGCTGTCCATGCAGCGACCGGTGGGGTTGTGATAATCGGTGATCAGGTAGGCGAGACGCGGAGCTGCCTGAGCAATCGTGATGGCAAGACCATCGGTATCCCATCCCTGATCGGGGAGTGCTACAGGAATCGGGCGACAGGCAGCGCCTTTTATTGCACCAATCGCATGAGGATAGGTAGGGTGTTCAATAATTACGCGGTCGCCCGGGCCGGTCAGCAGTCGTAGCAGCAGGGTAAAACCGCTGACCGCTCCGTTTACCACCATGATTTGATCCGCCGTAGTGGGTAGACCGCGAGCGTTGTAGCGCTGCGCAGTCGTGGCAACCCGGCAGCGTCATAGCCGCTGTGTTCAAGGTACTCTGGCAACTGAGACAGGGCGCGGGTATATGCCTGATGGATCTCAGGACCCGCGGGCAGGGCGGCGCAGGAGAGATCGACCGCAGGCTATCTGCTAACTGGCGATAAGCCGGAGTGCGTGATTCGGGTTGCTGCCAGTTACCGAACAGACGCTGTAATGAGGCCGTGCAGCCATGGTAAACTCCCTGACAGATTAAAAAGCCACTTTCGATAAACTGGACCTTAAAATAAAGTCCATTTTGCGTCAAGGTAACACAACTTCCTTGATGACGTCACCCTGTTGGTGACGAAGGGTTAATGGTGGGGTGAAGTACTATGGCGTATCGGCTTGGGTTATTGTATGTGGGATTAGCGCTGTACGGCATGGCAATCGCCATGATGATCCGGGGAAATTTAGGGGTGGACCCGTGGGATGTGTTTCACCTCGGGTTAGCGCAACATCTGCCACTGAGTATGGGCACCATTATCATCCTGATGGGCGCGTTGGTGCTGCTGCTGTGGATCCCGCTACGCCAGCGGCCGGGATTGGGGACCATCAGTAACGTTATCGTGATTGGGCTGGCAACCAATGTGGGATTGGATTTACTGCCAGAAATCGAACACCTCGGGGCACGCACGGCGCTGTTGATCGGGGGGGCATCACCAACGGGCTAGCTACTGGCATGTATATCGGTGCCGGTTTTGGTCCTGGCCCTCGTGATGGCTTGATGACCGGCATTGTGGCGCGTACCGGATGGCAAATTCGCTATGTGCGAACCGGAATTGAGCTGACGGTGCTGGTGGTGGGGTGGATACTCGGCGGCACGGTCGGCGTAGGTACGGTAGTGTATGCCTTTGCGATTAGTCCGCTGATCCAACTGTTTTTACCCTATTTTGTCGGGCAGTCGCGCGAACGTGCCCTGCAACCGTAGGCCTAATCCTAGTATCACAATGGAAAAAAATGCCCGTCATTGCTGACGGGCATGGGCACACAGCACCGTTAATGAGGCGGTTAACGGTGCGTTGTTTCTTCACGTAAGATAACAGCCACTTCTTTTGCCGTCGGCGTCTCGCTTGCCAGCGCACGGCGAATCACAAAAAAGGCAGAAATGAGCATGGTAACTGCTACCAGCATAAAGAACCCGCATAGTGCGGCGTTGATCTGGTTGCTGAACACAATGGTTTCCATGCCTTTGATGGTCTTGGCTGGCGCGATCAACGTGCCTTGCTCAATACCCTGCGAGAAGCGTTTAGCCTGAGCCAGAAAACCGATACTGGCCTTTTCATGGAAAATTTTCTGCCAGCCGGCTGTCATCGAAGTGATAAACAGCCAGATGGTCGGCAGTATGGTCACCCAGGCGTAGCGCTGCTTCTTCATTTTGAACAGCACAACGGTGCCAAGAATCAGCGCCATGGACGCCAGCATCTGGTTCCCGATATCAAACAGCAGCCACAAGGTGTTAATCCCACCGAGAGGATCGATAACGCCCTGATAGACAAAGAAGCCCCAACCGGCAACCGCCACCGTGGTGCCCGCCATGTTACCCAGCCAGGAGTGGCTCTTGCCCATGCCAGGAACAGCGAGGCCGACCAGATCCTGCTCCATGAAACGGCAGGCGCGGGTACCGGCATCGACGGCAGTCAGAATGAACAGCGCTTCAAACAGAATGGCGAAGTGATACCAGAATGCCATCATGGCCCGACTGTTAAACATTTCGGTGATGATATGCGCCATGCCCACCGAGAAGGTCGGTGTCCCCCTGGCACGTGACAAAATAGAGGCTTCGCCTACGTCTTTGGCTATTTCACTCAGCGCTTCCGGTGTGATCATAAAGCCCCAGCCGTTGATCACCTGTGAGGCTTGTTCAACGGTGATACCGATCAGAGCAGACGGTGAGTTCATGGCGAAATAGAAGCCCGGATCGATAACCGAAGCGCAAATCAGCGCCATGATCGCCACAAACGATTCCATCTGCATCGCGCCATAACCAATCATGCGAATGTGACTTTCGTGTTCAATCAACTTAGGCGTGGTACCGCTGGAGACCAACGCGTGGAACCCGGAGATGGCACCGCAAGCGATGGTGATAAACAGGAAGGGGAACAGGCTACCGGAGAACACCGGCCCGCTACCGTCAATAAAGCGTGTCACAGACGGCATTTTCAGTTCTGGCGTGGCGAACACAATACCCACAGCCAAACCGACAATAACCCCAATTTTCAGGAACGTAAAAAGATAGTCGCGTAGGGCCCGCAGTAGCCATACCGGCAGCACCGAAGCGATAAAGCCGTAAATTACCAGCGCCCAAGTCAGCGTGGTGCCTTGCAGGGTGAAGAAGGGGCCCCAGTGCGGATGGACAGAGATGTCGCCGCCGTACACGATGGCCATCATCATCAACACAAAACCGATCAATGAGACTTCAGCAATTTTGCCGGGGCGCAGAAAACGCATATAGACGCCCATAAACAGCGCAATCGGGATAGTCGCTGCAATGGTAAACCCCCCCAGGGGCTGTGTGCTAGCGCTTTGACCATCACCAGAGCCAGTGCGGAAAGGATGATTATCATCACACCCAGTGCACCCAGCATCGTCACCACACCCGCAAAGGTGCTTAACTCTTGTTTTGCCATTTCCCCGAGCGAACGGCCATCGCGGCGCGTCGAGATAAACAGGACCAGAAAATCTTGTACCGCACCGGCGAACATTACCCCGACCAAAATCCAGATCGTGCCCAGTAGAAAGCCCATCTGCGCGGCGAGAATCGGACCAACCAACGGACCCGCCCCGGCGATAGCGGCAAAGTGGTGACCAAACAGCACCCACTTGTTGGTGGGAACATAATCCAACCCGTCATTGTGACGTTCAGCCGGCGTGACACGACGGTCGTCCAGTTCAAACACTTTTTTAGCAATAAACAGACTGTAAAAGCGGTAGGCAATGCTGTAGCAGGATACGGCTGCAATGGCCAACCACACGGCATTCCACGGCTTAAGGCCAGCATCGCGAAGGCGATAGCCCCCGCTAATGCGACCAACAGCCAGATCACTATGCTTTTGACATTATTCATGACAACGGCTCCTTCGTTACCCAACTAATGGGGCGAGAGTTTTGCTGGCTTTTAAGGCGTGACGCCATGGCAAACGGCGCAGCCCTTAAAAACATATTGTATTTCAGCGTGATGTGCGGCAGGTGCAGATGAGAAAATGTGAGCAAGAGTGAATTTTTGTAAATTAAATTCAGTTTTGGCTAATGATGATAGGGGAGGGGAGAATCTGATGCGGAGAACATCGGTGTCGCCAACCCGCAGGCTGGCGACACCAGAGGTTTATGCTACGGGTTTGGCAATGATACTGCGCGTTTCCATGCGCACGTCGGTCAATACCACATCCAGCGTATCGCTTTGGCGGTAGACCACTTCACCTTTGACGGAGACCGTGCCGGTTTCCTGGCTGCTGACTAACTCATCGCGTACTGCGTGAATAAACGAAGCCGGGATAAAGGCAACGGCACCGTTGTCCAGCAAACGCACACGCAGACCACCGCGCGTCACATCGATGATCTCGGCGCGGAAGCGGGCATCAGTCCCGGCTTTCGGTTTTAGGAAACGAGCATACAGCCAGTCACCGACGTCACGCTCGGCCATCCGGTTTAAACGACGGCGCTCCGCCATTTGTTGCGTGATGTCATCTTGCAGTTTCTCAGCGGGCTGTTGGCAAATAATTGCTTTCAGCAGGCGATGGTTGATCATGTCACCAAACTTACGGATGGGCGAGGTCCAGGTGGCATACGCGTCCAGCCCCAAACCGAAATGCGGTCCTGGCGTAGTGGAAACTTCGGCGAAGGTTTGGAAGCGGCGAATGCGGCTGTCTAAAAATGACGTCGGCTGCGCATCCAGCTCTCGGCGCAGTTTGCAAAAACAGTCCAGGGTCAACAACGCAGCAGCGTCCGCTTCAATGCCGTTGTTGCTTAACACCATCACGGCCTGATCGACCTGGGTTGGCTCGAAACCGTTGTGAACGTTGTAAATGCCGAAGCCCAACTTCTCTTTAAGCATGCGTGCGGCGCAGATATTGGCGGTGATCATGGTTTCTTCGACGATACGATTAGCGATGCGACGTTGTTCAACTACGATATTCAGCACATCGCCCTGCTTACCGAGCAGGAAACGGTAATCAGGACGATCTTTAAACACCAGCGCATGGGTGGCACGCCACGCACTGCGGGCCAGACCGATGCGGTGCAGCAAACGGATTTGCTCGGCAACGGCATCGTTTTCCGGCTGCCATTCACCCTGTTGCTCCAGCCAGTCTGAAACGTTGTCGTAAACCAGTTTGGCCTTGGATTCTACCCAGGCGGCAAAGAACTGCACATCATCGCCCAGTGTACCGTCGGCCGCGACGGTGACGCGGCACACCACTGCCGGACGGCGCTCTTGCGCGCGCAGCGAGCAGAGATCGTCGGAAAGCACGCGTGGCAGCATCGGAATATTGAATCCCGGCAGGTAGTTGGTAAATGAACGTTGACGCGCCAGCGTATCCAGCGTACTGCCCGCTTCCACATAGGCGGTAGGGTCGGCAATGGCGATAGTTAGTTCCAGTGTGCCGTCGCCGTTGTCTTTGGCATACAGCGCATCGTCCATGTCTTCAGTACTGGCGCTATCGATGGTAACAAAGGTCAGTGCCGTCAAATCTTCGCGCGTCAGATTGCCGTCATTGAGCGTCAATTCTCTGTCCATTTCTGGCGCTGTACGCTCAAGATCGTGACGTGACAACGTCACCCACCACGGCGCCAGCGGGTCGTCGCCGGTGGTGATGTATTGCGTTAATTCAGCATGGAAGCTGCGATCGCCTTTGAGCGGATGGCGACGCATTTCCGCCACAGCCCAATCGCCATCCTGAAAGGTGTGATTTACGTCGCGTCCAGTACGGCAGGGGATCGCCTCTTTCAGCAGCGGATGATCGGGCAGGATGGCAAAACGGTCGTCCTTTTTCTGCACACGGCCAACAAAGCGCGTCAAAAAGGGTTCAATCAGGGATTCCGGCTCTGCGATTTCACGATCTTTATCGGTGTGCAGCGTCGCAACGATACGATCGCCATGCATCACCTTCTTCATCTGCGGTGGTGGAATAAAGTAGCTTTTTTGTGCGTCGACTTCCAAAAAGCCGAACCCTTTATCAGTGCCTTTCACTACGCCTTCAGCACGAGGAGTTTGGGAGTGAAGTTGCTGTTTTAGCTGGGCAAGCAGCGGATTATCTTGAAACATAATGAGTAAAAGAGATGTCCAGATGCGGTTATTAACGACACTAATGAATGGCAGACAGTTTTACGCGAAACCCGTGCTGGCGGCAAGCGTGATGTATATCAATGAGACCAATCTTCGCGTTTTGAGAATAACCGCTAATGCATCGCGTAACGGGAGTGGAACGCAGGCGTCCCGGTCAGTGCCGAGACGCCAGTGTATCAGGAGATATGTCGCTCAGTTTGTATATCGCTCTGGCTGCGGGTTATGACCACGGGCACCGATTTTGAGGTCGGTGTAAAGGTTTCATAACCTACGCTTGAGAGTGGTACTAACGGATTGGTTTCCGGGTAATAGGCGGCCAGATTGCCGCGAGGAATATTGTAGCTGACCAGTCGAAATCCACTCACCTTACGTGTGATGCCATCGTTCCACAGCGTCTCGATATTCACGTTGTCACCGTCAGCCAACCTCAGTGCAGCGATATCCTGCGGATTGATAAACAGCACCTCGCGTTGCCCGTAAACGCCGCGATAGCGGTCATCAAGGCCATAAATGGTGGTGTTGTACTGATCCTGCGAACGCAGGGTTTGCAGCGTAAAAGGAGCCTGCTGCGTGCCAAGCTGCGCGAACAGGGTTTTCGGCAGTTCGGCGGCGCAGAAGTTGGCTTTATGATTCGGGGTGTTAAAGCGTAACTCAGCCGCCGCATTGCCCAGATAGAACCCGCCGGGCTGTTCGCAATGGGCGTTGAAATCGTTTCGATTTATCAGGGATTGAAGTTGGAAGTGGCGTCGCTTAAGCATGGCGTGAGCGGCGTATTGCGCATTGGCGCGGTGCCGAAATCGGGAATGGTGCTTCCGCAACTGTTGGCCGCTGCTCATGAGATCTACCCACAGCTCGACTATCAGGTCTCCTTGTTCAGTGCGGACCAGCTTCTGGAAGCGCTCAATGCCCACACGGTTGATATCGGTCTGGGATTTTTCGAGCTTGCCACGCTCAAAGAGCTGACTTTTCAGGCGGCTCCCGTACACCGCAGTGAGATTTCGCTGGTTTACCATCCGCAAGCATTCCCACAGATGGTCGGAGAGACGCCGCTGGCATTAGCGGATTTGGCGGATGTGCCGTTGTGTCTGGCTGAGCCCAGCCGCTATTTTCGGCGTTATCTCGATGGACACTTTCGTGAGTCAGGCGTGACGCCGAAGGTCAAAGTGGAAAGTGCCTCGGTGATGCAATTGATGCAGAGCGTCTTTTTAGGATTGGGCTGCGCCGTCGTGCCTCAAGGGAGCCTGTTGCCGGAAATGACGCCCGCACTGCGTTTTCGCCCACTCACACTGCCACCGATGCAGCGTCAGGCGGCGCTGGTTGTGGCTCCGGTTGGCAAAGTTACTGCCTGGCACAAAATTTCTTTGTTTTCGCACAGACGTGGCTGGCAGAAAACGCGGGTTGAGTTGGGACGAAAAAAAACCACCGGATGCCGGTGGTTTTTGCCAATAGCGGTTGGAAATTAATCCAGTTCCAGCTCATTCATTGCGGCGATGTTGAAGCCGCCATCCACGTGCAGGACTTCACCTGAGATACCCGCAGCCAGATCCGAGCACAAGAACGCAGCCGTATTGCCTACGTCTTCAATGGTGACCACACGGCGTATAGGCGTCACCGCCTCGCAGTGGGAAAGCATTTTCTTGAAATTTTTGATGCCAGACGCCGCCAACGTGCGGATCGGGCCAGCGGAAATGGCGTTAACACGCACACCTTGCGCGCCCATGGCGTTAGCCATGTAGCGAACGTTGGCTTCCAGAGAGGCTTTGGCCAGACCCATCACGTTGTAGTTCGGAATAGCGCGCTCGGCACCGAGGTAGGAGAGTGTGACCAGCGCGGAGTTCGGGTTCAGCATGGCGCGGCAGGCTTTTGCCATCGCCACGAAGCTGTAGGAACTGATATCGTGCGCAACGCGGAAACCGTCACGGGTCACGGCGTCGACGTAATCACCATCCAGTTGATCGCCCGGGGCGAACGCGATGGAGTGGACAAAACCGTCAAAGGTCGGCCATACGTTAGCCAGTTCGGCAAACAGCGCTTCAATGCTGGCATCTTCCGCAACGTCACACGGCAGTACTATGCTGGAACCCAGCTCTTGTGCGAAGCCTTCAACACGCGATTTCAGCTTGTCGTTCTGGTATGTAAACGCCAGTTCAGCGCCTTCGCGTTGCATCGCCTGTGCGATACCGAATGCAATTGAGCGGTTACTGGCAACACCCGTTACCAAAATGCCCTTACCGGTTAGAAAACCCATAGCAGTAATCCTTGTGATTATAGTTGCTGCGAACGCCTGCACAGAATGCGTTAATCAGGGCGTTCGAAGTGAGTAAACCGGGCGATTCTAGCATGGTTGCCCCCCGTGGGGTACTCCGAGCAGTATCGCCCGCGCGTTTGCCACGATGTCGCGCTAGCGAATCCGGCTAAAACTGCGCTCTGTCACGGCGCCAGGCATCGGCACTGAGCGCTTCGCCAAAGTGGCTGGCAATCAGGCGTTTGGTCAAATCGTGCAGCGGCGCGGCCAGCACATCTGCGGTGCTGCCTCGCTCGACCACTTCACCGTCGTGCATTACCACGATCTGATCGCTGATGTGCTTCATCATGCCCAGATGCTGAGTGACATAAATATAGGAGATCCCTTGTTCTTCCTGAAGTTCCAGCATCAAATTAATGATTTGCGAGCGCATCGACATATCTAACGAGGCCAGTGCCTCGTCAGCCACGATCACCTTGGGCTGCAAGATCAACGCACGTGCCAATCCCACGCGCTGTTTTTGGCCGGGAGCCAGTGCCTGCGGGTAGTAGTAGGCGTGATCAGGGCGCAGGCCTACCTGTTGCAGCGTCTGGTTGATCATTTTTTCCCGCTCGTGACCGTTCAATGTGGTATTCAACCGCAGAGGCATATCAAGCAGTTGGCCAATACGCTGGCGTGGGTTGAGCGCATTGCCCGCGTCCTGAAAAATCATGCGCACCTGCTGGCAGCGGAAGCGATAATCGCCGTAGCACAAAGGATGATCGTTAATCAGCAGTTCACCGGAGGTCGGTGGGATGACCCCCACCAGCATTTTCGCCAGGGTCGATTTGCCGGAGCCGTTCTCACCGATAATCGCCAGCGTCTGCCGTTCGCGCAGCGTGAAACTCACGGATTTCACGGCTTCAACGTGTTGGCGGTGAAATAACCCGGTGTGGTAGCGGAACGTTTTGGTCAGGTTGCGCGCTTCGAGCAGAATGTCATCCATCATTGCTCCTCCGTATTAAGCGGGAAATGGCAGGCGAACCAGTGATTTTTGGTCGATACCAACAGCGGTGTTTGCATGCATTTTTTCTGCGAGTAGGGGCAACGCGGACCGAGAAGGCAGCCTACCGGCAGATACTCTAGTGACGGAATAGCGCCCGGCAGCGTGTTAAGTCTGCTTTTGTGCGGCAACGAACGCCCGAAATCGGGCATGGCGCGGATCAGCGCCTGGGTGTAAGGGTGGTGTGGCGCGGAGATCAACTCTTCGCTTGGCGCGCTTTCCACCGTTTGTCCGCAGTAAAGCACGTTGATACGATCGGCCCACTTGCTCATAGTTTGCAGGTCATGACTGATCAATAAAATGGTGGTGTTATTGTTCTGATTAAGTCGCGACAGTAGCCGGAAAATCTGCGCCTGCGTGGTTGACTCCATCGCATTGGTCGGTTCATCGGCGATCAGCAGACGCGGCTGGTTAGCCAAGGCGATGGCAATCATTACCTTCTGGCATTCACCCTCCGTCAATTCATAGGGGGAAATGCGCATGATATCTTTGTGATCTTTAATGCCGACCCGGTGCAATAGTTCAATGGCGCGGCGTTTGCGCCACTGAAAGCGTTGCCACCAACGACCTTTGTAGGTCCAGCCTGGAATGGCAAGCATCAGCTGTTTGCCAATGTGCTCAGAGGGATCGAGACAGGATTGCGGCTCCTGAAAAATCATCGACACGTTGTGTCCCACCAGCTTACGCCGTGCACGGGGTGAGAGTTGCAGCAAGTCGATATCATCAAAACGGAAGCGGTCAGCTGTCACCCGCCAGTTATCTTTGGTTACGCCGCAGATGGCTTTAGCAATAAGGCTCTTGCCCGATCCAGATTCGCCCACCAGGCCGCGGATTTCCCCTTCGGTCAGGGTAATGCTGACGCGATCGACGGCCTTGACCGGACCGTCAGGCGTAAGGAATTCAATGGTCAGATTACGAATATCAAGTAGTGCCATGGTTCGTCTCCGCCATTAATCCATTTGTGACAGCAGGGAACGGCGGATGCCATCGCCCAGCAGATTCACAATCAGTACGCTGAGGGTAATGGCCACGCCCGGCAACATCACCGTCCAGGGCGCGGCATACACCAGTTCCAGAGAATTGCCTAACATGGCACCCCATTCGGGTGTTGGCATCTGAGCGCCCAGATCGAGAAAGCCCAGTGCTGAAATGTCCAAAATGGCGATAGAGCGCGCGCGGGTAAACTCGGACACCAGCACCGGCTCGATATTGGGTAACACCACGTACCAAATGATATAGCGGGTTGATGCGCCGTCTAATCGGGCGGCGATGACATATTCCTTATCCATCTCATCGTGCACGGCGGTGTAGAGCGTTCTCACCATGCGCGGCAGCAGCGCCAGCCACACGGCCAGCATAGCGTGCGTCAAATCCGAGTCGATAAAGGCGATCACCACGATAGCCAGCAGCAATGACGGTATTGATAGCAACGTATCGAGAATATGGTTCAATAATGCGGAGCGCAGGCCGTGCGTGACGCCAGCTAATGTGCCGAGCACAATGCCGCATAGGTGACGATCAGCGCTGAACCGACGGTCGCGGCAGCACCGGTCAATAACCGGCTCAAGAGATCGCGCCCCAGATCGTCTGTACCGAGAAAGAAGGACACCTCACCGTAATGTGACCAGGAAGGTGGCATCAATTGATAGCCCAGAAATTGCTGATCGACGGCATAAGGGGCGATGGCAGAACCAAACAGACACAGAAACAGCAGCGCCAAAAAGCCGTACAGCCCAATCATCGCCAGCGTATCGCGATGGAAAAATTGCCAGATATCCCGCACGCGGCTAGGCAGGCGCTTTTCACTGTAAACGTTATCGAAGGGCATATGATTTCATTTGAACTGCTCTTGATGCATGTGGTGTTACTCTACTTATATCAATTATATCATTACCTTGGATCAGAAAAGTACCGAGACAAAGTAGAGGTAATCTCTGATTTACACGGGCTGAATATCAGGCTCGTGATTTCCTGTGGCACTGCTTTTTTACCGATAGCGCTGGGGAAAGAAGTCCCTAGCGTTAAGCATAGGTGATTATCCTTCTATATCACTGTCGCAGGCAAGAGAACACAGGTAGCAATTTCGAACCTGGAGCACCGAAGGTCATGACCCGCGTCGCCGACGCTCTGAATGTTGTTTACTGCTCCACATTTATTCTTTCAAAAAATGGCGCATTCTTCTCTTTGATTTTATAAAAAGAAAATTCTGTGTAGTTAATATCTGTATATCCTTTAACCAGCATCTTTCCTTCTTTAAGGTCAGACAAACTTGTCCATACGGTATATTCTGTTTGTGGCGTTTTCGTCTCTCCCTGCACATTTCTTTCATCCACAGTAATACCTTTAATACGGTCAAATCTGTTCATAATATGCGCTAGCGTATTCATTGCGAGTTGCGAATTTACCGGCTTTTGTGCATAGGTCGTATAAAATACACCACGAATGAATCGACCTACAGAGGTGTCTGAAGAAGGCAGTGCCGAAATGGCAATACCGCTGTCGGGTTGACTGACTGGCATATTCCCAAACGTTGAGTGAGAACGATCAACATTGGTTAGTTGTGTATAGTTATTCAGATTCTGCAAGTGCCAAGAGAAATCAGGTCCATTTGTCATAACTCGAGTCGGGTTATCATAAACCTTTAACTTACCATCAACTGCTTCAACAACTATACTGCCGCCATTTTTATCATAGAAAGCATAATGAAAGGGGGCTTTAATATTACCAAATCCTTTAATGACAGGGGCGCGGAACTTCGTCTTTTCTACAGCTTGTTTTATTTCACTAACACTTGAAAATTAAGATAAAGCCCATTCGCCTATCGCGGTGACAGGGATGGCATCTTTATATTCATTGGGTTTTAAATCATCAAGTTCAGTGCTATTTATCATATTGGCGCTGAATGAAAGTCCCCCACTGTTCATCCCTTGGAAAATGTTATAAATATCACCATCATCATATACCTTGGTGCTGATGGCCAGTATTTTATAATGAGACTGATAACGAACACCATTTTTTCCGTCGGGCATTTTTTTCTGGAAAACCGTGTTTTCAGGATAATACGTTATCCAAGAAGGGAGGTCCGTCGTTAACTCAAGCGTACGGCCATGATATAAATTATTATTCATATCTAAAATTATTATTTTAATTATATCAGGATCGTTGATTATTTCGAGTATCCGTTTACTCATCATATGACCTGCACGGTTGGTAGGCTAAATAACTTTGCATATTACCGCTCCACTTTAGCCAGCCCATGTTGATTACCGGGAAACGGT
>NZ_PEHF01000047.1 GCF_015762685.1 Candidatus Symbiopectobacterium sp. 'North America' | reverse complement strand
TGATGGCCTCTCCTGAAAGAAAAACACCCTGCCAGCGTACCGCTACAGGGTGGGGGTGACCATATCATTAGCCCCCGGGTAAAAACCCAGGGGCTCTGCATAATAAGGCATTTATGTCGTTAGTGCAGCGTATTATCCGCGGACATGCGCCACTGTCGCAGGCATCTCGGGTTGCGTGCGGACGTGCTTGGGCGGTTTGATCCACAACGCAATCAGCAGTGACAGCGCTGACAATACTGCGATCGCAATAAAGGTAGCGTGAAAACCACCCAGTCGCGCCGCAATGAAAGAGCCAGACAGCGCACCGATACCAAATCCCTGATAAATGACGCCATAGTTTTTACTGTGATGTTTCAGACCGAAGAAGTCGCCGACAATGACAGGGAACACAGTGATATTGCCGCCAAAGCAGAAGGCAATGGCGCTGACACAGATAAAAAACAACACAGGTGACAGCAGCAGGAAGGCCATAACCGTCACAGCCAATGCAGTAACCAGCAGCGTCCCGCTGACAACGCGCAGGCGGTCGACTTTATCTGACATTGCACCCAACACAATACGCCCTACCGTATTGAAAATAGCGTTAGCCGCCATTTGTTTATCCATACCAGCCATTTCCACACCGATATCCTTTACCACGCCAATCAGGTACAAACCGCTCATGCACGCCGTAAAGAAAATCACAAACAGCAGATAGGCTTCTTTGATCCCCAGCATTTCGCCCAAAGTAAAATCACGCGTACCGTAGGTGATTGCCGTTTTTCCATTGGCAGCATGTGTCGGCGGCTCTTTCAGCAAGGTGCTACCCAGTCCGATCATGATCATTGCCATCAGCCCCCAATAGAAAAAGGCATGAGATGCGCCTACTTATGAGATCAGAAAACTGTTGATATATTTAAATACCAAGCTGCCGGTACCAAATGCCCCGACAGAAACACCGGCAATCAACCCGTTGCGTTCAGGGAACCATTTGATCAGGTTGGACAGCGTGGTGATATACGCGGTGCCATCGGCAAAGCCAACCACAACGCCCATCAGCAAGTACATTCCCAGCAAAGAGGTCACTCCTGAACTGGCCATTAATTCCAGACCCAGCACGATACCGGCGCATAGCGTTAAGCGCCGAATGCCAATGCGCTCCTGCAATTTTCCGGCAAACAGCGTTGCAAACGCCAGGCTGAAACTGGTGATGGAAAACGTCGTTGCCACGGCGCTGAGCGACCACCCGAAAATGTCGACCAGCGGTTGGTTAAACAGACTCCAGGTGTAAATAGTCCCCAGCCCCATTTGCGCGATGATCGTGCCCAGTACGATCTGGCCGCGACGAGTTGGTTTGGCATTCATAGGCCGACCTCTTAGTAAAACGGTTCCCTGAGGGAACATCAAAGAAGGTAAGCAAAATGGGCCATGGTACCTGCACCTTAGACCACCCGCTTACGTGTTGGGGCCAGTCTACAAGCGGCGTGACGTGAAAAGATCGAATCAGGAATGAGATGCCGTCAAAACGGAATGAAATGCCGTTACAGGCGCATCAATGCACGAAAGATTTTTACCTTACTGCGGCTCACTGGCACTTCAAATTCCAACTCGTGCAACCGCAGGATGTAGGTATTATTGAACCAGGGTACGATTTCGCGGATTTTCGTCAGGTTGACGCAGTAAGAACGGTGGCAGCGAAAGAACATCTCTTCCGGTAACCGGCTACAAAACTCGGTAATGTTCATTGGCATGATAAAAGTTTCACGCCGTGTATAGACCAACGTCACCTTTTCCTGCGCAGCAGCGTAATAGATTTGATTGATGTCGGTAACGATAATGCGCTCATCTTTCATCAGATTGATGGTGTGTTGTCCTATGCGTGGGGCATTATCGGCGCTGATGTTTTCTGGCGTCGGGGCGGATTGCCGTAACTGCCAGGCATTTTTCAGCTTTTGCAGCATGGTGACGATGCGCGCCTCATGATAGGGAGTCAAACGCATCCACTTCAAAGGCTTCGACCGCATGTTCTTTATACGCGGTGATAAAGATAATGTACTGTTTTTGCGCAAACTTGCTGATGTTTTGCGCGAGAAAGACGCCATTAAGCGATGGTATGTTTATATCAAGAAAAATGGCATCAACGTCGTTGTGTTGCAGGTATTTCAGCACATCCATACCATCGTCAAACGTTGCCACGATCTCAATGTCGCTGTGCTGGCGAATCAGATAATTAAGTTCTTCCTGCGCCAGGAACTCATCTTCAACAATAATGGCTTTCACCACTTATCTCCTGCGACCATCGTGGCCATCACATTATTTTCCGGCACCATACGCGCAGAGTCAGCCACGCGCAATCGCTCTCCCAGATCTTTTACTGCTATGACCACCGAGTCCTTGCCACGGCAGGGTTGAATGCCGTGCACAATGGCATTTTCCACCAGCGGCTGGATCAACAGACTGGGAATTTGATAGGACAGATCGTCATCAATGTCGTAAATCACCGTGAGCTTTGCACCAAAGCGCGCCTGCTCAATGGCGATATAATCACGAATCTGGTAAAGCTCCTTTTTCACATCAATCAACGCATCATCGTTCAACTTAAGGTTGTAGCGCAGATAGCGCGACAAATTGATCACTAACTGACGCGCGGTATCAGGATTAATACGGATCGACGATGAAATGGCATTCAACGCATTAAAGAGAAAATGGGGGTTAATTTTACTCTGCAAGGCCCTCAGTTCAGCCTTATTCGCCATGTCACGCAGTTGCTCGGTGCGTGAAACCTCGATCTGGGTTGACATCAGTTGCGACAAACCAACAGCCATTATCTGCAATGAGTAAGTAATTCTATGGGCATGGCGATAATAAATTTTTAGCGTGCCCGTCACCTGTCCATGCTCAAATAACGGAATGACAATCATCGAATGAATTTCCGGCGTCAGATGCTGTTCATCATTATTTTTAATAATTATTTTGCCATCGAGAATCACCTGCTGCGTCATAGGACTAATAATGTCATGACCAATGTTGTATTTTTCTTTCCCGACGCCAACGTAGGCCAGAATATGCTGCGTATTGGTCATGGCGACCACATCGGCATTGATTTCAGTGCGAATAATACGACAGATCGCTGCCAGTGAATGACTATTGATATTACAGAAATAAGGCAGCGTCTTATGGGCAATATCCAATGCCAGTTTCGCTTGCCGTGCGGCTATCACCTCTTTTTCATTCGCCACACTCTACACCAGCAATACAATCAGCCCGATGCAGACAGATCCAGCAATCATCGGCACCGCAATCTTGGACACAATATCCAATCCCAGCGCGGTAGGCGTTGCCCAAAGTACCACCAGCAGCATCGTCAGCGACTCGCACATCATGCCGCCAAAAATACCGATGCTCCACTGTTTCTCTTTCTTCACCTTGCGATTGATGTAGCCCGCAGTAATTCCCGCGATAATACTGGTAATCAGACAAGGGACAGATGTGATGCCGTTGATATCGATCAAATAGCGATGCACACCAGCAATGGTGCCGGTCGCGATACCTACCCAAGGGCCAAACAGAATGCCGCCCGACATGACGGCAATCACCCTGACGTTAACCAGGGAGCCTTCAACGTTGATGCTTGAATAGGTGCCAAACAGCGCAAACAGGGAGAAGATAGCGGTGACCGCTGCGCGTTCGCGTTAAAAAAAACAGGCAAATCAACATTAACGCAGCGCGTTCAAACACTGCCAGTAACATTTCGAAGATTTCGTGCACAACCAATCCCACATCTAACGCGACACCAGCCCACCACTATAAAAAATGTGATCTATATTCCATTTTTTGTTTGCGCGTGGTGGGCTGAATAACGGAAATGTACGTTGTTAGCGGGGTTCCGAGACCATCTGTGCACGTAGCTGCTGAGTAAAATCTTCTGCCATCATGGGGTGACCAAACAGATATCCCTGCGCCTCTTCACAGCCTTTGTTGCGCAAGCGCTCGCATTGCTTCATGGTCTCTACGCCTTCAGCAATGACGTTAAGGCCAAAACTTTTGCCCAAATACAGAATGGCACGCACTATCGCCGCATCCGGCGGCGAATCGCACATGGCGCGTACAAAGGTTTGATCGATCTTAAGCCGGGTTACCGGATAATTCTTCAGCATGCTCAACGACGCGTAGCCCGTGCCATAATCATCAAAAGCAATACCAATTCCCGCATCCCGCAGCACTTTCAACGGCTGCAACATGTTTTCGTCATAGCGCAAGATGATGTTTTCTGTGATTTCCAACTCCAGCAAACCCGCGTCAAGCCCTGTGCGCGCCAGCACCTGCTCGATCTTTTGCGCCAGGGTGCCCGAACGGAACTGGGCGCTGAATAAATTAATACTGATACGAAAATTTTTGGCCCCTGCTTCACACCACTCCGCCGCTTGACGACATGCGGTTTCAACCACCCAGTCGCCGATACGTTCAGCCCAAGGGCCTCGTTCCAGCGCAGCCAAAAACGCGCCAGGTCCCAGCAACCCTTTTTGCGGATGCCGCCAGCGTAATAATGCCTCGGCGCCGATAATTTCATTGGTGATCAAATTGACTTGAGGCTGATAAAAAACTTCAAACTCGCACTGTTCGTAGGCGCGAATGAACTCCAATTGAAATGCATGCTTGGCTTGAAAGATCTCACGCATTTCGCGCGTGAAGAAACGGTGACAGTTGCGCCCTTCCGCTTTCGCCTGATAGAGCGCCAAATCGGCGCTGGTCAACAAATCCTGTGCCGTAATGCCATGCATAGGATAAAGCACCATGCCCACGCTGGCGCTGATGTTGATCTGGTGTTCCTCCACGATCATCGCCTGCGAAATTTCCTGAATAATGCGCTCCGCCGTCTCGGCGGCGAGTTTGAAATCACTTACGCCGGGCAGCAATACCGCAAATTCGTCGCCGCCCATTCGCGCTACGAGATCCCCAGCACGGACGCTGGATTGTATCTTCTTCGCGACGCTGACCAGTATTTCATCACCCCGAGCGTGCCCAAGGCTGTCGTTCACATCCTTATAGCACCGTAGCTCACGGTAAAGTCATCTGCCCACATGGAAACAGAAAGCTCTACTGGAATCAGAGCTTCACTACGACTTTGAACTTTAAGTTCAACGGTGACACCTTTGATGAGAGCTTCCTTGTCACTCACCGCGGCGTTGAATTTTTCGATAAAAGCTTTGGGAACAATCGTGTCGATGTTATTGCCAGTAATTTGCGCACGAGAATATTCGAGCATTTTCTCCGCTGACGCATTCCAAAATGTGATAATTCCCTTATCATTCACACAGATAATTGAGTCTAGTGAGGTGTTGGCAATATTCTCAAAGCGAACCTGACTGGCATTTCGCGCCAATTCAAGTCGCCGCATTTCCAGTCTGTCCATTACCAGTGCGGCTAAATCCTGCATGTTATGTTCGTCTCGGGCGCTCAGCGTGCGCCGGGGTTTAAGGTCAATGATGCACAATGTCCCAATAGCATAACCTGATAGCGTGCGTAACGGTATCCCCGCATAGAAACGGATATGAGTCGTTCCGACAACCATGGGATTATCTTTAAAGCGCGCATCGAATCTGGCATCGGGAATGACCATGATCTTGCGTCGCAAAATAGCATGCGCGCAGAAAGAGGCTTCACGCGACGTTTCGCAAACCGATATCCCCAAACCAGCAGCCAGTAACTGACGCTGTTCTTCAATCAGAGACACCAGCACGATGGGGACGTTGAGCACATTTGCCGCCAAATTGAGCAAATTATTCAAGCCAGGATCGCAAAGGCCATGGTCGATGCCGTATTCGCTCAGGGCAGCCAAGCGTTTTGCCTCATCTTTTTAGTCTTGGTGCCTGGCTCATACAGTGCCTTCTACGCTACCGATGGTCATAACGTTAAGATAATGATGCCGTGCCTGGTCACAGATGCAGATGAATGACGCACGTTCAATTCACACGGATACGGGGAATCCTGTACCGTCAGTAATCAAGCTTTGCTCTACTCGCTTGGTTACCAGGCCGTCGCTATGCTTTTGTTGCCGAAACCTTGTCTTCAAGCGTAGCAGAAATGCGTAAGAATCTGTTCGAGTGTTAATAGTATGGCTGCGTTTTGTTCGCTTCGTTGCAGGAGGCTTTAAAATTAAGGAACATCGTATATCCTTGGCAACATTGGTAGCCAAGAGGCGTGATTAGCATCACAGCACTACCTGTGGCTCAAGGTATTGAGCCTTACCTTTGTCGAAGAGACAGAACTATTGTCGGCATAGAAAAGAGCGCTTAATAATATAAGCAAATGTGAATATAAGCTGAATGAGATAGTTGCGGTGTAATCAACACCGTAGTGTTACAGTCAACGCCACGCATAATCACCGACATTAAATAGCTCTCAACCTATTTCTTAGGCGCTACGTCACTATCAGCGTTAACCGATATATTGCGCCATAGATAGAAGATATTCGCTATTTTATTTATCTCATCCCTGAGTAACGGCGTTATTATGCGAGAAAATAACTAATTGAATGCTCTGGCGTATCATTCTTTGCATAAATGGTTAAGTTCCACTCACCAGTATAAGGAACAGTGAAATAGACCTCATCTTCAGCACTAATGCTAATACTGTTGTTTTGCATCACCTCCGGTGTGGTTTGCAATTCCGGTGTAGAATCGCTCATATGAATATCAAACGTATTAAAACACCGAACAATTACCGTATCACCACCAAACAGGTTAAGGCATGTGCGAATAACCGACATATTTCCTCCGCAGCATAACGTAACGTTATACTTTGCTCGAATCAATTTATATTAATGGAGCCATTTCCCAGACGACGGGATTTTCATAACACCAAAAAGCGGGTTCGTCGATTGTGATTTAGATCAAGGTTTACTCACGTTTTTACAGTCGGTCGAACCCATTAAAATCTCACACAAAACACCTTATAAATGGCAATGTTATTGTTGTTTATTTGACGCATTTCAACTACATCAACGCAACATTTTTGCATTGCTACACGAACTCAGATAATCCTCGGGTATTATTAAAGGCATGCTCGTCCCCGATTCTTTGACGCGTGGACAACGTCAGAAATTTTGGCAATGGTTTAGCCACCTTATTCCCAGGAGCGCCAGTGTTATACTGCTGCACCTCTTTATTTCCACCGTGAAGCAAAATGGTCTGTAACAGTTGTTGTTCCGCTCTGTCCAGCGAACTTCTCGGTAAACTGACATTCAAGGCTTGTGTCATCACGCCAGTGTCATGTTGATGCATTTTCACTGTTTCACGTTTAATTTCCGCATCCAACATACCGGTTCTGTCTTTACCACTCTTGCAGTTCCAACAAGGCATCGCACCAATTTCATTGGCGAGCAGGGCAACACGCAAAGCCGCTTTATAGGGTACGCTACCATCACGATGGTGCGTTTTATTGGCCAAAATGGTTTTTAACTGCTGGCTTAGCGTTCGAACTTTTTGTGCATTTTCTGCCGTAGGATGTTTAGATAAATAGTCTCCCCCCCATCCTTTTGGTGGAGAAGTTACGCTTAAATCATTGCCGAGCAGCGTTTTCAGCGCCGCT
The DNA here is from genome assembly GCF_015762685.1 of Candidatus Symbiopectobacterium sp. 'North America'. GTDB lineage: Bacteria > Pseudomonadota > Gammaproteobacteria > Enterobacterales > Enterobacteriaceae > Symbiopectobacterium. The sequence continues at coordinate 8,476 of NZ_PEHF01000047.1, read as the reverse complement.
TCATTGTAACCATCGGCCTGTTTCCACCCTATGTTGCCTATGAGTACAAACTCATTGACGCCGAAGTTGAATGCCGCAACGTTCAGATTGACCGAGGCGTGATAAATATTGCCCTGTGCATCCCTTAACGGAACCTGCAACGGCTGCTGTTGACTCAGTTGCGCCCATGCCTGCATCTGGTCGTCCATCATTTCTTTTTCAGCCCCGAACCCTCCAGTAACCAATGATGTTGAAGCCAAATTCAGCGCCACCGTTTTTCCTTGCTCGGCGTCACGCAGCGGGCGAACAGCGCGGCAGTAACCACTTCCATAGCACGCGTTTGTGCACCGAAATAACGTGCATCCGAATTTTTTGCCAATCCAAAAGGAGACAAGATACCGTGAAGAATCCCAGTAAACAGCCTTTGCGGTGTCCCCTTTTCACCAAGGGCACTGAATTCTGACAGCCATAAATTCGTGGCATGTGAGGTTTCTTGCGAGGAGGAGGAAGCAATACCCTTGTCATTGTAGCGGGTATGAAAAATACCGCTCTCACCCTGCTTCATCTGTCCGGCCGGCGTGAGCGTACACTGATAGTCCACATTGTTATGTTGAAAACGCGTATTGATCGTTTCCCATTTCCGGGTATTTAGCTCCTCGCGCAAGCCTGCCGCAAAAGCTTGCTTGGCTTGTGCTTTTGCTTATTTTTTCGGAAATCCTAGATTGGTAAACTCTCTTGTCAGCCCGTCTATCAATAGCGGCTTTATGGTTTTCGCTCTCTGCAACTCCTATTTGGTGAGCGCTCTGTTTTCCGCGTGCAGTTTCTCGCGAGTTTGATCCAGTAATGATGAGAGATCGCGCCCCAATGCCAACATTGCGCTGGTGGCGGCGCTGAGCAAATGCCCTTCTAAAACACTTAGCGCTTCTGTTGTGCGGGAGGACGTGTCTACGTCTTCACGTTTACGTTCAACATCCGAGTTCTTTGCTGCTTTATACTGTTTAACACGCTGTGCCACTGTACTTATAAAGGTTTTTTTCTTATCAGCCGTGATATGCAATGTTGGCCTGTCATTGATTTGCACTGCGGACTTTAGGTGATTCACCCACAATTTTGTGTTGTCAGAGGTGACTGGCCCCTCCGTTTTTGCACTACTATTCAGATGGTTATTAACATGATATTTCTGTCGTCGGATGCCCAATAAACCATTTACGCTCATAGAATAACTCCTCCACTTATTGAGCGATAACGTTACTGGCCCCGAATGCGATCAACTACTATTAAACGCCCAATTCAACGGTGATAGCGATGACTCGCTGATGAAGATGAAAATGTCTACGTTGCGGGAGGGTAGCACCCTACAGGCGAACCACGAACTGCTTCATCCCTGAATGATATTTCCTGAGCAAATAGAGCGATGTAAGGCATAAAGGAAAGCAGAGTGCCGCTGCAATCCTTACATCACTCAACCAGCGTTTGCGCTTTATAGATGCTCCGGTAATGCGCTAACCGAGCTTCAAAATAGGCTCTTTTTTCCGGTGAGATTTTCTGGGCGATTGTTTCTACGCATATTTCACGCTTCTGGCTTTCCATAAAGGCGACTGTCGATGCAGCAAAATCTGCATACTTGTCACTGTATTCGAGAATCATCTTTTCAAAATTAATCATACCAACAGATCCTCCCTTGTGGTCAGCACCATGCTGTATTAAAAATATACAACACCCTGTGTAAAACACGTTGTAAGCGATACAGAAAAACATTGCCGCAGATCACAAAGTGAGCAGTCAATTTTCCTATCACGCGATATGCAGGTAACGCTGGATACCACGTTCCTAAATGCCGTATAGTTTGTCTTTGCTGACAGGTATAGAGGACATACGTGGTGTTGCGGCATTCAGTCACATCCTCCAGAATTCGCGCGATCGGCTACGATCTCGATAAACGCATATTGGAAATCGCCTTTCATAACGGTGAGATTTATCAATACCTAGATGTTCCGGAAAGAATTTATAAAAAATACATTTCCGATGCAGTGGTTTCGAAAGGCCGGTTTTTCGATGGGGTGATAAAAGGGAAATTTTTATGCCACCAATTGGCCTAGTCGGGCCGTAGGCGTTTTTTCAGTAACAAACATTCTGGGTAACAAAAAGGCAAACGGGAGCTAAGCTCCCGTTTGTTGGTTAACACCGTTGCTCACCAGGCAGAGGCCTGGTGAACGACAATTACGGCTGCTTACCGATGTAAGCCAGGATACCGCCGTCAACGTACAGAATGTGACCATTCACGAAATCAGACGCGTTGGACGCCAGGAATAAAGCAGGCCTTTTCAGATCGTCGGTCGTGCCCCAGCGTGCAGCGGGTGTTTTTGCGATGATGAACTGGTCGAACGGATGACGAGAGCCATCAGCCTGAATTTCACGCAGCGGTGCAGTTTGCAGCATAGCGATGTAGCCAGGGCCAATACCGTTACATTGAATGTTGGCTTCGCCAAATTCAGAACAGATATTTTTGGTCAGCATTTTCAGGCCGCCTTTTGCCGCCGCATATCCAGCGACAGTTTCGCGACCCAGTTCGCTCATCATGGAGCAGATGTTGATGATTTTGCCGTGACCTTTTTTGATCATCGACGGCAAAACAGCCTTGGAAACGATGAATGGCGCGTTCAAGTCAACATCGATCACTTTACGGAAATCAGACACTTCCATTTCAAGCATCGGAGTGCGTTGAATGATACCGGCGTTGTTGACCAGAATATCAATCACACCCACTTCTTCTTCGATTTTTTTAACTGTTGCGTTTACCGCAGCTTCATCAGTTACGTCAAAGACATAACCGTGCGCTTTCAGACCAGCGTATTTATAAGTGGCTAAGCCTTTTTCGATCGCATCTTGTTTGATACCATTAAAAACGATTGTCGCCCCAGCTTCGCCCAATGCACTGGCAATGGCAATGGCAAAACCAATACAGTAAGAGGCCCCTGTGACCAGAGCCACTTTACCTTCAAGAGAAAACTGCTGCTGATAATTACTCATTTAACCATTCCCATATCGATTTAGCGAAAAGATTAAGAGCGATATGATTCACATCACCGCATCTCTGTAATCGCCCCTTCATACTTCCGTCATCTGATACCGATCAACCAGAAGCGCGGCACTTACTGTGAGGCTACTGCGTTAGAACAACGTAATCATATCCAGTCCTAGAGTCATAAAATACCACACGCCAACAAAAAAACGGAAAATTGTTTCATTTTATAAGTAACGATATTTTGTGAAAAAGCTATGGAGATCAAATTTTATAGCGCGTTGTTCCACATGGCTGCCCCCCTCACCCGATTACGCTACCTGACCTCGCAGGGCAGAACATCAATAAAATCAGAGCGCCATCCGAAGAGATTCGTAAAGAACATGCAAATTGGCAAAATGATGAATGAAACCGCTGGATAAGCTGAATGCCTTACCTCTATCATATAGCAAGTATGAATGAGGAGTGCGCCGTTTGCTGAAACCTTCAGGTCAGGCAGCTTGCTGGAGTGAGGACATCCCCCCAGGTATCAGGGTTTTCGTCCCAGTGTGCCGCTTACAGAAAGTCTGTTTCTTTATGCGATACATCCCTTTCTTTCTGTATAGTGCGTATAGGAACATCATGAGTTCGAGCATTCGTTTTTGTCCTGCCTTTTTCCATCCTCGCTACTGGCTAACCTGGTTTGGTGTTACGGTACTTTTCCTCTTGGTCCAACTGCCCTACCCCGTGCTGATTCGTCTGGGTGCACTATGTGGTCGGTTGTCGCGGCCTTTTCTTAAACGAAGAGAAACCATCGCGCGTAGGAATCTTAAACTCTGCTTCCCTACGTTAAACGACGAAGAACAAGAACGGCTTATTGCCGGTAACTTTGCGTCGCTGGGAATGGCGCTGGTCGAAACCGGGATTGCCTGGTTTTGGCCCAACGAGCGCATTCGTAAACTGTTCGACGTGCAAGGTTTACAAAATCTCCAGCGCGCTCAAGAGAACAAACGCGGCGTTATGGTGGTTGGCGTGCATTTTATGTCGCTGGAGCTGGGTGGTCGTGCCATGGGCCAGTGCCAACCAATGATGGCGATGTATCGTCCACACAATAACCACTTGCTGGAGTGGGTGCAGACCAAGGGCAGAATGCGTTCCAATAAAGCGATGATTGATCGCCGAAATCTGAAGGCCATGGTCGCCGCTTTGCGTCAGGGAGAAGCCGTCTGGTTTGCTCCCGATCAGGATTACGGCCCGAAAGGCAGCACCTTTGCGCCCTTCTTCGCGGTCAGCGATGTGGCAACAACCAACGGAACTTACGTCCTTTCCCGTCTTTCCGGTGCAGCTATGCTGACTATCACGCTCATCAGGAAACCAGATCTTACTGGTTATACGCTAATTATCGAGCCTGAACTGTTGGATTATCCGAAAAACGATGAATCTGCGGCAGCGACCTACATCAACAAGGTCATAGAACGCGAAATATTGCGCGCACCTGAGCAGTATCTCTGGGTTCACCGACGCTTTAAAACGCGGCCACAAGGCGAAAAATCACTGTATATCTAAATGATACTGCCAAGGAAATAAGGAGAAATACCAATGAGTAAAATCACAATGATAATGATTGTTGTAGCTATCGTTGTGGGCGCAGGCAGCTATCTGGTATGGTAGTAGCAGAGAATCCGTAGACGGGCTCGGGCAAGCGGCTCTCGTTGCCCTGCAACTTAATTCCCTGTCTTTAAACCCAAATCAGCCCAGCGATTACCGCTGGGCTGATTTGGGTAGCACTGATTAACAATGTATTTTTACATCTGAATGATTTGTCTTTATTTTATTTGAAATCGACCATCATTTGTTGCGGTATAGATAAATGACGAGAGCTACTTACACAAGTCAATATAATCAGTAAACTTTGGTGGTTTTGGCATACCTAAACTTAATAATTTATGATTATCAAACCGAACATTCAACTCGGCAAATTGACCATATAAATACATTGCTTTGAGCATAATCCGCTCATAACAAGGACCAAATATTTTTTCAAATCGCGACGCATTGTTAACAAAACATCATAACTAACCTTGGCATATTTATCGCCAACGGATTTCCGCTGCATAGCATCAGCTATTGCATTATCAATTTCTTTGAACTGTACACAATGTTCGTCCCCTGCCGAGATATGAACAACCTCTCCATTAAGCAGATCACGGTTAAGGAGCATGATGATGGCTTCAGCACAATAATCTACCGGGATCACATCAATGCGATCTTTCTTGAGCACATGAATTTCTGTAACATCACTCCCATATTGAAAACCCAGAAAATGCTGCTGGACGGTTTGCAACCGTGTTTGGTGTGACCAACAACGATAGAAGGACGCGCAAATAAAAGTGGCATTTCAGGGCAATGCTTACGCATTAGTTTTTCAACAATCAGTTTCGAGTGCGTATATTCAACAAAATGGTTCTTACTTTCAATAAAATGAGTATCTTCAGAAACAAGTGTATTGGGCTCTGGCGTGCAAAACATCGCCGTACCCACATGCAGAAATCGCTGTAACCCCTTCACCTTAGCCATTCTTTTGGCTAACGCGAGAGTACCATCAACGTTAACTTTCCAAATCATCGGGTTCTTACCAAATGACGCAATAGCAGCACAATTAATCACATGCGTTATGCTATCTAACCGAGGGTCCTCTAAATATAAGTCGGATTTACCAAGATCTCCCAATAATATATTACTCTCTGTTATTTTTGATAATTTACTCTCACTGATATTGAACTTTCGCATATTTTCATGAACGCGCCTGACCGCATCACCATAAGAGTCAGCGCGAACAAGTAGAAGTAAATCACAGCTAAGATCATTATTAATAATATTTTCCAGTGTAGCTCCACCAACAAATCCTGTAACCCCAGTAATTAATATCTTATTCATTTTTTCTCGCAGACTCACTTTTTCTAAAAGCACAAACAATGTACATGTATTACGTTAATTTAAAGGACGATACTATCCGCTTACAAAGTAGTAAGACCATCATATGACTCTGGCTATCCCAGACTTTTTTACGTTTCTGTGAACACCAAGTAATGTATATAAAACCCATATATTGCAAGGGATCATACCTAAATCGGTGTATCCTGCATACAAAGAATCTATTTAATCGTGTTCTTTAACACATTAATTAGCCTATACCGGACCTAAGGATTGTTAGGCACCACAATTTTCCCTCTCTATATTGTTACTATAATAGATTATGGATGGGAATATTACACAGGCGTTATTAAACAAAGCTTCAATAAATGCATCCTTGTTTAATCCTTGTGGGTATCCAAAAAATGAACGGGTTGTGTTGTCAACTTGCTCAAGTGAAATTTAAAGCAAAAATTCTTTATGGATAGCTTACTTGGATTCGATAACGCTTATACTGGCATCCACGCCGGATGCACGACCAATACCGTTCTCAATCTCATAGTGAAGGTGATTATCGGCAACTAAAAAGCCTGTTTTTTGTACAGTTTTGAAGAATGGTTTTAGGGGAATGTTTACGCAGAATTGGATTGCCGGGCTGGAATAGGTTGACCGGGCTAGGATTGGGGATAGCCTTCGGTAAAGCGTCTTTTTTCGTCGTTGCTTTATCGACTTTTGCGCTCATTGCCCGACGCGAGCTTCGATGCAACGACGCGCGGACTGGTCATTCAATCCATGCTTTTCACACAATTACTGCGCAGTGATGCCTGTTTCGGCGTTTTCCGCCAAGAAGGCAGCCTGCAATATTTTCCAATCGTGATTTTTCATAACGTCCTACTGAGTCCACCTCGGGGAAGTGGCTGGGAATGTCTTATTCACCACACTTCGGTTGAGGTGTAACACGCTGTGTGGTTAAACCTATGGCCTTAACCTCTTTTTCAATATGCTGATTGGTGATTTGTGTCATGGGATAACCTTTTGTTGAGACAAAAGAAAGCCCCAGTGGGTGCTGAGGCTAGAATGGTAACAATCTGATGGGATAACTATTTACTTGCAGGAAGATTAAGAAGTAGCTCATCGACTACCGATACCCAATTCATATCAGACTCTTCTGTCAGCTAACTTGCATATGGATTATCACAGACGCTTCCCCATCCGACCCAACATTACTGTTTCATAAGTTTTATGGCATGAAGCATCGCAGGTATAAATGCGATTAGAAATGACAGTAAGAAAATAAAATAATTAGAAAGCTCAACATATGCAACTGTCAAATAATCCGTCAATAGAGTGCTAACAAGGAGAAGCTGAATTCCTGAGAATAAAGCTAACAAAATGACAAAAGCAAAAATACTGAGTAAAAGAAATACGGAAAAATGTGTGCATGTCATCTTGTTATGACGAGAAAAAGCATTTTTAAAATTTCTGAAATAAGCGAACATATCCATACACACATGATTCCAATAGATTAAATTAACACCAATATCATTACTTTGCTACAACTCCTTCTTCCCAACGTGATTCAATCTCACGTATGTCAGCCAATTGTCTGAACGCTTTATCTAGCATCGTTAATAACGGATCAATCCAATAAACGGCCTGTCCATACGTCAATCGACAGCTGGCGGCAGTGGCACCAGCACTGGTTGCGTCAGTTCCGCTGGCAACGGGACGCATTGCGCTGGTACGTAAACGGTGCGCGAACTCGAGCAACCGGCCAGCCACATCATCAGGCACGCACTGGCGGCCAGCCGGATCACGTTTGATGATGGTGCGGTAAACAATCTGCTTTTCATCTGATTGAGCCTTAATGTTAATGCCGTATTGGTTGGCCTGTTTGGAGATTTCGTTGTAGCGATGAAATTGCAGTGCCTGGCCTGCAATAATCGCTTGCTGCCCTGTGCTGATATCCTCTGACTGCTTCTTATCCCGCAGTGCGACATCCGTATCCCAACTCAATCCCTGTACATACCACCCAGCACTGAACGCAGCAACCAACGCACCTCCAAGTAGCAGTACTTTCATTTTCGCGATTAACATGGTTCCTCTATTAAAAAGTAAATGCATTGATAAGGTTGAGTACCCCAGATTTCACGTGGCGCTATTGAAACAAGCCATTGATAAATACTCATTTGGATATCGATTTGATACGCCGACAAAGTGCTCTCTCCTTTTCACGCCGCACAATCAACCCATCAAGAAGTTTATTGTTTGCATAAATCCAACAAGGAAACTGATTACAAGCAGCAATATATGCTCCCCTAACTGTAAGTATCCCGGTAAACCGAACCATTCACTTTTAGAGATCTTCTGACACACTGATTATGTCCCGTTGAGGAGATCGCCATGCGTAAAGCCCGATTCACCGAACACCAGATCATCGCCGTTTTAAAGTCTGTTGAAGCTGGACGTACCGTCAAAGACGTTTGCCGCGAAGCGGGAATATCTGAAGCCTCGTACTACAACTGGAAAGCAAAGTTTGGGGGTATGGAAGCGTCTGATATCAAAAAGATGAAAGATCTTGAA
>NZ_PEHF01000016.1 GCF_015762685.1 Candidatus Symbiopectobacterium sp. 'North America' | reverse complement strand
GGCTGATGGCTGAAAACCCGGAAATCTCAAAAAGTGCGTGGAACTAAAACCGGTGTGCTTACAATATCGCTTTCTCCATCACGTCAAATAAAAAAGCGTTGAAACGCTTGTAAAGATAAAAGAGGTAATAATTTTTCAGTAAATGAATGGAAGCCATAGAGCAAAAAGACAGAAAAAGCGATGACGCTTTTGATGGTCAGTGATAGTGAAAATGGATTAAGCTGCGGGCAATAACGTGAAAAAACACCTAACAATACTTCTGACAACATAATGACAATGAGTACCGGTGCTGCCAGCATGATGCTACCTTGCATTAACATCAACAATAACTGCCCGGTTTCGTTAATGCTCATCTCACTCAACTCACTTCCTTTGGGCAATACCCGGTAACTTGCTGCCAATACGTCAACCAGCAAACGCATACCGCCCTGGGCAAAAAACATCGCACCAAAAGCAAAATTGAAAAAGCCAGAGAGAATGGAACCTTGAACACCGTGCACTGGATCGATGCTATCACTTATCGTCGTGCCACGTTGGTTATCGATAAGCTCCCCCAGCGCTATCACTATCCAAAAAGGCAAGCAAAGCGTTACTGCCAAAACCAGGCCAACGACAAGTTCTTTTACCAGGACTATTCAGCTCCCCAGATCAGTAACGGGACTCGCCTCAACGCATGGCCATAAGCCAATAATCACAAGAAATATCGCTGTGTTCTTTACGATAAGATTTGCCAATATCCGCTCCCCTAAAACGGGCAACATATAAACAACAATAGACATGCGAGCATAGGCAAGCATTAAAATCATGACATTATGTTGAAAATACAGATAAAGATTAGTGAACAACATGATTTTATTTCTCACTGAAAAGCCATTGAAAACACCTGGTATGAGAAATAGAGCATCTCCGCTGAAAACCAATCAATCAGCATGAACAAACTGGCAAATACGGCCAATAACTTCACCCCTAAAGGTAACGTTTGCTCCTGTATTTGCATTACTGTTTGAAATAAACCAACAACAATCCCGACTACTGTTGCAAAAGCAATAGGAACAGCCCTTAACTTAAGCACCAACAATAATGCATTATTACCAATAAAGAGGATGTTATTCATGATGTCATGAGTTCTGTATATTGGGTAATCAACCCCTTGGTTAACAGGCTCCAGCCATTCATCGCGACGAATAAAATCAACTTGATCGGGATAGAGATCGTGATGGGGCTCATCATCCCAAGCGCTAACAGAATACTGGAAACCACCATATCAATAACAACAAAGGGCACGTAGAGATAAAATGCAATTTTGAAAGCACTTTGAATTTCACTCAATGCGTAGGCTGGCACCAGCGTCATCAACGGCAATGACTGCACTTCATGCTCTTCCAATTGATGGGCGTTATCTTTGTTACCCTGCTGGATATTGTAGAAAAAATAAATAAGATCGCGGTCAGAATAATGCACCAGATAGTTTCTGTAGCCGCCTAACCCTTTATCCATAAACAAACTGACTGACTGTGTATCATTGAAATTGATATTATTTTGTTCAACAAACTTAAGCATGTTCTGGGTTATTGGCATCATAACAAAGGCGGTCATGATCAATGCTATACCATTCAGTGTTAACGTTGAGGGCACTTGCTGAATCCCCAACGCGTTACGAACCATGATAAGTACGATAGAGAATTTTATAAAACAGGTTCCACCGGCAATAATAAAAGGTAACAATGTAAATAACGAGAGCAGTATAATTAATGAAACGTCATTACTCAGCATATATTGCGTCCGATTTCCCTTTTAGCGCGCCGTTCATACTGTTTACCTCTATAGCCAATGAGCCGTCATTCAGTACAACTAACTCACCGCACGCAAATAGCTTGCGATTCAGATAAATTCTGATTTTTTTTCCGCATTGCTATTTAACGGCAACTGCGCACCTGGCTGTAAATTATCCAATTCGCCGACCGTGAGCGATACACTATTTAATACAAACTCAATATTGATAGGCAAATTCATCCATTCAAATGTTATTTCATCTTCTTCTCGTAGCGCATCGTCTGAATCTGCAATGTAAAATTCCTCCACAAAAACCTCCAGGTCCTGAGTTAAACAAAAATGTGCAATTGGACAATGCTCAATAAGCAGTATGGGAACGTAGTGTTCAATACGCATTACGTCGCCTTTGGTCATCGTCACCAGTTGCGCCAGTGGCAAGCGAGTACTGCCCAACATATAGCGCAGAGTAAAGGGAAGATGCTCAAGTCAAGGGCGGGAAATCAATAACGTCTGATCTTGGTTCTCCGGCCAGTCACAGCACAACAATGAACAGGGACTGGCAGGTACACGCGCAAGAGAGTCTGGCAACGATTTTGCTGGAATAGCGACCTGTTGAATTACCCACCGTTTATTTGCCACCCACCAATCAGGCTGGTGATGGCACAGCCAACGAGAAAGATAGCCAAGCGGCACTTGTTCCCACGCAATACCAGGCAGTTCACATCCGCTTGCCGCAGCCCACTCATCGGCATCAACCCATGCCTGAGCACAATTCTGTTCCTCATCCTTCAGATCGAGGCTGAGGTAACGACGCGAAGGGCTGGGTAGCGCAATTTCACGGCCCGGAACAGGCAGGGCGGTTTCCCCGGTAACATTGACCAGACGGGGACTTCGACGCAACCGCTCCCGCACATTCATTATTGTTCCTCTTTTTGTTCTCTCTGCTGCTGCCCTTGCTGCTGTTCATCTCCCGCGCTATCGGGAAGTAGTATGTACGGTGTCTACTTTGGCCAATGATCAAGTTGCCGGGCTAACGCATCGGAAGCGCGTACATCGGACGGTTGCAGAACCATTGCACTTTCAAACAGGCTGTCACGCTGTAGCGACACCTTGACGGAGTGTTCGCCAAACCAACGCTGGAATGGGTAACTGATCCGCATCGTTTGATCGTCTCGAGAGTCGCCAAGGCGCAGCGCATTCAACCTTTCTCGCTGTGTAATCGTCCTAAAGGGTGTGCTCATTCCGCTGTGAATGTTGCACATTGGCTTGGGTATTGACTGGCGAACGGAACGCGCCGTATTGTCCTCTGGTGTCATGTGCAGGGCCAACAATAGGCACAGATTCCGCCAGGGGTTGCACATCGACGGCAGAGGATGTGTCAAATACCGTGACAGGATCAGTCATATCAGACACCTTGCTGCCCCGTTGCTCAACGTAGGGAATGATGCCGAATTGCCCCGTTGCTTGTAATGTCGTGTTATTGACCGCGACGGGTCCCCCATCATGTGCTGTAGCGTGATACGCTACAGGGGGGAGACAGGCAAATCACGCCGATGCATTTCCTGTTCGTGTAACACACTTTTTTTGCCCTTTTCTTGCACTGTCGCGCCGCTCTGCTTCAAACTCAACGGCTTGTCATACAGAATTTCAGTGTAATAATGAAAATACATAATCGTCTCTGAATGTTGTGTTGCCTTGTTTTTCTTTTTCTCCGCTATTTTCTCTAGGGATATTTCACTTTCGGAGTCAGTTTCCGATGAAGTTTGGGTTTTTATTGATGTTTCTTCACCCGTTTTTATCTCCATAACTTACTCTCTCCTCAATATCATTTTCAGTATTGGTATCTGCACGTTGAAGTTGATTACGCTGCACACATTGAAGATAGCGTGCAATATTTCGGTGTCTTTTTTCATACCCCATTATCATGCTTTGACATTGTTCAATTTTTTGTTTCTCGATATCAGCATCGCTCTGCAAATCAATAATGCGCTGTGCAATATCTTGCTGTCTGCTCATCAATACCCCCTACTGCCGGATACGTTGATATATTTCACTGCGACTAAGCACCCCTGGCGACATCAACCGAGCAATCTTCATACTTATTGCTTCATGCTCCCTATGGCATTGGGCAATGGCGTAACAAAGTGCATCCAATGACGCTTCACTCTTTTTTTATCATGCTCGGCACGATGTTTTTTATGTTCAAGTAAAGCTAAAAAAGCATTTCCTTTACGCCAGGCATGCATAAAGTTTATCCAAACACGTTGTTATCTCGATTTTCTGCGTCATGTCCTGTTTGAGAAAATCCTCCATCAACTCCTTTTTATTCAGGGCCGTGTCGTTTTCAGCATTCTCTCCAGGCTGGTATTCACCCAAGTCCAGATACAGTTACATATCTCGTTGCCGAAAAAGCAATTCTCGAAAACGTGCAGCGGCACGCTGTTGCTCTGATTGCGTAATATGAAAAAATACGCGACTAATACTTTGTAATATATCAATCGCCGGATAATGCGTTTGAGCAGCCAACATTTTACTCAGATAAATATGGCCATCGAGAATAGAACGAACTTCATCTCCAATAACATCCGGTTCCTCTTCATTCTCAATCAATACCGTATAGAAGGCTGTTATTGAACCTTGCTGAAAACGTCCTGGCCGCTCCAACAGTTTGGGTAGTGTCTCAAACACTGAGGCGGGATAACCGCGTCGGGCCGGCATTTCACCCATGCTGAGTGCTGTATCACGCAATGCCCGCGCATAGCGGGTTATTGAATCAATAAATAGCAGGACATGCTTTCCTTTAGCGCTAAAATATTCAGCCACCCGTGTTGCTATCTGCGCGGCATAATAACATTCAATACACGATCGGTCTGATGTAGCGTAAACTAACACCATTTGCGATCTACGTGGAGATTGCTTCAACGTTTCGATAAACTCGGTAACTTCACGCCCACGCTCTACAATCAGACCAATAACATAAATATCCGCCTCAGAATGCTCAATCAACATGCTCATCAACGATATTTTGCCACAACCAGCAGAGGCGAAAATACCCATGCGTTGACTCAAACCACAAGTGAACAACCCGTCAATAGCACGAACGCCCGTCACCAGTGGCGTATCAATAGGCCTGTACTGGGTAAAATCCTTGGGTTCTCCCTGCACCGCCAGCACGTGCTTCACGCCGGAATAGCGCAACGCGTTGCTATCAAGTCGAGCGCGGACATTTCCCATCGCATCAAGCACCGCGCCAGCAACATCGTCATTTAACGCAATCTTGAACGGTTTACCCGTCGGATAGAGCACATTGCGACGAGAAAAACCCTGGTTATCATTGAGCAGGCTTAATAGTGTATATTAGTGATTAAAACCAATTACTTGTGCAAGCCCTACCCGTGTTAAATCCTGAAGGGAGCACTGTACCTCGCACACCTCGCCAATATAGGTGCCGGGTAAATAGGCCTCTATTACATTTCCCTGAATTCTTACAGGGTGAGCAAGATGGATAAAGTTTTGCGCGACCATGGGTACTCTCCCGTCATTAATTTAATGCTGTGCGATACTGCTGCAACACCGTTAAAAAGGTATCCAGCATCTCCATAAATACGGACGCTGACTCACAATGTTTTTCTTTTACCTGAGCGCGAAGATCTAAACTATTATCAATCTGATATAAACAAGGTTGCCCCGCATGAAAGACGTCTTCATTGTGAACCAATAACAATGGAAATAGATTGGCGCTGCAATAACTCAGGGTAGAAAGATTGACTTCACCTAGCTGTGCCCAAACCCAAATTTCCTCATCATTACTCTTGATATGGATAGTGGGAATATCATCCTTCATATGTAACCATATCGTAGAGTGATTATTCAGATCTTTATCAAGAACCTCTGACATCCCCCACTTTCGCTAAAATCTCGGTTAGCAACGCAACAACATCATATTGCATAATTCACCCGTTAATTTTGTAGTAAACCAATAACATCAATGTCCACGCTTTGTGAAATCTCACCGAAGGAGAGCACATCCATTTCAGGATAATGTTCTTCAACCAATTTCTTCACAAAACTCCGAATATCAAGAGACACTATTAAAATAATATCCCTGGCATTGACTCCGTTGCCATGAATACTTTTTTCTAAGCAATGAATAATTCGCTCAGTTTCTGGCGGCGGCAAATTGATAAAGGTTCCCCCGGACGTTTGTCTGATACCATTACGCACCACTGCTTCCAGGTCATGCGACATAACAAATGCACGTATTTTTCCTTCGGTTGAAAAACGGTTTGATATATAGCGAGATAACACACCACGCACATGCTCTACTAACATAATGGGATACTTTTCTTTCGGGGCCTACTGTACCAATGCCTCAAGAATTAACCTCATATTCCTGATAGAAATACGCTCTTGTAGCAAACGTTGAAAAACTTCAGTAATACGCTGAACGGTATTATTTCTGTAACACTCTTTGAGTAGCTCAGGATACTTTTTATCAAGATCGTCAAGCAGTGTTTTCCCCTCTTGGATACCGAAAAACTCGGTAATATTTCTCGCCAACAGGGTCGATGCACAGACGTAAAATTCATCCTGTGCACTGCGCGTATAAAATCCAAGACCGTGTGCTTTCTTGCATTGATCTTCCGGAAGCCAATAGGTTTTTACTTGATTAATTTCATTGACCTGAACATTGCTGTCCAGAACCTGGTACTCATCGCCGCGTAGCAAGATCTTATGCATACCGGGAAAAAATGGGAAAATGGCAGCTTCAATCTCATTAATTAAAATAATTATAGTATTGTGTGGTGTGTCTTTTTTATAGTTCATCATCACATAAGGTAAACGAACACCGTACTCAATAAAAAAGTGACGTTTTAAATATGATGAAAAACCATATTGGTCTACTATTTTCTCATGTCCAGAAAATACGGTAACGATTAAAGGAATGGTTTTTGGGATAAACTTACCGTCGATCACAACAGGTTTCCTCTTATCTTCAACGTCGTTCTCTTTCTGATCTGAACGTGATGCCATCGCTCCTTGTTGTTTCTCTTCCCGCTGGTGTTTGATATAGAGCCCAAACAGCAGTGCGGCCAACAACAGAAATATTGCTAATGGAAAACCGGGCAACAGACCAAGTGCAATGGCAAGAACGCCGGTAACCACTAGTATAAATTTATTGGAAAACATGTCCTGGATGATTTTAGAACCCAGATTATTATCTTCGCTGTTATTTACACGCGTAACAATCAAACCACCGCTAATGGAAATGAGGAGTGCGGGTATCTGTGCTACCAACGCATCACCTATCGTCAACAGCGTATAGACTGAAAGCGCTGCCGACATACTCATTCCATGTTGCATCATCCTAACCGAAATGCCGCCCAGCAGGTTAACAAATATGATGACGATCCCTGCGATTGCATCACCTTTTATAAATTTCATCGCACCATTCAGTGCGCCGTAAAGTTGACTTTCGGCCTCCAATAACGCTCGCCGCTGCCTTACTTCATTTTCGTCAATCACTCCGGCTTTGAGATCGGCATCGATGCTCATTTGTTTTCCAGGCATGGCATCAAGAGAAAAACGCGCTGCCACCTCAGCGATACGTTCAAAACCTTTAGTAATAACAATAAACTGGACGATAGTGACGATAAAGAAAATCACAAAACCGACAATGAGGTTGTCGGCAATCACAAATTCCCCGAAACTGGCAATAATGTCCCCAGCATCGGCATCCATCAACACTAAACGACTCGTACTGATAGATATCGCTAATCGAAAAATAGTACTGATTAATAAAATGGCAGGAAACGATGAAAAATCGAGAATCCTATTAATGTAAAACGATCCTAAAAATATCATCAATGCCATTGTTAAATTAAAACCAATAAGAAAATCGACCACATACGTAGGCAAAGGAATAATTAGCATCACGACGACAATAATCATTATCACTAAGATAATGAATTCAGGGCGGTTTCTAATTTGTAGAATAAAATTATGTAGCATCATATTTCAATGTCATGTCTATATCAAAGTAGTTATGCTTTACATCAGGTGTAGTAATCAGACCATGGACCTTTTCGGCGCTCTTTATCATGAAAAGATGTAAGCAGCGAAGAAATAAAATTCAATAGGTATTGCCGACACTCCGGGTCAATGTACATTCTTTCTGGCGTTTTATTATACACCCCTTTTAATAGCTGAATCACCGTTGCACGTTGCGTTAACAGTAAACGCCGCATAAAATCATGATTAAAATTATAAAGTAAACTTTCAAATTGATGACTTGCGACAATTCAATTAAGGTAAAGTATGACTATATCACTTTCATCTATTATTTTATTTCATTTTTTAAACTCTCAAGAAACGACAGCTTAGAAAATCGTTCATTCAACAGTAAATCCAAAGTATGAATAGTTCTGGCATCAGATAACCGATCGCTTAACGGACCAAATTCATCGAAATGGATACCTGGCTCATTTGATTTCATATCGGCAATAAGCGCATTCATGGTAAAAGCTAATAAACGCTGCCGGTTATGACATCCGTATTTTTCTATCCAATCCTGATAAATAAAGCTGCCTGGCATGTCTAATCCTAAAAAACGCAAGTAACAGTCACGTAAATCCTCAGCAGATAAGCTCTCTTGACCTTCCATGCTGCTAAAACGCTTTGCAAGACAGCCAATATTTATGCCGGAACGCATTTTCGGGCAATCTGAGAACTTTTCGAGCTCGGCCATCGCCTCTTTTATTCTCTTCTTTTGTAACGCAGAAAGTTGACGATTAAGCATCAGCTCACGCAATGCCAGCATGAGGTCACTGTCATTAGGGAAGAGACTTCTGCCATATTTTAACAGCCCATCCTTGTTCAAGGACAATCTGGACACTTGCTTAATCAAGGCATCATGCTTTTCGTCAGCCTTCTCTTCCAACATGGAAGAAAGAAAGTCGTTCTCAATATTGTCGTTCCTGCGGCCCATTCCGCTAAAACGCCCAAATGTACTCAGTACATCAGCAAATTCTTCGGCCGCATTACTGATCTGCTCTTGCAGATTCTTTACTGGCTGATGTTCACTATCCTCACTGGTGGCAGGCACCGTTGACCTGTTGTCTTTCTCCCGAAAATCCATTCGCAGGAGGCTTGCTCGCCCAAGCGGAGGTATCGCCATCTACATGCCTTGCCGTTTGTTCATAAATTGCCGCAACATGGTGACCGTTGATTGCAATGTTGCTGTATCCTCACCAGCAAGATTTCGACCCAGTACCGGGTTATGCTCCCAGCGCCCTTGCCAGGTTTCGCCATAAGCTAATAAGCGAGGCTGAATAAGAAAAAGCCGTACCATTTTTCTATGGCTGGTATAGGTGTAATCAAATAGCTTTCCCACTAGTGGGATATCTTTTAGCAATGGAATACCAGCACCTCGCAACTCATCCTGCTCGCGACTGTAACCACCAATCAACAAGCTGTAGCCCATCGGGACACGGGCTGTGGTGCTGATTTGTGTATTGTTCACAACGGGCAACGCGCCAATACTCTTCATGACTCCATTAGACAGCGGTATTTTTCCATCTTGGATATTGAGTATCATCTCAATTTCCTGACTTTGTTTTCCTAAACGAGGAATAACACTGATCATCGTGCCAAATGTCACTTTCTCTAATGATGAATAACGTTCTCCCAATAACCGAGTGTAGAAACTGCTATTATTATCAAACAACGCAGGGACATTTTCCTGGGTAAGAAGCTTTGGCCGGGAAACGACTTGTGCATTTCCCTTCTCAACCAAAAATTCATACTGCTTGCCGGATTCAATGAGCTTGTTGCGCCATTAAAATCAATACCAACATTTCCTATACTTGCCTGACCTTGCCAAACAATCCCTAAGGTTTCTACATCATTTTTCGAGATGTCGATAATCCATAGAGAGAGTTGGATTTGCTGTTTGGCAATATCTATAGCACGAATAAGATCGTCCACAAAAGCGACCTGTTTTTCACTCCCCTGGATAAGTAAGCTATTGGTATCGGTATCGGTATACGCCACAATATTTATTGTATTACCCGCCACGCCGCTGTAGACATCATCCTGACGGGGACGCTGGCTATAACTCCCTTCTGATAGCGGGAGCAGATTTCTCATTTGGCGAACATATCCCCCATCTTGGGTATAGCGCATATCATTTTCAACGGCATCTGGTTCACCGGATAGGGTTATATTCGCACCACTATAATTCCGTCTGTTGTTAAGCAATTGATTGAGTACTGTAGCCACACCAGGAATAGTTATTGGTGTATCCCGCAGTGAAAATTCCCTATCGTTAACAAAGGTATTTTTCAACTTGATTACCTTGATAACATTCTCTCCTGCACCTGGCTGAGAGTAAGTACTATCAATATACTTTGCTGCTGCAGCTACGAGATCAACATAAACGGGCGGCCCCGACAAATAAAACGAACCAGAACCACTGTGAGATCGAGGTGGAAAACGATCGTCATATAATCTCGTCGATTGTAAGTAGGCCTCAAGACGATTGAATGAAGCATAGGCCAGCTTAATGACACGACTCCGCATCTAATTGACATCGTAAACATAAATCGAACTGCCATCATCATACCAGATTAAGGCTATCCGACTTGATAACACATTCAATAATTGACGTGGGTTAGTCAAATCAAAATTACCTGAAATGCGTTTTTTAGCAGCTTCTGTGCTGACAATAACAGGTTTTTTTAATACTCCACCAAGCACATAAAAAAGTTGCTGCACACTATTATTATTAGCAACATAAGTCGTAGTGCTATCAGCTGAAAAAGCGTCCCTGCTGTTTATTGTATCATGTGGTGTCATGCTCTCTATCGGTAACGCACCAGATACAGGAAAAACCATGCTGATTCCTATAACAACCCCTAGTAGATAAAAATCCATTTTACCTATTCTATTCATTCAGAAAGCCTTCCAAATTCTTGAACTCCCGTGGAGTTATACCAAAAAGCGTTTTTATTTCCGTGGAGAAATGGTACGACGATGCATAACCGTTATTCCAAGCCACGGTCGCAATCGACTCATCATTATCAATCAGTTGCAACGCACTGTATACAGCCCGCCACATTCTGAGCTATTTTTTCGGTCCACAGGTAAACGCGTTATAACAAAGCTTTCTGAAATAAGATTCTGAGACACCACATTCTTTACAGGAATTATACAACTTATGTGACTTCATGCTTTTACTGTTATCAAGAACCTTATCTAGCAAAAACTGTGCAACCCAATAGCACTCAATACCGCGAATGAAATGGCATAGTTTATTGATAACATCCGTGTCGCTGATAAAGTCACGACAAAAAACCAAATCCATAAAACTCATTTGTGCGTTATCAATGACCGCACAGAAGATTTTTTCCTTTTCGAAGAGGATTTTATGTTGTAAAGGCGCAGCATGTGCCCCCCATAGTCGAGAGGACTCTTTAAATCTATATTCAGTGAAAGCTAAAAAGGTCGCCAACTGGGTAATCAACGATCGTCCTACCAGCCATTTGCCATGAAGCGATAACTCAATAGCACTATTTGACACCAATACCGCAGATTGATCTCCCGTAAAGGTGACTCGTTCCCGACTATTCATTATTGAAAAGGTGAATGTCGACTCTGAGGTTAATGGCCTGATAAAGAATAATGAGTCATTAATCCTAAAAATCTCATCCGTGATGACTGAATCCTCAACCATTGCATTATAACCAGGGGTGTATTTACAATTTTGAAAGCTTGTATTAGTGGCAATACTCTTATTCTGAAGCTCTCTAGACATAGTGACCTCTGTATAATTCGCATGACATTTATAGAAAATTGCGTCAGCCATACTGAACTGCGCAACTCATGCGCTCTAGAATAATAGCGAGCCCACGATAGTTATCGGTGCGGTGTGTAGGGCCAGAATATTCACTTAAAAACTAGAGGTCAAGACACATAAAAAAAATGTAAAAATAAATTAATCAAGATATTATATATATCATGGAAATATCATAATTATATTTAACCAAGCCACCAGAGAATACACGTTAACATTAGAATCACGAGATGTTATTTTTTTATCAAACACAAGAATACACATCATAAACTAATGATATTAGAAGAAAATAAATCACCTCGAGCTTCTTTGCTCAAAAAGCATAAAATAACCAAATCAACAACACAAAACATAACAAAAAAATCAATACAATATCATTGCTATATTGAATTAGGTCGCTATCATGTCCCTACATTTTTTTCACACGGTCTATACAGAACGCTATAATCATACGTTGCTAAATGATATATCTAACCGTATCAGTAAATGTGAGCATGAGTGTCATGACTCATCGAAAACCATCATTGTAATCATACATAACTTCATTATTAATTATTAAGAGTAGGGCAACATAAAGAATTGCCACTCATTTTAAAGGAACAAACTGTTTAGGGTAGCCATATGGATGATAGATACATTGATGATAATGCAGAAAATAGAGAAACCTTAACCCTAAAAATCTTTTTTGGCCCTATGTTTGGTTGTGAGTTAAACCTGCCTGCGGATAATTACTTCTTCAACATTCATCCCTAAATAAAGCAAAGTAATGCGGGTGATGATATGCATGAAGGTGTTACAAACATGGCTTCTTTTGCTTGTAAAACCTTATATATACCTTGCGAGGTCAACTCAGATAATCTTCGTATCTCTTTGAAAGATAAATTAGAAATTGATGGGAAACGTGGATATCAGGTTGATATACTGGGACCCGACAACGCACAAATAGCGCTCATCGAAGAGAATATTTTCTTTCAACACAAAAACATTCGATTGGCCCTTAAAAAACATTATGAAGAATGGTAAGATGAAATATCCAATTATAATTGGATCAAGGAAAACCAAACACCCTCTTGTTTTGAATCATTATTAGAAAAAACCATAATAAAAAAATCAAGAAGTATTCGTGTTTTTTTGTTGTGTTGGCACTATTTTTTATTTATATCGCTTGGTATAATTATTAGCAATAATTCAGTCAGGTAGCCTCACTCAATACAATCCTCGCTGGGTCACCCGCACCACTGAAGATTATTAAATCCAACAGTGAGATTTATGTTTTTGGCAAGGGATATCAAGAAATCACTTGGTTACATGATGTTCTTTACAAACTTAATGAAACCAACAAAGTCATCCCTATATGGATAGCAAAAACACGAAAGGAAGTTATAAAAAACTTGCATAACAAGGGTTTTACAGTTGGATTTGATACTGCCTGAATTTCCTCAACTGTATACTTACAGAAAACTTGATAATAAACAGGAAGCGTCATTAAAAATACAGGCACATCAGTCACTCCCATATGCAAAACGTATTGATGTTTTTTTTAAAGATAAAGAATCCCTTGTAAAGCAAGCCCAGCATGGGCTTGAGCGTATTCAGATCCTCTACCGCTGTGTTACTACAGACAGTGGCTTTGCGCTGATTATTAGGGATGACCTTAGTGATAGCACAATAAACTCACTAAATACGTTTATTACTGATTTTTACAATCAATGGGGAGATCAGATCATTATTTTCTCGATCAATATGAACGAAAACATATTGAAAGATAAGTCTTATCTTAATGCTTAGGGGATATCTTTTTATATCCCCTAAGCATTGGTATTTTCCACTAAACAAAAAGGACATAAATTATGGCTGATTACACCCCACAACATATCGACAGTATTTTTCTCGACAAAATGTCTGGCGAATTTGAAGCGGGCGCACAATCCTTAATGGAAAAACTGAACATAGCCAAAGAGGTCCTCACTGCCGATCCCTCAAACCCCTCTGTTCTGGCTAACTATCATTCTAAATTACAGGCTTACACGTTATTTAGAAATGCACAAACAAGCACGATCAAGGCCTATAAAGATATCGGCGCGGTCATTATTCAAAACTTCCGCTAATGCTGTTCTGAATGTTTTTTATATTACTCATGTTAAGGAATGTTCATGGAACTAACAAATAAAAAATTGATTGAGTTGACGCAACTTACACCGGAAAAAAATGATTGGGAAGAGACAGGCTCAACGATAGTCCACGACCAAGCATTTTCCATGCTGGTATCCACTACTTTTAAACAAATGGGTGAAACCGATGAGCAATTTAAACAAGCCATTAATGCCCTAAGCAACTCGCCAGCGTTTTCCAGCAACCCTGAGGCACTATTACAACTGCAAAGCTACCTTGGAGAATACAGTAATTACGTCTCATTAATCAGCACGCTGGCTCGTAAAGGCGTTAGCACGATAGAAACGCTGGAAAAAGCACAATGATGTTTTGGAAATGTGCCAAATTGCTGCTGGCCACACTACTCGCCATGTTACTCATGGCGTGTAATGAGAACCACTTGCTTGAAAATTTGACGCAGCAACAAGCAAATCAGGTATTGGCTGTTTTACAGCAATACGATATAGAAGCCTAAAAGCAAGGTGGTGGAAAAGGTGGCTACACGATCACCATTAACCGGGCTGAGACTACTGCGGCATTGTCGATTATCAATCTCTACCAGTTGCCATGGACAAGTGATGTACAAATCGGGCAGGCATTCCCAGAGAGCGCGCTGGTAGCGTCTCCCAATGCAGAGCAGGCCAGGGTCATATCACTACAAGAACAACGCCTCGAACAGTCATTACGTATTATTAGCCAGGTGGTAAATGCGAAAGTTCACATCAATTATCCATTTTTCAGTAAAGATGCCGCAAATCGTTTCACGTCCGATCATGTAGGAGTGATCATTATTCATAAGGGAAATATTGATGAAAGCGTGTTTATTTCTCAGGTAAAGTCACTCATAAAAAACAGTATCAGTAATATTCGCTACGAAAACATTTCTGTAGTACTTTTTGCTGTCCCCGCCATTCAATACGTTCCCCCCCCACCAAAATGCGTTCTGTCGAGTTCACGGTTTGGCAAGGTGCGCTGATACTCGTTCTACTTAGCGTGCTGATGGCAGGAATATATTTCATCGCAAAGATGATGCGCCGTTCATCCCCCCATGGTGCGGTAACAGCAATGACACATGATAAGGAGCCACCGGCATGAATATCTGCCATGAGCAGCTCTTTCGTATTTTGTACCATCCAGTCGCTTACGCCCACCTCTCTAATTTACCTGAGGCTTGGCGCACAAAAGAGCGTGCCAGTGAACCATTACTGAATTACTGGCTTTATCGGCGCTACCAGCTTACCGCCCCCTCTGAAACCAGGGATGCAGCATATACGTCGGCGGCAGTCATGATAAAGCCGTGGGATCACATGCCGGATATTGCTCATTTATTAGGTGGTTATCTTCTCAAATCATCTATGTCAGATCTCAACCAGGCGCTATTTTCCGATTCACTATTGCTGAGTTTTATTGCATTGCCACTGATCCACCATGTCGACCCCAGCCTGCTAATGCAAGGAGGGTATACGACACAGGCTTGCGGGGTGAGGTTCATATTAAATCACTGTGATCCGATTCCACAGGTTCTACAACAACGATTTATGCTGTTGTTCCCCACCGACATTGAACTCACCAAAATGAACGCGCCACGTACACCCGATCATATCAACTTATTCAATATGGCCACGCATTATGCGAACAATTTCCCTGGCAGAACTGCCTGAAGAGTGCCGCGATTCAGTACTCATTACGGCTAAAAACCGTAAATAACAATGCCGTTCCCAAAATGCCATTGAGCATACGTTACGCCGCTGCCATGAGATTCATGATGAACAAAAGTGGGCAGACGACGAGATAAAAAAACAGAAAGAGAAGGAAGGATTTTCCACAGGTTTCAAGCTGTTCTTCACCACAGTGCTTTCCATGCTGAACGACGATGAAACGCTACAGCATAAACGCTGGACAGAGCAAAGCAACCACTTGCAGAAGGCGCTGGCTCAAACACTACACGATCCGATCGTCGTTGAATACGTAGTTACACAGTTAAACGCGCATTGCCGCCATAGCGAGGCAATGACGCTTATCTTACCCGATGGTGTGGCTGTACCTGACGTATCGCCGCATTTGACGTGTTTAACCACGCATGAAGATCACATTACGCTTTCCTGCTGAAACACTTTGCCAACAATGGATGACACAGGCTGACAACGAAACGCAGACATTCACGCAGCAACTGAATGCATTAACACCAGCGACACTGCAAGAGATTATAGAAATACTGCAACAGGCAATACCCTAAATAATTCGAGTTGCAGGACAAAACGTTTACGTTTTGAACAACACTTGCGCTGGTAAGTGATTCGAGTGACAAATCTGCCGGGAGCAGATTTGAGCGCTGCTTGCAGCCACCTCGTTAACGGTGAGACCCAGCGATGAGCCGAATAACGAACACAGCTAGCTCATCTGCAACTTGGAGTATGACGGGTGTATATCAACCACTACATACACGACTAAGGATGAAGATTAATGATATCTCCCACGCATCTTGAAGGAACGAATACCGTATCAAAGCATGTCCCCAGTTCAGGCACTGATGACTTCGACGCACTGGTTTTGCGCTACCTTACTGTTAATCATCCAGAGGACAATTTACAAAGCATACTTGAAAAGCTGAAAGCCCTTGCGCCAAATTAGCCATTAACGTTAGCAGCGCTGAGTAAAGTAGTGAATGTCGCTAATGCAAAGATGCGCGAAGACCCCGCGCATGCGGAATACGCAAATACAATCCTCAGCAAAAAGGCCATGCAACTTACAGGGACTAATATTTTATACACGACGATGATAAATGAAATATTTTTCCCTACGGATGAGGAGAATACAGTTCTAGAAAAATTTTAAAATAATCATGGCGTTGCTTTAGACATGATCTGAGAGTGACCAACGCCACCTTTACAAGGTGGCAAGGAGCGCGTGTTTAGCGTTGATTCGTCCATTCCGACGACTGAACTTCACCATCATGGTCAATGACAACCGAATGCACGGAGGTCATCGAATTTTTCGTTAAATACCATACAGATAAGCCGTAATGATAAATACGACAACCAGCACGACATTCCTGAGACGCATATTTTTTTTCTTTGGCCTGACACAAGGAGAAATCGCCAATGAATTGACAGGAATGGACGTCAGATTGACCAGCGAGGTTCTGTCATAAACAAACTGCCCACACGACGTGTCGTACTGTGCCGTATAGAGTGTTTCGACTTCTGGGTGGGCGCTAAAAGCATCTTCTACCACACCAGTCTGAGGCTCATCAAAAGAAGGAGTCACCCCAAAACGGTATCCCAACTTAGGGATAGTCACGATGATTTGCTTATCTTTATCCTGCAAATTACGCCGCAGTGCGCGGATCACCTGCGCAATGCTTTGCGATGTTACGTATCCCCCTTCCCACACACATGACAGAAAATCACCCTGTGATACGGGATGAGGATATCTTTCGCAAAGCAAAGCCAACACATCGGACTCCTTTTTCCTCAATTGATATAAGGTGTCACCACAGCTTAATGTCCTGAGCTTGGGGCTAAAAATGAAGCCAAGAAAGTAGATATTGCCATCATTCATTAAGCTAATGTTCATTTGCATATCCGCCTGATATTTTATCTAACAAAGGAATCCACCATCAGGGAATTCTCACTACAAACCATAGTGGCAGTAATTATCTCTCCTCCTTAAATTTCTGCCACCAAGATACTCATCATCCATCCTTATGATAATCGACAATAAAAACGCACCTTAATTGTTTCATGCAGCAGCGAAAATATTTTATAAAAACGTGAAGTGGAAATAATAAAAACGATGTTTTTATTTTTAATACATTGTTTTTCATTAATGCATTGTTTTTTCTTAATGCAATGCATACATGATCATTGTAAATGAGAGGAATTAAAAACTGTTTAAAACTATTAATAACATTGCATCCAATCGATAAGACAAATCATATCAACATAAAAAAAGGCATTTAATAACCAAGTGTAACTATTGTTTCAAATAGGCTGCAAAAAGAAAAAATGAGCCAAAACCAGATATAAAATCGTCATTCCACTGGTGATCCCCTTCACATAGAAAAGTATGGAATAGCATGATTTTAAACATATTTAAGCAGAGAAAATGATATGTCAGTAAAAGACAATCACACCATAACGCCTTCACGAATTCCATGCGCAATCATTAAATAAAATGGTTCCAATATCAATACGGACTAATCTATTTTCCGTTATTCGACTACCATGGCAGATCTTTTAGAGATAAGTCATCAGAGAAAATACGTAGATATATATACAATAATAATTCCCAAGATCGGCTATCACACTTGGCCGCCAGCATATGTTATTTGGCTTTGAGCATAACACTGGCTATATTGAAAATACTTTACCAAGCCAATAAAAATAACAAAACATGATTTTAATATGAAAGCTGTCTTGTTGTGTTGGTTAGACATTGATATCTCCCCCCCTTTTCAAGATATGATTCATTTATGATATAGCACTATAATCTTCCGGGCAGGGTTAATATTGCAAAAAACGATTCTTGCAAAGCTTCCTTACCCTCGCAACTGTAGATAATAAGGGGTGCGCCCAGGTATATCTCTCCGGGCGCAATCGGACCTTATCCGTGCCACTGGAAAGGTTGGTTGATGACTTCCGATACCCCGGTAAAGGTCATACGCGTTTGCAAAATGCCAGAGCCGGAATGGTTGACCCAGCACTCTTTCTTAATTGCAAAGCGATGTGATTTCTCTTGATAGCCCACACTAGCACTCGAGAATATGCTTGGATAAGCGGGATAATTAACATTACGCGTATCACCTTGCCCCTCGACAATCTTGTGAACAATGGTCAACGGAGCCATCAGCCTCTTTTGTACTGGCAAGTAAAAAAGCGTTTTGGGTTGCACAAGCACATGGTGCATTCTGCCAAAATAGCTCCTTTGGCAACCATCATCATATTCTCCTGTGCTGGTGATAATTCTGCACAAATGATGAGAGGTATCCCAGTAGCAGCAGAATATATCCGTCGGTTTGGTCGGGTTGACACTTACCTCAGAAGTGGATGCTGTCCCTTGCAATGTGTCGTGGCCGTAAGCAACCATCTCCACGTGTACACGTTTACCGATATAGTATTCCTGCGGGCTAAAAGCGGTTTCGACGCTACCAGTCGATGAATCGATACGTTGATGATCGAGTGTGCTCCCCGATTCATCGCGTAAAGTCACCTCGACATAGCGCGGGGCATCATAAGGCGTGCTGCTGTTAACCGACCAGATGACGCGCAGTTTATCCACTGTGAAAACCGGGGACCATATATGGCCTGACTCAACAAGGTAGCCATTGTTGCCATATTTTACCCCCGTTATGCTGGGCTTAGGCGTGGTAAACACCAGCACATCGTAAGCACCGGTGCTCGTGGTATAAAACGCATTTTCCTTAATCGTAAGCCGAAGTCGAGTTTTGCCTTTTTTTAAAGGTCCTGAGATCTGCCCTTCAGGCGTGATAACTATGACATCCTGATCGCTCGAACTCCACTCAACGATGGCATCTACGGGTAGATTCACCGGTTCCTGTAGCGTGAATACGCTGAGATCCGTCGTCGTTACTAAATCTGATGCAAAACGAACGGGCACACTTCCCTTGTTTAACACGAATGAAACGTTCACCGACTCAGAGAGAAACTGCTCGGTTTCCTGCGTACGAAGAGAGATCATGGCATTGCCTGGCGCGATTGGACGTAGCTCACCGCTATCCGTTACCCTAACCACGTTTTCGCGATCGCTCTGATAGGTTAACGGTAGCAATGCACCAACATCCGGGTTCGTGAAATGGCCTTCAACTGAATAGGTCTTCCCCTCCCCCCAGACAGCCGTAATCTGTTGAGTGTTGACACTTAACCCAGGCGAAGCCTTCGCAATCTGAAGCTGATAGCTTGCACTGGCGGGATGATATTGCGCATTCCCCGCAGTCTGCACCGTGATGGTCACACTTCCCGCTTTACGCAGCGTTATTTGCCCTGTTCCCCTGGCAACCGATGCAATGTCAGGATCGGAACTTGACCACATTTGTTGCAGCGTCGCAGGTGCTCCTTTTACCGCTTGAGAGTGGCGAAATTGGTGCGTATACGTCACTTTCTGAAGGACATTGTCGAACCGCAAATCCGGCACTGCCCCTACCGAGATAGCTACAGCGCTGCCGATAGTTTTTCCTTCAACGCTCGCAGTCAGAGATACTCGCCCCTTTTCCATGGATGTCGCTCTGGCCTGATAGGAGCCATCGTTGTTATCGTGCACTGGCGTAATAGCGAACCCAGAAAGCGACGCGGCACCATGAAACACCACCGTTTTACCCGAAATCGCATTACCATAAGTATCCCGCAACATGACGTTCAGCAATGTGGCGTCTTTACCGTCTGAACCAATCTCCATTTTATCCGCGTGGAATCGAGAAGCCTGTTGGTCAACAGCTGCGGGATCAATCGTGACATCGGGTGCCCTTTTTTGGTTCTTATCGTTCAGATACGCCGTCATGCGCAAAATACCCGCCGTCTGACCTTTTAGGGTGATATGAGCAACCCCGTTGGCGTCTGTACTCATTATCCGCTCTCCCGCGTTGACATTGCCCTCCAGCTGCCAAAAAACCATCATGCCCGGTAGCGGATTACCATTGCCATCGACAATGGTTGCGCTGTAAGTAATGCCAAGGGGATCGCCAGCAGTCACCTGCGTCCTGTTGACACTCACTGCGTCGATACTCCCTTGGCTGCCATCGCCGGTCACCACTAAGGGTTGCGTAAGACTGAGTGGAACATCATTGACGCGCACGGAAAGTAACACCTCTTGTGCGTGTGTCGAACTTACCTCGATGCGATAGCTACCTTCCGCGAGCTCTTTCGTTTCACCAAACAGTACGTTGGATTTGTCGCTAACAGCAACGACGCTCTGCCCGGTGAGCGGATTACCTTTCTTATCACGCAATACCAGCAGCAAGGCAGCCTTTTCTTTTCCTGCTACCACCGTGGTGGGGTAAACCCGTAACAAGGAATTCGCTTCCGATAAGGCCCCATTGGTGAAGGTTATCGTCTCTGCCGTGCGCGTTGAATGTGGGCTTAATGCGATAACAGTAACACCAAACGCCTGGCTACTTGTTATCGAGGTCACGGCAATACCTTCGTTATTAGAAAAGCTTTGCACGTCGCTAAACCTGACCACGCTAGCATCACGATCGGAAGACCAGTTCACCCTGACACCCGGTACCGGGTTACCTTGAGCATCCTTGATCAGCGCGCGATAGTGCACCGGTGATTGCCCATCCGCAAGGTAAGGTGCCGCGGAGGGTAAGAGTTCAATCACGTTAGCCGTTTGGTGCTCAGGCTAGAATACCAGTGTAACCTGATGCGCGGATGAACCCTTGATATTCGCGGTCACCGTGGTGTTGCCTGCGCGGACACTGGTCAGTGATACCTTAGCTTCGCCTTGTACATCAGTGAACGCGGTCGCACTGATCACCGCGTCATTATCAACCCGTAACTGTATCTGCACATCGGGAACCCGGTGTCCACTGGCATCAGTGACGGTAACGGTAACCCCATTGGTCGCTTTACCGTTGGCCACGGCATTATTCGTTTCCACAACCAAACTGCTAATGACGGCACTTGAGGCATCCACTGTCAACGTGACATGCGTTGTCGCCAGCGTGATGTCACGCGCGGAAGGAGCAATGGTAAACATGGTGGGCTGTGTGCCAGCCGTTAACGTTGCGGCATATTCTCCCGCAGACTGGCGCTCAAATGCAGAAACAACCGAGGCATTCGCACTGCGTTTCGTCCTTTTTGACGTAATGCGAATCTCATTGGGATCCAGATCAACGGGATTTCCATGCAGATCTCTCACCTTAAGCGTTAAACGCTGCTGCGCTTTACCATTGGCAGGGAGCGAGACATTTTCTGGCTCAAGGCTGCTGTTTATTCCGCTTGTAATACCGTCACCTGCGTCGTCGTACTGCGCGACATATTACCTTTTACCTTGCGTATCCACCGCAACCGCACTCATGC
Source organism: Candidatus Symbiopectobacterium sp. 'North America' (assembly GCF_015762685.1). Classification (GTDB taxonomy): domain Bacteria; phylum Pseudomonadota; class Gammaproteobacteria; order Enterobacterales; family Enterobacteriaceae; genus Symbiopectobacterium. The sequence goes on along the minus strand of NZ_PEHF01000016.1, from coordinate 41,419 downwards.
TGTAGGTGTTGTCCCCCTGTGGGCGATAAGGCGGCAGTTGGATACTGAAACGATCGCTGCTCTCTCTGATAATTTTCCCGCCTTGAGCCAGTAATGCAGATGCATACCAGTCAATGCGCACCAGGGCATATTTGCTGTTGACCGAAATGGGAAACGTTTTCTGTTCACCGCCATATCCCATCAGTAAAGACGGGGTAAACAGATGAAGCAGGTGGGTTTTACGATACTCCAGGACAATCTGATTATTACGATCGACGAAATCAAACCGGCTGCCAGCGATACGACGCAGAGCGGTCACCTGACCAGGATCGATCTGCTGATGCCAAGGTTCATGAAAACGATAATTGAGTTCCATGCCCCATCGCATCTCGCTCTCTCCTGATTTTCCCTGACGCTGTTCGGCGTTCAGGGTCAAGAGCGGGAATGGCGTATAGCTTGTCCCTATCGTGACAGCATAAGGGTTGCGTTGACGATCATCTTTACCAAACAGAGCAACCTCATTACCATAATATTGTTCATAGACCAGCTTGCCGCCAAGCTGCGGCCAATCTGGAAAATACCCCTCGGCGCGAATATCCCAGCCATTCGCGGGGCGCGCCAGATAATCAACAACATCTGGTGATTGTTTCCAGCCAGTCATGCGTAAATAACTGTTGAAACCAAATTTTAAAAAATCACGCCAATATTCCAAGCCAAAACCGATGCGAGCATGTGACTGAGACAGGTCATAATCAAGAAAGGCGTTCCCCCCAAGAAGATAATTGTTTGAGCTATAACGCACGCCAAGTCCCACATTCGTCTGAAGGTATTCATCATTATTATGTAAACTTGTCTGCATAAAAATCAGCTGGTCTTTCTGTTCCTGCAACGGATATAGCACATCAAATTGAGAACGTTTCAGCGAAAATCCCCGATCCATGCCTAACTGTGCGCGGACAGAAGCATAGGGGCTTAACCATTGCGTAATCGCCTGGTTGGCCTGTTTCGCCGCAACACCACGCGCCATGTCAGAAGAATCGGCTCGATGGCGGTCACTTAACCATCCCCCGTCCCGGGAAGTCCATTCCGCCAGAGTGTGTTCTTCAGCGTCAGCAGACACGACAGCGGGTGCTGGCTCAGCGAATACCCGTGGCATGGAAAATGTACCAATAAGTGGAAAGCAGACCTGAATGCCTATATTTACCCAGGCAAAAAATTTCTGACAGAGTGTCATTTTCCTCTCGAGAGTAATACTCATATTTTATTCACCGTGAAAAAAGAAAAAACGAATTACAACAATCAAGAAATAAGAACATGGCCATCTGCTATGAAAGTCTATTTATTCATCACTAGAAATTTCAAAAACCAATTAATGTCGACCAGAATACGAAAAGGTAGGTTACGCCAAAAGCCGAGACAAACAAATTAACACCACATCAACATGATATATTGGAACATATAACCCCATGAAAGCTCTTCCTAATTTCGATACATCTATTTAAAAAAATAGAAAAAAGCGCACAAACCAAAAACCTACTCAAATAAAATAAAGAAAATGAAAATTATTTCAATATTTTTTCGCGCATTTATCTTTTACCTTCTGACTATCTCAGCATTATCAGGTTACATACTGGGTAAACAGCATTTGCTCTTGGCAGGAATGATTGGTGCTATCATGGAGCCACATCTGTCTGAAACGCTCCTTTGGCTGAAGGGCAAAGAGGGATTTCAACTGCAACGGCCAGAGAGGCATACATCTGAGGTCTGACTAATGAGTACAGCGTCAACAGGTAGCGATGCCCTCTTTGGCACGCTATTGGGATATGCGCCCGGCGGCGTAGCAATTTATTCTTAAAATTACAGTACGTTACCTCCAGAACACGATCACCGAGATGCCAGTTTCCGCAGCTATATTGGCAACGAATATATGAGGCATAAATGGCAGTGCGTTGAGTTTGCCCTCCGTTTTTTGTTCCTGAACTATAGCTCGGTCTTTACGGATGTTGGGATGGCCTATGAAATCTTCTCCTTACGCTTCCTGCGCCAAGTGGTTAACGACAATCTGCTGCCACTTCAAGCCTTTGCTAATGGCTCCCTGCGTCCTCCCGTCGCCGGGGCCTTGCTTATCTTGCAGAAAGGCGGCGAGTTCAAACACACGAGCCACGTCGCAGTGATTACCCAACTGCTGGGTAATAAGGTCAGGATTGCCGAACAAAACGTTCACCACACGCCACTCCCTCCCGGTCAGCAGTGAACACGGGAATTAACGCTGGAAGTGCGTGAAGGCCACTACACCCTCAAAGATACCTTTAGCGACACCACCATCCTGGGTTGGATGATTCAGACCAGCAACACGGAGCACAGTCTACCGCAGCCAACTGTTCCTCCGGCAGCATTGGCGCTCGGTAGCGGGCGGTTGGAAAATAAAGGGCAGTTCGACGGCAAATGGCTCAATGAGGCCGATCCGTTACAGAATGCCTATGCACAGGCAAACGGCCACCGCATTAATGCCGATCCCTGCCGTTACTTCACCATGACGGAACGTGCTGAGCAGGAACTGATCAAGGCCACCAATGAACTGCATTTGATGTATCTGCATGCAACAGATAAGGTCTTGAAAGATGACGATCTGTTAGCACTGTTTGATATTCCCAGAATCCTGTGGCCACGGTTGCGGCTTTCCTGGCAACGCCGGCGTCACCATATGATCACAGGGCGGCTCGATTTTTGTATGGATGAACGTGGACTGAAAGTCTATGAATACAATGCAGATTCAGCATCATGCCATACAGAAGGCGGGCTGATTCTTGAACAATGGATGAAGCAGGGCAATATCACCGCAGGATATAACCCGTCGGAAGCCTTGCTTGACGAATTGGCGGGTGCCTGGCAGCACAGCCACGCCGCTCCCTTTGTCCACATCATGCAGGACAAAGATGTGGAAGAAAGCTATCACGCGCAGTTTATGCTACGTGCACTGACACAGGCAGGCTTTGACAGCAAAATCCTCTACGGACTGAATGACTTAGGCTGGGATAGCGCCGGGCAACTGATTGATAGCGAACATCGCCCGGTTAACTGTGTGTGGAAAACCTGGGCATGGGAAACCGTGGTTGAGCAGCTTCGTGAAGTCAGCGATACCGAATATGCCGCGTAGCCAATTCGTACCGGCCATCCGCAAAATGAGGTGCGCCTTATTGACGTGCTGCTGCGCCCCGAAGTGCGCGTGTTTGAACCGCTGTGGACCATGATCCCCGGAAACAAGGCATACTGCCCGTATTGTGGTCGCTGTTTCCCCACCATCGCTATTTACTCGATACCGACTTTGTGGTGAATGAGGAATTGGCGCAAACGGGATATGCGGTAAAACCGATATCGGGCCGCTGTGGCAACAACATTGATCTGATCAACCGGCATGAAGAAGTGCTGGACCAGACCCACGGCCAGTTTGTTGACCGGAAAAACATCTATCAACAGCTCTGGTGCCTGCCGAAGGTAGATAGGAAGTATCTTCAGGTTTGTACCTTCACCATCGGCGGTAGCTATGGTGGCGCGTGCTTGCGTGGCGATGATACGCTGGTGATCAAAAAGGAAAGTGATATCGAGCCGCTTATTGTTTTGTCTGACGAGGATCCCCAGCAGAACAAATAATGCGCAAAAAGGGTATATACCCTAAATAATTCGAGTTGCAGGACAAAACGTTAACGTTTTGAACAGTGCTTGCGCTGGCCCTTGAGGGCGAGACTCATTTATGAGTCTCGTAACGCGGCTAGTGAAGGAATCCCGATGAGCTTACTCAAGTAAGTGATTCGGGTGAGTGAACGCAGCCAACGCACCTGCAACTTGAAGTATGACGGGTATACCACCATTTACGGTATACCCTCTATTAATCGCCAAAACATCAACGACAATCTTCGGAGATATTAATGAATTTATCGTTATAGATAATAAACTTGCTTCCGTTTTGCTTTAAATACGCATCGCGCAGTACGTCCCCCGGTCGTAAATAGAAAGTACGCCCTTCATCTTCCGTCGCTTCACAGTCAGGTTTGACAATAAACTTGAAGAAGGTATTCCCCTCGTTTTTCAATACCCCAGTGGCTTTGTCAAAAGCCCATTTAAAATTTATTTTCTTCGGTCGAACAACAAAAATGGCATCAATAACCACGATCGGTTCCAGCGTAATGGACGATCCCGAATGTATCGAGGCGTTAAGCGCTTTAGCCGGAATCTCACGAAATGAGATCCGATAATATCGCTCTTTATCATCATGAGGGCCGTTATAGAAGAATTTAAAATAATCCCCCTCTCCCTTTTGCAACGTCAGCGTTTTCGGCGAATAAAGCACTTCCCCATCCGCCGGGCGCGTACGGACCTCCTTTTCACCGGGCTTGTCGATGCCTATGACGGATACGGTATAAACCCTAGCCGAATCATTGTTATTCAACACCCGCTTTGCCATAAAGCTGCCGTCCTGTGGCAACGAAAAGGTCAGGTTACCAATGTAAATGGCATATGCAGCGTGCGGGCTGTAAAAAAAAGCCAGAGCAGCAAGCACACAAAGAGATCTAATTAATGTTACGCCAGGTTGCTTGCACATGAATTTCTCCAGAGGCACTCACCTCGCCAAACCACCCTTCATTATTTACCGTTCTCTGCGAGATCGGGTTATTCATCGGGATCGAAAACCTCACTGTTGATTTATTCAGCAAACCAACATCCCCCTAGCCATCGCTCCACGGCGTGCTGAGCCATAAGGCATCGGTCATGTCACGCCAATTGCCGTCACATCCTACATCATAGGATGTCATATTCCCCGACCTGGAGGTAAACGCCAACGATGCTGGAAACGGCACCTGTGCCACGCCGTCCGGTGAAGAGAAAATACAATAGGCTCGACCTGCAATCGAACGCGTGGGTCCGTTAACTTTAATCAACACCTCATCAGCCGCCGTTTTTCCGCTGGTCGTAACAATGTAGCCAAAGTCCAGCGCGGGACTCTCCGTAGCAACATTTTCTTCTTTAGACGACGCGAAGTCATAATCATCAGAAATAATACTGATACTAAAATCCCGAGGCTTGATAATCAGCCGGTTTGACGTTGAAAATTCATACCAGCCAGATTCTGGCGACGTCGTATTGTAAAATCTGAAATTAAACAAATCACTGATACCCAAAGAAACCATCTTTTTAAACAGATTACTGGAGAAGAAAACATAAATGGAATCTGAGGATTTCATTTGGTTAAACGTAAAGTAATAACTTATCCCACTCACTGGCCGCCATGTGTTCCCATCAAGGCTCAACTGCATATCATATAATGTAACCCCGGCGGAAAGCGCGGCATTATTTATCGACGGAAAAACATGAATTGACTCATTACTCACCCCATTATTGGCTAACGTATAACTAACCATTTTGCAGCTAACGCCAGTTAAAGTACCAATGGTCTGAATTCTGCATTGAGAATTTCCCTCACCCAACGTTGGCCGACCATCACTGTTAATAAACACTTCTGCCAGCGCATTGGTATTAATCAGTTTCAGATGTGCGCCTTTGGTATGTGTCACGTTACGTGTATACCAATACCCTGAAGCCTGATCTTTACAACGTGCGCCCGTATTTGCATCATAAGACACTGACGTCATGCAGGAATTAATGGTCGTCGTGAAACTGCCACCCACAGGCACCTGCTGTAAATAGTGATAAAATGAATCCGACATCATACCGTGCATCCATTTTTGATCGCCGCTCGGTACGGTTACACCGTAAAAACCTTTGGTATCGGTGGTTTGCGGTAAAATCAGGCTGGTATTCAAGTTACAACCATTGTACCAACTGATACAACGCAACCCCTGCAACGGATTGGATACCGGTGGGTTATCCAGCCACATATCAAATTTCCAGTTAGCGTATAACCCCGTATTATAACCATTGTCGATATAGCCGAGGCTCTGTTGCACATAACCGCCCGCCCCGATAGATTTCAACCCGATCCAGCGGTTTGCCCCGGTTATCCGAGGATCCAGTGCACCAGCAGGAGTCACAAAAAGTTGTCATCCGCGTTGTTTTCCACAAAAACATAGGACATCGCGGGCGCATCAGGCCAGTTGGTTTTTGTCACGGCAGCGTTTGCTGAAACAATGACGATCAGCGCACTGCAAGCACTGAGTAAGGCCCATCCATTACCCTTCATGATATTCTCCAGATGACAAATTACTGGCATAGCTACTCAACCCGATACAAACCACATCACCAACCCATACGGCACCTCGAGCCTTGCTCAAATCGAGTTCCGCTTCACAGCGCTGGTTATTGCCATAGCCGTAGTCGATAACCGGATATTTTTTATCAACATCAATAACAAATTCGCCGTTCTCATCCGTACTGGTAGGGCCGATATGGTTATTAATCCGTGCATTCGCTAACAACGAGCCATCCTCAGCGCGAATGCGACCGAATACCGTCACTCGCTGTTTTATTTCTGGTTCAATAACAGCCACGTTGCCGGGATAAAGTGTCAATTGACGTTTGCGGCCGGTCACGATGTCGTAGCTATCAACAGCGTCCTTACTGTTCTGAATCTCAATTTCGTAGCGACTATAAAGAGAAAGCGGCAAATAATTGCGTTTACCGTCCAATTGGAAGGTTCTTCCGTTCACTTTCGCACTCAGCTTGCCATCATCAGCCACATCTGTTTTGAAGATAGTGCCCGCGTTCCCATCGGTGCGTCCGCTTGCCGCCAGTTGATTACCCTGAATACCGACGCTGCCCTTCGCCGTCAGGTTGGTATTCACATAGCCATCGGCGCTGCTGTTCACATTCAGCGTCCCCGCAGAATATTTGGTATCAAACTGCGTGTAGGCACCGCCACTCATTGATTTGTCATCCCCAGTGTCGCCCGATATTGCTCTGGACACATTGGCACCCAAGGTACGGATCGCCCCTTCATTAAACTGCTTGCGAGCCGACAGATTCGCCATGGTATAGCCGTTCTGATGCGTGGTACCGGCGCTAAACCAATTTCCCAACGGCATAGAGAAATCCAGCGCAATATATCGGCCCGTATTACTGCTGCTGCCGCTGTAGCCATTACTGCTGCCGTTGCTGCTATACCCATTACTATACTATAGCCATTTTGATAACGCTGGATCCCCATACGCAACCCCAAAGTTCCCCGCGTACCGCTGTATAACATCTGGCTGTAATCCACGTTGTAATAATTACTGTTATTATGCCTGTCGTTGTTATAGCTAACGTTCAGTACGCCCAATTTAGACCACAGCACATTCATATTGAGCGTGCCGCCAATTGCGCGGTTATCAGCATCGTTACGGCGCAAATCATCGCCAATCGAGGCTTTTTCGATATTGACCCATAAGGAACTGAATCCACCGGGCAGCGCAGCGGTAACGTTACCAATGCTGCTCACAGAGCTGTCATTGGCCACCATTTGTTGTACGTTGGCACCGATCGATTCCGTTATCGGTACAGACACTCGACCTTCACCAATCATCGCACTGTCGTAGCCATACCCGGTGGCAGACCAGTTGGTCAGTCCAGCAGACCCCGACAATGATCCCCCGAGCAGATAGGTATCTTTTGCTGGCTTGGTTTTTTTACCGCTCTCGTATCAGCGCTCCATATGCATACTGCAGCCCCACATTTGCCAACCCAATGGCGCGCCTGCCGCTCGACCCCGCGTGAACAACTTATTCACGCGCTCGACACACCGGCTGATCATTCGGCCATTGACGACAACGGCAACATCCACATCGTAAATACCGTATGGCAACCCACGTGTATCCACTTCATGGCTGCCCATTCCAAAGTTCTGAACACTGAGCAGACGGCCTTCGCGCGAAATATGCACCTCTCCCGCCGCAGACATGAATACAACAATCGACGTAGCCGACTGCGAATTGTCGAACACCGTCGAACTTGCTGCATTTCCCCAGGATGCACAGTAAATCTTACCAGAAGAGAGCGCGGTCATCGGCCCTAATGACTGGAGGTTCCAGGTATCAAGCATCCCGGCGGCAAAGCGATACCCACCAAAATCTCGCTCATACATCGTTTTATACATCGTGCTGTCTCGCTGGCTGGAGCCCATGCCATAAAAAGCGCAGTCGAGCACCATATGATGTTCACGCAATGCCGTGACATTATTCAGCGAAAGATAACTTGAGGTATTATCGCCACCGTTACGCATCTGGTTGTTGTACACCCCCAGGTTGTAATTCAGGGTGCTACTGAGCGCATCGACGCTGGCATTACCAATATCTTCGCTACGCGGGCGGAATAACGTCCCGAGTGCTTCTTGTCGAACCACCAGTTTCAAAATCAATTGCTTCAAGTTGAATTTCAGCCAGGCATCATCAACAACGTTTATTTCCAGATTCTCATTAAAGGGTGCATCGGTTAGAGATGCTAATGCATTGCGTGTTTTTTCATTCACCGTAGCGGTGTCATCTTTTTCCTCGAGATGTACCAATTTGACTTTCACATTACCATAGTCCAACCAGATAACCGCATTACCGATACGTTGATCGTTTTGTGATTCGGCACTGCCATCCAGATGAATAAATAACGGTATACTCATTCCATCTTGCAATGCATTGCGGAAAGCTTGGGGTATCATGACACCGCCAATTTGTTGAACGGTTTTCTGCGTCGCCGCTACGTCAAACGCAACAGAAAATAACACCATTATAGATATTACAATTTTTTTGATTTCGATATTTATTTGCAATTTGTACATAGCATTAATTCTGTCAGGTTTGTTGCTCATTTAACGGAAACGAATTTTTCAGCCTGCCACATGGCAACTCGGCCTTTTTTATCCTCAGTATTGACGCGAGAAAAAACACGTGATTTTCCCGGCATAAGGTAATAATTTTCGTTGCACTCTTTGCCATCAACCGGTTTTAAGCAAGGACCGTAGGCAATCACGCGTAACGTTGCATTTCCGGTATTGGTTATTTTTCCATTGGCATACTGGTAGCCAAAGGTCACTTTTCTTGGCGCCACCACCAGGATCGTACCAATTCGTGCTGAGGCAGTCACAACAGCACTTTTATTTGACGACCCGCTCTGCGCATCGCTCAGCGCCTGATCAAACCAGACAATCCGATAATAACGTTCTTTATCATCATTGAATCCCTGATAGAAAAAGCGGACAACGTCACTATTTTGCGCTGGCAGAAGTGAGTAACAACTCATCTTTCTTTTCCATTGGAATAATGATGCCATCTTTAAGCGGGGAAGATAATCTTTCCACTTTGACATTCACCAGTCGACCATCATTAGTGGTATTTTTAATTTCTTTGCTAAGCGTGGTACTATCGCTGTGAATAAAGGCAGTAACATCCCCCACATCTAATGCTAACGCGGGCGCAATATTCACTAAGAATAAACTCATTATGAAAATAATAGGTTTCATGATTCTTCCGTATTACATATTGAAAAAAGGCGGGTTACCCCGCTTTTTTTTGCAGAGTGAGCTTAGCTGGTCCAGGTCGCATCGAACTGAACGCTAACATCACCGCTCCAGATTCCTTCCGGCAACTGGCTGTAATCAGCCACTGGCGTGGTGCCATCACTGGTGCCGCTAATAATGGCAAAGGTAAATGCATCTTGAGCCGTGGTGCGACCGGTCTGGTTATAACCGTTGGACAATGCGCTCAGGTTTCCACCGAGAACACCGTTAGCGGTATCGATCAGCACGGTATCAGCCATTTTTTCAATGGCAGTGCCGTTATAATCGACGCCAACATTCAGCGTGGAGCCGGATGAATCTAATTGCGTCAACGTATTGCTGACCAGGCGAGACGTCAGTTTGAAAGAGGTTGCGCTGGTGTCGCCTTCAACCGCCACATCAAACAGCCCTTTTTGAGAGTTAAAGCCGTTCACACCCTCGGCATATTGAAATGCGAGACTGCCGAGCGGCGTGACAACCAGCTTGCTAGTGGTGTCTTTTTTAGCCGTCGCTGACCATGTCGCCATCGCCTGGGCGGTTACATCAGCAGCTTGCGCAGCACCTATATTGACAACTGCCGCAGCCAACGCGAGCATCATAATACTTTTTTTCATTCTTACATCCTTAAGATTATTACTGCTTATGTTTAATAGAGAGAAAAAATAAAACTTACTGCATTTTATAAAAGGTAAAACCTCATTAACTAAAAAAACATCTCAATAGCATCAACTCCTTAATGATAAAGCATCTAAAAAAGCTTCATTCCAAAAGGGATTTTAAAAATAAGATATTGTTTTTTTCATGGCAAAATAAACCGCACCAGATCATCATAATTACTGGCAATATCAATTTAAAGCGCCCAACTCAATTTCTTTAAAACACAACGAAAGTATATACAACATCATCACTGAGATGTAATGATTCCCCAAGATTAAATTGATGTTTTTTACACGTGCAGAAAACTCTCTCCACGATATCTCTTTCATAAACATAATTTTGATTATGAAATAAAACACCAAACAGAAAAATTAGATTTTAAAATTGAAAAACATGAAACAACTTAACACCCAATTTTTTTCAATTGCGTATTTTATGTTATATAGTCTTTTACTGCCTATTTGCAGTTCTCCAGCGATTTCTTTCAAAGAACACCCGTCAAGTACCAGGAATAAGACAGACACTTCCTTTTCTGTCATTCGCCCACGTACTCTCATTGTATTCATCTTTCTTAAATAGATTTTATCTATAGACTTCAAGATATTTTCATAACCATCACTGGTGTACAACACTGAAAAAACTCTGTCATCCCGTTGCTTCCAGTAGGCAGCCAGAGGCTCCATTAATTTGTCAGAAACAAGGATCAAACGCAACCCAGAACGCGTAAGGTAATCCAGCCAACGAGCATTGGTGAAAATTTTTATGTTCGCCAATGAGAAGTCAACAAAGACAAACCCGCCGCCCATATAGTTGTATTTACTATTCGCAACAACATCAACCAATCCGATGCTGAGGTAATAGTTACTTTCAGGCCATACACAGAACTGCTCTTTAATGCAATTAATGGTTCTTAAAGATGGAAAAGGTAATAATTCACACCGAAACTGACAACTTACACAACTCAGCCCATTAAATATTTTTGTAGTATTTACTTTCATCGTTCATTTTTCCTAATTATCCTACTTGCTACCTCTCTATAATTTCGCCAACGCATAATAATTAGCAGGCATTTTATGCAAACAGAAAAATATAGCAATAGTTTTTTATCATTTACATTAAACGACAAAAGATTAATTTTCCTAAGAACAAAACTCACACACAAGAATAGATATATATAAAAAGTTACAAATCAACGATCTAAAACAAACCAAATCTCAAGAAATAATTTAAAATAAGAAAACTCCACCATTCACTAAGAATTTTCCATATTAATTTACAAGGCTGCACCAAAATAGACACTGCAAAAATGTTATTAATACATTTAATAACGGAACAAATTGACAATACTTTAGCAGTAGCAAATTCAACAATTTTTACCTGCCACACGGAAAAATGGCATCGTAGTCATCGTGGGTATCCGTCGCATTATCGTCATACCGATCAGTATCCATGCCTATCGTTTGCAAATCATCCACCTAAATTTACGATACGCTTCGCGCATGAAGAGGCTGGTATCAAAATCAGATACATTTTCCACTACTGCTTTGATAACGTTCGGAATAGCGAACCTCTGTGGGTGAATCCCTGCGGGGGGAAGTGGTAAGATATACCGTGCCCTGGAGTAGAAATGTTGCTGGCAGGGTCTTTTGGTTTAAGCAAATGCTTGCAGCATAAGTGGCTTGTCCATTGAATCCCCAATAGCTAAAAATGAGTAAGACAGAGATGAATGAACCTATCGAGAAGGATTTCACCGACCATACGCCCATGATGCAGCAGTATTTCAGGCTAAAGGCACAGCATCCTGACATCTTGCTGTTTTACCGTATGGGCGACTTTTATGAGTTGTTTTACGATGATGCCAAACGTGCGTCACAGCTATTGGATATTTCGCTCACCAAACGCGGTGCTTCAGCCGGTGAACCCATCCCCATGGCAGGCGTTCCGCATCACGCGGTTGAAAACTACCTGGCAAAACTGGTGCAGCAAGGCGAATCCGTCGCCATCTGCGAACAAATTGGCGATCCAGCGACCAGCAAAGGCCCCGTAGAGCGCAAAGTGGTACGTATCGTTACCCCAGGGACGATCAGTGACGAAGCGCTGTTGCAGGAAAAGCAGGACAATCTTTTAGCTGCCATTTGGCAGGACGGGCGTGGCTTTGGCTATGCCACATTGGATATCAGCTCCGGGCGTTTTCGCGTTATGGAGCCGGCCGATGAAGAGACCATGGCGGCAGAGCTGCAACGCACCAATCCTGCTGAGTTGCTTTATCCGGAATCGTTTGGTGCCACTCATTTGATCGAACATCGCTATGGGTTGCGCCGCCGTCCGCTGTGGGAATTTGAGTTGGAAACCGCGCGGCAGCAGCTCAATATGCAGTTTGGCACACGCGACCTGATAGGGTTCGGGGTTGAACAGGCAAAACTGGCGCTGCGTGCCGCAGGCTGCCTGCTACAGTATGCCAAAGATACCCAGCGAACCTCACTGCCACATATCCGCAGTATCACTATGGAACGCCAGCAAGACGGCATCATTATGGATGCCTCCACGCGTCGTAATCTGGAGCTGACACAGAATCTGGCAGGCGGCGTCGAAAATACGCTTGCCGCCATTCTGGATTGCACCGTCACTCCGATGGGCAGCCGTATGCTTAAGCGCTGGTTGCATATGCCCACGCTTGACAGACAAGCGCTAACGCAACGCCAGAGCACCATTCGCGCGTTGCAGCCACTGGCGGAAGCCCTCCAGCCGCCATTGCGACAAATTGGAGACCTGGAGCGTATTTTGGCTCGTCTGGCGCTGCGTACCGCCCGACCGCGCGATCTGGCGCGGATGCGCCATGCATTTCACCAATATCCGGCCATCCATGCGCTGCTGGCAGAAAGCACCGAAGACTATGTCCAACAGCTTTCTCAGCATGTTCATCAGTTTGACGAGCTGTGCGCTCTGTTGGAACGTGCCGTGGTAGAAGCGCCACCGGTGCTGGTGCGCGATGGTGGTGTGATCGCCAGCGGCTACAACGCCGAACTGGATGAATGGCGTGCGCTGGCTGACGGTGCCAGCGATTACCTCGATCGTTTGGAGATACGTGAGCGCGAAAAACTGGGGCTTGATACCCTCAAAGTCGGGTTTAACGGCGTGCACGGTTATTACATTCAAGTGAGCCGCGGACAGAGCCATTTGGTGCCGATTCACTATGTACGCCGCCAAACGCTGAAGAATGCCGAACGCTACATTATTCCTGAATTGAAAGAGTACGAAGATAAAGTGCTCACTTCCAAAGGCAAGGCGCTGGCGCTGGAAAAAGCCCTGTACGACGACTTGTTTGACCAACTGTTGCCACACCTTGAGGCATTGCAACAAAGTGCCGCCACGTTGGCAGAACTTGACGTTCTCACCAACCTGGCAGAACGAGCAGATACGCTGAATTATGTGTGCCCGACGCTGAGTGAACAGCCAGGGTTAAAAATTGAAGGGGGCCGTCATCCGGTGGTGGAGCAGGTGTTGAGCGAGCTGTTTATTGCCAACCCGCTGTCGCTCACACCGCAGCGTCGTATGCTGATCGTTACCGGCCCGAACATGGGCGGTAAGAGTACCTATATGCGTCAGGCCGCGCTGATCGTGCTGATGGCCCATATTGGCAGCTTTGTACCTGCTGATAAGGCCACCATTGGGCCAGTTGATCGCATATTCACACGCATTGGTGCCGCAGACGATCTCGCCTCTGGGCGTTCCACTTTCATGGTGGAGATGACGGAGACCGCCAACATTCTGCACAATGCCACTGCCAACAGCCTGATATTGATGGATGAAATTGGGCGTGGCACATCGACCTATGATGGTTTATCCCTGGCCTGGGCCTGCGCGGAAAATCTGGCGCAGCTCATCAAGGCCATGACATTGTTTGCAACCCATTACTTTGAATTAACCCATTTGCCAGAAAAAATGGAAGGCGTTGCGAATGTACATCTGGATGCACTGGAGCACGGTGACACCATCGCGTTTATGCACAGCGTTCAGGAGGGGGCCGCCAGCAAGAGCTATGGCCTCGCCGTTGCCGCACTGGCGGGCGTGCCCAAAGAGGTGATTAAACGCGCGCGGCAAAAGCTTAAAGAGCTGGAATCACTTTCCAATCACGCCTCTGCCAGCCATGTGGATGGTGCGCAACTGGCGTTGTTAACCAGTGAAGAGCCCGCTCCGGCGGTCGAAGCACTGGAAGCGCTGGATCCCGATACGTTAACGCCGCGTCAGGCGCTGGAATGGCTGTATAAACTGAAAGCGATGGTATAACTTTTTACGGCAAGCGGCCTTTCTCAGGAAGGCCGGTTTTTATCCGGTCCGGTCGCTTTGGTATTGTTACTCGTTACAGTGGTCTTGCCCTTTCATCTGAAATGGCGCACTGCTCGGGACCAGGCTTTTTACCTCCATCCCCTCTTCCATCGAAGGCACAACGGCAAAATGCGCGCTGAAGGTAAGCAGCACCTCGTCTCCCGATGATTTACGCACCTGTAAATAGCGTTTTTCCATCACGATATTGTTTACCACCGGGTAGGTGACACCGGTAAAACAATCAGCAAACACCGCCGCATCGGCCATATAGTGGTATAAACCGCGCATTGCCATTGGGGTAATCGGCAATTGCACTTTGATCGCCGTCAGACGATAGGTGTTTGACGATACAATCGGCGCGCCGTCTCGATCGAGCATTTCCAGACCATTCTCCAGCGGTCTGAAATAACTTTTTTCGCCTTGCACATCGGTGAGCACAAGCTTATCCACCGTGCGCGCCCATTTGCCATAGATGGCAAACACGCGATTGCCAGGGCGATCGGTTTGATAATGATGCTGCAGTATGAACGTGCCATTTTCAGCCAGGAATAATGACGTATCGATACCGGCACAATCTGCACAAGGCAATACACCACGATAACTCTGCGCCATGGGTTGCAATGCTTCCTCACGCACTGGCTTGGGCGTATGAGATCCCATCAACCCTGCTGCCACAAAAACCAGTAGTAAGCCAAGCGCCATTTTTTTCACGCTATTCTCCTCCCCACCTTCTCCTGTCACCCAGGATCATGACGATTATTGAGCCGGTTGCCACTCAGCAAAGGTAATTTCCAGATTATTCTTATCATCAGACAACCACACCGAACGATCCTGAAGGGTTGCCTGTAACGTCATCGTGCACTGTGCCATTGCAGCCAACGCCTGCAATTGGCGATCGTCTAAAAAACGGACGGTAAGATTGCGATACGGCCGCAACTTTTGCTCCATCGATTGCCACCAGACATGGGCCGCTCGCTCACTATAGACATAGAGCACAACGTTGGAAGACTGGTTGCAGGCTTTTTTGAGTCGGCGCTCATCTGGCAGCCCCAATTCAATCCACAGTTTCAGCGCCAGTGTATCATCACGCAACCAGATTTCCGGTTCGTCATCGGCACATAACCCATTGGTGAAGCTTAAGTTTTCATCCACATGACAGATCCACGCCAGCAGTCGCAGCATCATACGCTGTTCAGTTTCTGAGGGGTACTGCGCCAAGGTCAAATTGGCATCGTAATAAAAAGAGCGGTCCAAATCCGCAATGTTCACTGCTGCTTTATAAATCGTTGCTTTTAATGCCATCCGATACCTCTTCTCCATCTGCAACCAGTGTACCTTGAGAACCGGTGAGACGCAGAGCATACCGATAGCAATTCAGAAAACAGACCGGTCGCAGCTTCAAGTCTACTGAGTAAAAGGGTAAAATTGTGCGCTAACTGAAGCATTGCTTAACACCGGAATGCTGATATCCTGCTGATGCCTATGCTATAGTCCTCTTGATAACGAATACTTATTTTCGTGGGATTATCTCCCCTTATCAGCAAAAAACGAGGCCATCGCGGCGACAACAGGCACAAAAGCCTACGGCGGTGGGCTTCCAAGGGAGGATATTGTGCAGCAACATTCTGAATTGGTTCGTCGTTTATACGCTGAGATCGCCAGCGGCAATCTGGGCTACATACCCGATACATTAGGTTGTGTTTTGCAAACTCTGGATGGGATCGCAGCCAATGGCGACTTGCCGTCCACCGTCAGGGAACAGGCGGCCTTCGCCGCAGCTAACTTATTGGTGAGCGATTATGTCAATGAGTAACGAATATCAACCCATCAATTGTGATGATTACGATAGCCTTGAGGCTACGTGCCAGCAACATCTGACGCTGACGCTAGAGTTGCGCAGCGGTGAAACCCTCACAGGCAAGGCCAAGGATATTGTCTCGCGCAAGCAAGTGGAATATATGGTGGTGGAAGAAAATGGCGCACTGCGAGAGTTGCGTCTGGATCATATCGTGAGCTTCAGTAATCCAGGTATCGGCAAAGTGGTGGTGAGTGAATCCTGATTGGCCACACAACCAACACGCGATACAACATTTAGTCAACGGACAACCCAGGTTGTCCGTTTTGCATTAGGACAAAAAATTCGATACTTGCCGTAGTTGATAAGATAGAAACCCAATCCCCGATAAAAACCCGAGTGACAATAAACACATCCTAGACGAAGCTTTATAAGCAAACATTAGTAACCGTTTTTTTGGGAGTTCGAGTATGTGTAACGTGGAAACAAACAATGTAGTGAATCAGAATGACTACTCATGTGGCAATGAGATTACGACAATCGGAAACTGGTCTACAGCCTCTCAGATAAATCCCAATCCGAAAAAGTGGGCTGAAATAGTGCAACACATCAGTAACACTCATAAAGAATTTACAAACGACAAATGGGATATTTTCTTTTCACATCTACAAACGGTTGCCAATACCGATTGCTCATCTTTTTTTGCACATGACAAAAAATTATCTAATGATATTAAAATCCTACAGGAAAACTTAAAAACAATCATCGCAATTTTAGATAAAGCCCCCGTATTGCATGAAAAAAAACTCATTAAAAGCACTCCAACTTGAATTAGATGTTGAAATAACAAAAGTAAAGGACATTGTTAATAAATTATATGAACCACATGGCGGAAACAAGTTAATCTACAATAAAAGATCAAAAGAGAGTAATGATTCAATGTTATTTAACACAACAGTGATCCTTTCTGTCGCATCCATATTGCTATCTGTAGCGTTATTTGCACTCCCTCTGGTCTTCCCGGCAATGCTCGTCACAGGCGCTACAGTGTTAACGATTTTACGTGGAATTAGTGCTTTGGTTTCTTATGTTAGCGGTTCTTTAGCTATTTACGAAGGGATAAAAAAGGCGAATAAAAATCAACAAAACTTCAAGGGCGAGAATTTACAGAGACGTTATCTGCATTACATAATTACTTGAATAAACTCAATTTCCCTCATACAACAGATGAGACAGTAAATAGACCAGTTATGCTGAGAGATAATAACACCCCTTTACAGGATAAAGAGGCTAAAGATAGATTATTCCCACCAGACATACAACAGTTATTAAAAATACCAGAAATACAGAAGTTGTTAACAATAATACAACAACGGCACAATGGGCCATATCCAGATATATTAGAAAACGCTTACGGCGCATAAAGTTGTTTGGATAACCATTTTAGCTGCCACATTACATTCTTGGCATTACTCGATTAGCGCTGATATATTCTGTTATCAGCGCTACGCCATACTCCACGCCACCTGCCACGCCGCAGTACCATCATGAGCCTCTCCTTCCCGCATCACAAAGACGCCAACGGCTGCGATAGGGTATTCGTTGTAATACAGAATAGGAATCTGTTCACGCATCCAGGGAGGAATCGCATATTCCTGCCACAGTTTTTTCGCAGATCGTCCGCCACTGCGCCCAACAATATGCAGTTTCCCTTTCAGGCCAAAACCCACGCTCACTTGCTCATCAGAACGCGGGCGTCGGATACGCATACCTTGTTCGTCCAAGGACAGATAACCTAACCGGTGCGGAAACATTAGTTTGCCCTGCTCAGGTTGCCAGGGTAACACCAGGTCGACGACGTTTACACACTCGGCAATACAGTATAAACGCTGACGAAAGCGTCGAATCTGTACAGTTCCCAATTGTAACAACGGTTCTGCATCCTGGCGGCTGAGAGCCACATCCTGCCACAGATGCAGCAATTGTTCGCGTGAAGGCATCGCCACCTCGTGCACTCTCAGCCAACGCCGCAACAACGCAAAACGGTGTGGTTCGCTCAGGGGGAGCAAAGCATCAATCACCAACGCGCCTTTCGCGTCACAGGCCGACTGAAGCGATGGCGCCAACAATTCATCCAATAGTTGTTCCTGCTCGGCACACAGTCGCGCGCTGCGCGCCACTGCTTCTGAAAATGACGGCCAGCGCTGTTTTAGTTGCGGTAATACCTGCAAACGGAGAAAGTTGCGATCGTAACGCGCGTCGCAATTGCTCTCGTCTTTCACCCGCGTGAGTCGATAATGATGGGCATAATCTTCAAGTTGCGCTCGCGCAACGCCCAGCAATGGACGTAGCAAGCGATTAGCACCCAACTGCCCCGTAGCCCCCATCGCTGAAAGCCCGGCTGGCCCGCTGCCACGCTTGAGCGCTAACAGGAACGTTTCGCTCTGATCGTCGAGATGCTGTGCGGTAAGCAGCACCTCTTCAGGTAACAGATGTTGACGTAATGCCTGGTAACGCGCTTCGCGTGCTGCCGCTTCAACACCACGCTCACGCGCATCCACCGTGACAGGCAGCACCGAACAGGGAATATCCCATTGCTGGCAGGTATGCATGCAGTGCTGCGCCCAACGCTCAGCGTGAGTACTTAACCCATGGTGCACATAGGCGGCACGCACAACAATATCCGAGCGCTGCTGCATCAATTGATACAGCATATGCAGCAGCACGCTGGAATCCAGCCCGCCACTATAAGCCACCAGCACATGCTGACAGCCAGAGAGTTGCACCGCTACGTTTTCCAGTAGCGCAGCCACGTCGCTCCGCTCACTGCTCATAAAGCTCCAACGGTAATCCATCTGGATCGCGTAAGAAAGTGAAGCGATGCTGGGTAAATTCATCCACCCGCACCGGCTCACAGGCAACACCTGCACGTTGCAGTGCGTCACACGCCTCGTCAATGTCAGCTACCGCAAAAGCAAGATGGCGCAGGCCACAGGATTCAGGCTGAGTAGGCCGTGGCGGTGGAGAGGGAAACGAGAACAATTCGATAACGTAAAGCCCCTTTAACGCCAGATCGCCTTTCCATGAGTCGCGCTCTGCCCGATAGGTTTCCGCCAACAGTTCAAACCCAAGGACATCGCAATAAAATGCCTTACTGCGCTGGTAGTCAGAGGCAATAATAGCAATATGGTGAATGGCCGTTAACGCCAGCATGCGCACTCCTTGTTGTGGCAAGGTGATGATAGAAATAGCCGCATAATAGCAAAAAGTCCGCCTCCTTGCGGAAAGCGGACTTTATTCAGCGCGATAGGTCTGGGATCAGCAGTAACCGTAGTTCATCAAACGGTGGTAACGGCGATCGAGCAGCGCCTCTTTATCCAATTCATCCAGCTCACGCAAGTCTGACAGCAGTTGTGCTTTCAGCGACGCCGCCATGGCTTCCACATCACGGTGCGCAGAACCGAGCGGCTCAGGAATGATAGCATCAATCAGATTCAGCTCTTTGAGACGCGGGGCGATGATTCCCATCGCTTCCGCCGCCAGCGGCGCTTTATCGGCGCTTTTCCACAGGATAGAGGCACAGCCTTCTGGTGAAATCACAGAATAGGTGCTGTATTGCAGCATGTTGACCTTGTCACCCACACCAATCGCCAATGCACCACCGGACCCCCCCTCGCCAATCACCGTACAGATAATCGGTACGCTCAGGCCGGACATCTCACGCAGATTGCGCGCAATGGCTTCCGACTGGCCGCGCTCTTCAGCACCAACGCCTGGGTACGCGCCCGGCGTGTCGATAAAGGTGATAATCGGCAGGTTAAAACGCTCTGCCATCTCCATCAGGCGCAGCGCTTTACGGTAGCCTTCAGGCGCAGGCATACCGAAATTGCGGCGAATTTTCTCTTTGGTTTCGCGCCCTTTCTGATGACCAATGATCATCACCGGACGCCCATCCAAACGCGCAATGCCGCCTACAATCGCTTTGTCATCGGCATAGGCGCGATCACCCGCCAACTCATCAAAGTCGGTGAAATTATGGCTGACATAGTCCAGCGTGTAGGGACGCTGCGGATGACGAGCCAATTGCGCAATCTGCCAGGCACCCAGATCGGCAAAAATCTTGCGCGTCAGTTCAACGCTTTTTTCCCGCAGCCGCTGGATCTCTTCGTCCATATTAATATCCAATTTTTCATCTTGACGGCTGACTGAGGTCAGCGAGTTAATTTTCGCTTCCAACTCTGCAATCGGCTGCTCAAAATCAAGAAAATTCAGACTCATAGTATTCCTATTTTAGTCAAATTCCAGTTCCACCTGGGTGTTCCCCAGCAGTGTGCGCAGGTCATTAAGCAGCACATCGGTTGGCGTCACACGCCATGCCGCGCCAAAACGTAACCGGACGCAGGCATCTTCTCGCTGGTAGTAAAGGTGTACCGGGATCGTCCCCGATCGATGAGGTTCCAACGATTGGCGGAGACGGTTTAATAGCTGGTCATCAATTTGCCTGTCAGTCAGCGAGATAGCAAGCCCGCGCGCATATTTTTCACGCGCTTCACTGATATCCATGACCTCTCGGGCCATCATTTTAAGGCCCCCGCTAAAGTCATCAAAGCTGACCTGTCCACTGACGATCAGAATTCGTTCTTTTTCAAGCAGATGCTGATACTTATCCAACGCTTCGATAAACAACATCACTTCCAAACGGCCGGAACGATCGTCCAGTGTACACACGCCAATGCGATTACCTCGCTTGGTGACCATTACGCGGGCAGCCAGCACCAAGCCGACCACCGTTGTTACTTTGCCCCGATCCGTCGGGTGCATGTCTTTCAAACGCAAGCCGGCAGCATAGCGTTCAATTTCCTTGAGATACTGCGTGATCGGATGGCCCGTCAGATAAAGCCCTAACGTTTCCCGCTCACCGTCCAACACCACCTGCTCCGGCCAGGGAGCTACCGTGCTGTAGGACTGTTCTACCTGCTCCGGCGCTTCCGCCAGAACACCAAACATATCGGCCTGACCAATAGCTTCGGCCTTGGCATGCTGATCGGCGGCCTTCAACGCATCGTTGAGCGAATTCATCAACGCCGCGCGATGGGGCCCCAGCCGGTCAAACGCACCGGACATGATCAGCTTTTCCAGCACGCGGCGATTCAGTTTCTTGATATCAGTACGGGCACAGAGATCGAACAGCTCGCGGAAATATCCACCCTGATTTCGCGCATCGATGATAGCTTCTATCGCCCCTTCACCGACGCCCTTGATCGCGCCGATACCATAAACAATTTCCCCGTCATTATTAACGTGAAAATGGTACAGCCCGCTGTTGATATCCGGCGGCAGGATTTTTAGCCCCATACGCCAGCACTCATCCACCAGCCCCACCACTTTATCCGTGTTATCCATATCCGCCGTCATCACAGCGGCCATGAATTCGGCAGGATAATGCGCCTTGAGCCACAGCGTTTGATATGACACCAGTGCGTAAGCAGCTGAGTGCGATTTGTTAAACCCATACCCGGCAAATTTTTCCACCAGGTCGAAGATCTTCATCGACAATTCGCCGTCGACGCCCATCTTCTTCGCACCGTCCTCAAACACGGAGCGCTGCTTGGCCATTTCTTCGGGTTTTTTCTTACCCATAGCACGGCGCAGCATGTCCGCGCCGCCCAGCGTATAGCCGGAAAGCACCTGGGCTATCTGCATCACCTGTTCCTGATACAGGATGATACCATAGGTCGGCTTTAGCACCGGCTTCAGCGATTCGTGCTGCCACTGTATATCAGGATAGGAGATTTCTTCACGTCCGTGCTTACGGTCGATAAAGTTATCCACCATCCCTGACTGCAAAGGCCCCGGACGGAACAACGCCACCAGAGCGATCATGTCTTCAAAGCAGTCCGGCTTCAAACGTTTGATCAGGTCTTTCATGCCGCGCGATTCAAGCTGGAACACCGCCGTGGTTTCCGAACGTTGCAGCATGTCGAAACTTTTTTTATCATCGAGAGGGATGGCCGCGATATCAATCGGCTCCAGCCCCTGCCTGGCACAACGGGCGTTAATCATCTCTAGCGCCCAGTCGATGATAGTCAGCGTGCGCAGCCCCAGGAAGTCAAACTTCACCAACCCGGCATATTCCACGTCGTTCTTGTCGAATTGTGTAACCGGATGATTCCCTTCCGAATCGCAATAGAGCGGTGCGAAATCGGTGATTTTGGTCGGCGATATTACCACCCCACCGGCGTGTTTACCCACGTTGCGCGTCACCCCTTCCAGTTTGCGCGCCATATCGATAAGCGCTTTGACTTCTTCGTCGGCGTCGTAAATTTCCTGTAGCTGCGGTTCAACAGCAAAGGCTTTTTCCAGCGTCATGCCCGGATCGGGCGGTACCAGCTTGGAGATACGGTCGACAAACCCGTAAGGGTGTCCGAGCACGCGACCTACGTCGCGAATAACCGCTTTGGCTGCCATGGTTCCAAAGGTGATGATCTGCGATACCGCGTCGCGCCCGTACATCTCAGCAACGTGATCGATAACCCGGTCACGTTTTTCCATACAGAAGTCGACGTCGAAGTCAGGCATCGATACACGTTCCGGGTTAAGGAAACGTTCGAACAGCAAGTCAAATTCAAGCGGATCGAGATCGGTGATTTTCAGTGAGTAGGCCACCAGCGAGCCGGCACCCGAACCGCGCCCCGGGCCTACCGGAACATCGTTGTCTTTTGACCACTGGATAAACGCCATCACGATCAGGAAGTAGCCAGGGAACCCCATCTGGTTGATAACGTTGAGTTCGATTTCCAAACGCTCGTCATATTCCGGGCGACGCTGCTTACGCACCTCTTCGTCAGGGAACAGGAACTCGAGACGCTCTTCCAGCCCTTCACGGGCCTGTTTAACCAGAAAATCTTCGGTGGACATATCACCGGTCGGAAATTGGGGCAGGAAATACTCCCCCAGACGGATGGTGACATTACAGCGTTTGGCTATCTCGATGCTGTTCACCAGCGCTTCCGGGATGTCGGCAAACAGCTCACAGATCTCGTCTTCGCTGCGCATATATTGCTGCGCGCTGTAATTACGCGGACGCTTTGCGTCATCGAGCGTATAGCCATCGTGGATAGCAACGCGAATCTCATGGGCATCGAACTCATCGGCGTTGATGAATCGAACATCGTTGGTCGCCACCACTGGGAGGTGGTGCTTCATGGCTAATTCAATTGCCGCGTGAAGATAGCTCTCTTCATCCGGGCGACCGGTGCGAATCAGTTCCAGATAATAGCGGCCAGGAAAGTGCTCTTGATAAAAGTCTAGGCTTTGCTCGACCAACGCCTGATTGCCGCGCAGGATAAATTTGCCGACGTCGCCCTGCCGGGCACCTGAAATCAGCAGCAAACCTTTACCGTATTCGATCAACCAGTCGCGTTCGATGGTGGGGCCTTCGGCACCATAGCCGCGCTGATAAGCATGGGAGATCAGCAGGATGAGGTTTTGATACCCCTCGTTGTCCATGGCGAGCAGAGTGAGCTGTGCAAGTTCATTGCCCAGCACATCGCTGCTTACCAGAACATCCGCGCCGACAATGGGTTTAACGCCCGCACCGTGTGCGCCACCGTAAAATTTCACTAACCCGCACAGGTTGGTGAAATCCGTGATCGCCAGGGCTGGCATGCCCAGCGCGGCCGCCTTTTTTACCAGCGGCCCGACTTTTGCCAACCCATCGATCATGGAATAGTCACTGTGCACACGCAGATGGACAAAACGTGGTTCGGCCATATCCAGATCCTAGACGTTGTCGAAAACAGCCCCGCGTTACGAGCAGGGCACCGATATTACCTGATTGCGCGCGGTTGACGGACTATGCCAACCCCAATACGCGTTTTACGGGGGCGAAGCTGCGCCGATGGTACTCAGTAGCACCTAAGAGAGCGAGTTTTTCAAGGTGATAAGCCGTCGGGTAACCCTTGTGCTGCGCAAAGCCATATTCAGGGAAACGGACATCCAACTCGACCATTTCCCGGTCTCGCGTCACTTTGGCGAGAATCGATGCGGCACTGATCTCGGCAACACGGCTGTCGCCCTTCACCACCGCCAATGCAGGCATGGGCAATAGCGGGCAGCGATTGCCGTCTATCAGCACATAATCGGGTGCCAGATGCAACCCTGCTACGGCACGCTGCATCGCCAGCATCGTGGCATGCAGGATATTCAATTGGTCAATCTCTTCGGGCTCGGCGCGTCCCAAACTCCATGACAGCGCTTTGTCTTTGATTTCATCATAAAGCGCCAGACGGCGTTTTTCACTGAGCTGTTTTGAATCAGCCAACCCAGCGATTGGACGCTGCGGATCGAGAATCACCGCAGCGGTGACAACCGCCCCCACCAACGGGCCGCGCCCCACTTCATCTACACCAGCTATGCGCGTTGCATCCGGATAGACAAAAACATCATACATGGTTCACTTCACATCGGGCCAATTCCATTACAGCCTGTGCCGCCTGCGTATCCGCATCACAACGAATCTGTTGGTGCAGCGCCAAAAAGGTCTCGTGCAACTGTTTCACGTCTTCCCCGCCTTCCAGCCAAGGAAGCAACGCCGCCGCCAGCTTGTCTGGCGTGCACTCTTCTTGCAGCAACTCTTTTACCAATTCGCGCCCTGCCAACAAATTCGGTAACGACACCCAGGGGGTTTTTACCAAGCGCTTTGCCAGCCAGAACGTAAAGGGCTTCACGCGGTAGCCCACGACTATCGGGCATTTTGCCAGCATGCACTCCAACGCTGCGGTGCCGGACGCCAGCAGCGCCGCACCGCTGGCGATCATCGCTTCACGCGCCTGACCATCCAACAAATGCACATCCAGCTCGGGGGCCGTTTCTTGCTTAATGCGTTCAAATTGTTCACGCCGCTTGGCATTCACCAACGGCACCAACACAGCTAAATCAGGATAGCGTTGGCGTAATAGCTGTGCGCTGCGTAAAAAATCGGCGCTCAGCATCTCCACCTCAGCCCCGCGACTACCCGGCAGCAGCGCCAGACAATGGCGCTCAGGCGCGATGCCTAAATGTGCGCGCGCCGCCAGTTTGTCCGGCTGTAACGGCATGGCATCGGCCATGGTGTGGCCGATAAAGCGGCAAGGCACGTTGAATTTGTCGTAAAACGCTTTTTCAAAGGGAAGAAACGCCAACACCAGATCGGTGGCACGCCCAATTTTGAAAACGCGTTTCTGGCGCCAGGCCCACACGGAGGGGCTGACGTAATGAATGGTGCGAATACCGCGCGCTTTGAGGCGGCCTTCGAGCGTGATATTAAAATCGGGCGCATCAATGCCAACAAAAACGTCGGGCGCAAGCTTAGTGAAACGCTGCGTAAGATCACGGCGGATCGACAGTAGGCGCGGCAAACGCCCTAACACCTCGACGATCCCCATCACTGCGAGCTCTTCCATCTCATACCAGGTTTCACACCCGGCTTCCTGCATGCGTGGCCCGGCTACGCCGACAAAGCGAACGTCAGGCATCTGGCTTTTCAGCGCTCGGATCAGGCCCGCACCAAGAATGTCGCCGGAGGTTTCTCCGGCGACGATACCAATCACAAGGGGACGCGTTGACATGAATTACCGGATAATGCCGCGGGTAGAACGGGCAAAGAAATCGATAAATGCTTGAACCGCAGGATGATCTTTTGCCAGCGCTTCGATTTTCGGTTTCACCTCTTCCAACGTTCTCCCACTGCGGTACAGCAGCTTGTAGGCGTTACGAATCGCCTGCTGGGTCTCTTTTTCGAACCCGCGGCGTTTCAGCCCTTCAATGTTGAGGCCAAACGGCGTCGCATGGTTACCTTGAGCAATGACGTACGGCGGCACATCTTGCGCCACGCCGGAACAGCCGCCGACCATAACGTGTGCACCGATGACACAGAACTGGTGCACCGCTGTCATTCCACCGATGATAGCAAAATCATCGACTTCTACGTGTCCACCCAGCGTGGCATTGTTCGCCAGAATGCAGCGGTTACCAATGACGCAGTCATGGGCGATATGCGTGTTGATCATCAGCAGATTATCGCTGCCGACTTTAGTCAATCCACCACCTTGTTCCGTACCACGATGAATCGTGACACTTTCACGAATACGGTTACGATCGCCGATCTCTACGCGAGTAGGTTCACCCGTGTATTTCAGATCCTGATTTACCTCACCAATGGAGGAAAATTGGTAGATCTCATTATCACGGCCGATTTTAGTGATCCCATTTACCACAACATGGGATTTTAATACCGTGCCTTCGCCGATCTCAACGTGAGAACCGACATAGCAGAACGGGCCAATGTGTACACGTGCACCAATAATGGCACCGTCTTCAACAATAGCGCTGGGATGAATAAAGGCGGTTTGATCAATCACGTTATCAGGCCTCCCGACGACGAGCACACATCATGGACGCTTCACAGGCCACTTCGCCATCCACTTTGGCGACACCTTTGAAACGTGCAACACCACGGCGCTCTTTAATGAATTCAACTTCAAGAATCATCTGATCCCCTGGCTGCACCGGACGTTTGAAACGCGCTTCGTCCACAGCCGCGAAGTAGTAAAGTTCACCCGGTTCCAGTTTACCCACGCTTTTAAATGCCAGAATGCCCGTGGCCTGGGCCATGGCTTCCAGAATCAGCACGCCGGGGAAAATGGGCTTACCGGGGAAATGTCCCTGAAAGAAGGGCTCGTTGAAAGAGACGTTTTTCACCGCACGCAGGAATTTCCCTTCTTCGAAATCCAATACGCGGTCCACCAGCAAAAAGGGAAAGCGGTGCGGTAGTAGTTCTAAAATCTCTTCAATATGCAGAGTATGAGTGTTAGTAGTCAAAATACTCTTCCTGTCCGTAAAACTGATGCCATCAACAACACGGCCTGCGAGATCCCAAAAGGAGGATCATCTGGCAGGCCGCAAATAAGGATTTTTACGCCGGCCTAAGCAGGCAATCCACAACAACCAACGCGTACAAACCCGTCTCCATCAAGCCGCCGCCACTGCTTTGGCGAGGCTGGCACAGAGATTAATCCTGGTTGACTTTACGCTCAACGGCTTTCAGCCGTTTGCTCATATCATCAATACTCATCACCAGCGCTGCGGTTTTACGCCACGTTTTGTTTGGCTGTAAGGGAATTCCCGATGAGTATACGCCGGGTTCGGTGATAGGTCTAATGACCATCCCCATGCCGGTAACCGTGACCTTATCGCAAATTTCCATATGACCATTGATCACACTGGCACCGCCAATCATGCAGTAACGGCCAATTTTCAGGCTACCAGCCATGATAACGCCACCAGCGACTGCTGTATTGTCGCCAATCACGACGTTGTGTGCAATCTGGCATTGGTTATCAATGATAACGTCGTCACCAATAATGGTGTCATCCAGTGCACCGCGGTCAATGGTGGTGTTAGCACCAATCTCAACGCGATCGCCGATGCGTACTGTTCCTAACTGCGGGATCTTGACCCAATTGCCACGCTCGTTGGCATAGCCAAAACCATCGGAACCAATCACAGCACCAGATTGAATCAGACATTGCGCCCCTAACTCAACCCGATGATAAACCGTTACATTGGCCCACAGACGAGAACCTGCGCCAATCCTGGCGTGTTTCCCGACAAAACAACCGGCACCGATCACCACACCATCGCCTAACTCTACGCCTGACTCGATAACCGCATTCGCACCGATGGCGACATTGCGCCCCAGCACGACATCATCAGCAATCACCACACTGGGTGCGATATCCTGCGCAGGTTGCGGGGTAGTATCCATCAATTGCGCCATACGCGCATAAGTCAGATACGGGTTTTTCACCACCAACGCGGCTGCCTTGCAGTAGGGCAGATCAGCTTCTGTCACCACCACGGCTGATGCCTGTGTCGTGCTCAGTTGCTCACGGTAGCGGCTGTCTGAAAAAAAGGTGATTTGTCCAGAACGTGCCGAATGCATAGAAGCAACACCGGTGATGACGATATCGCCATCACCGTGTAATTGCGCATCCAACTGTGCTGCCAAGGCGTCCAGTCGAATTGAAACCATGAGTTATTTAACCTGTTTCAGCACATCAGCCGTGATGTCTTTCGCGTTACCGACATAGGCAACTGCGTTGGCATCAATCACGATATCGTAGCCATCTTTGCTGGCAACGCTTTTGATGGCATCCTGAATACGGCTCAGTATCTTGTTACGTTCTTCCATCTGACGACGGCGATTGTCTTGTTCAAACGCCTGTGCATTGTTGGAGAACTGCTCACGCTGCGCCATCAGATCGTTTTCAGATTTGCTGCGATCGCTGGCTTTCATGGTAGAACCATCACGCTGCAATTTTTGCATTTTGGTTTGCAGATCGCTTTCCATTTTCTGCAATTCAGAAGCACGGCCTTTAAACTCGTTTTCCAACTGCTTGGCAACGGTTTCACGCTGCGGCAACTGCTGGAAAATGCTGGCAACGTTGACAACGGCAATCTTGTCGGCCGCTTGAACGCTGGCAGACGCAGCCAGAGCTAAACCGAGACCTGCGGCACACAACCACTTTTTCACGTTATTACTCCTCAACCTGATCTTTTTTATCACACATTAACGTGCACAAAGCTCTGGGTCAGCGCACGCGGCGCGTTACCAGAGCCCTATACTTCACTTAGAGACGACGTGTTTGTCGTGACACTACCACGTTTTACCAATGTTAAACTGGAACTGTTCCGACTTGTCTCCGTCAATTTTCTTGACCGGCTGGGCATAGGAGAACACCAATGGCCCAAGCGGTGACATCCACTGCACGGCAAGGCCGGTGGACACACGAATATTGCCCGGTTCGCTGTAGTCAGGCACACCCGCCGCCAGGGTTTTGTCCGTGTTCTTCCAGTTAGTATCCCAAACCGTACCTGCATCCACAAACAACGAGGTGCGCAGCGAACTGGCATACTTATCGCTAGCAAACGGTGTGGGCAGAATCAGTTCCGCACTGGCAACCGCCATAGCGTTACCGCCCACAGCATCATCCGAATTATCCACACGGCAAGCCGAGTAACTGTTTGGCAACGGCTTTTCACACCGGTAGTAAGCCGCTTTAGGACCAATGGTATTCGACTGGAAGCCACGTACCGTACTGGAACCACCGGCATAGAAGTTGTCGTAGAACGGCACATCTTTGCTGCCAATACCGTCCGCATAACCGGCACGCGCACGGCCCATTAACACCCAGTGGTGGTTTTCACTCAACGGATAGTAGGCCGCTGAATCAAAGGTCAGCTTATAATATTCGTTGTCGGAACCCGGCACCGTCACTTTAGCGTTGAAGCTGGCACGGCTCCCTTCCGTCGGGAAGAAGCCACGGTCCAGACTATTGTAGACCCATCCGGCGTTGAGGAAGAAATCGTTGGAGTTAAAATCGGCGCTGGAGTGATTACCCGATTCTACAACCGGCGGGTTAACACCCACCGAATTAAGATAACGCCACATCGCCACTTGCGGTGACATATCTGACACATCGTTATGTACATAGTCCAGACCAAGACGCAATGAATTGTTCTCGTTGATCGGGAAACCTAACGTTGTGCCTACGCCATAGCTGCGGTTGGTATAGTCAGAAAGTTCAGCATCGTAGGCTTTAAAATCGTTATAGAAAATACGACCGCCGAGGCTGACGCCATCTACGGTAAAGTAGGGGTTGGTCATCGACAGCTCGACATAGGTCTGGTAGCTGTTTTTGGTCCCGCTGATGCCGACAGAGTTACCAGTACCCAGCCAGTTGTCTTGCTGAACCCCAGCCTGGAAGCTGACACCACTCTCCGTACCGAAGCCGACACCGAAGTTCAACGTACCGGTGTTACGCTCTTTCACTTTGTAGGTGACGTATACCTGATCGGCGGTGCCCGGCACACGCAGAGTTTCTACGTCAACGCTTTCAAAGTAGCCGAGACGGTTGAGGAGCTCTTTACCCTGCTCAACCAGATCGTTACCCAACCATGCCCCTTCCATCTGGCGCATTTCGCGACGCAGCACGGAATCTTTGGAGGTATCGTTACCCTCGAAGCGCACACGGCGCACCGAGAAGCGGTTACCGGCATCAACGTTGATGTTGAGCTTAACGGTTTTGTCCCCGTCGCTGATTTCAGGCTGTGTCACCACGCGCGGATAAGCGTAGCCATAACGGCCCAGCAGCTTTTTGATATCCTCTTCCATGCGTGTCACTTTGGCGCCGTTATACAGCTCGCCGGGGTTCACTTTCGTCAGCCCTTCAATCTCGGCAGAGTGACCCGCCAGATTACCGCGCACCGTTACCCCAGACAGCTTGTACTGATCGCCTTCCGTGATGTTGATGGTGATGTAGATACCCTTTTTGTCAGGCGTCAGGCTCACCTGAGTGGAGTCAATCGTGAAACGTGCGTAGCCGCGATCGAGATAGAAGCTGCGCAGCGTCTCCAGGTCGCCAAAGAGTTTCTGTTTCTGGTATTTACGATCGCCCATGACGTTCCACCACGGCACGTCATCGCGCAGTTGGAATTGGGCAATCAATTCATCAGAGGTGAAGGCTTTGTTGCCAACGATATTGATCTGCTGGATTTGCGCGGAAACCCCTTCGGTAAACACCAGTTTGAGGTCAACACGGTTGCGCGGCAACGGTGTCACCACCGCCTTCACGGAGGCGCTGTATTTACCGACGCTGTAGTAGAAATCCTCCAGTCCCTTCTCGATAGAAGAGAGGGTCGTGCGGTCTAACGCTTCGCCGACGCGCACACTGGACGCTTCCATGTTTTCTTTCAGCATCTCATCCTTGACCGCTTTATTGCCGGAGAACGTGATGCTGGCGATGGTAGGCCGTTCTTTCACCTGCACAATCAAGGTTTCACCGTCACGCAGTACCCGGACATCCTCGAAGTTTCCGGTCGCGAACAGAGCACGAATGGTATTCCCGATATCGTCATCAATGACGGTATCACCCACACGGACAGGCATGCTGAGTAGTGCCGCACCGACAGCAACACGCTGCAAGCCCTCGAAATGAATATCCTTCACTACAAATCCGTCTGCACCGTATACGGTGGCGCTGCTGAACAGCAGCGACGCTATGAGCAACTTTTTCATCGCCATCGTTGTTATGCGTTTTTCCTAACCTACTCCCCCGCCTAAAGGCGAGAGAAATCATTAAAAAGTGCGAGCCCCATTAACAGCATCAACACCACCGTGCCGATACGATAACAAAAGTCCTGCACACGCTCAGAAACCGGCCTGCCTTTCAGTTTTTCAACCAGCAGAAAGAGCAGGTGTCCACCATCCAAAACCGGTAGCGGGAACAAATTGATAATGCCCAGATTTACACTGATCAATGCCAAAAACATCAGGTAGTAAATCAGCCCATAGTCGGCCGACATGCCGGCCCCCTGAGCGATAGAGATTGGCCCGCTCAGGTTATTGAGCTTAACATCGCCTGTTATCAGTTTTCCCAGCATACTGACGGTTAACCGCTTCAGCTGCCAGGTTTTATCCGCAGCTTGATAAATCGCACTGAACGGCCCGTATTGCCGCACCGTCCGGTACTCTTCGGGCAGCGGGATGACTTTTGGCACCACCCCGGCAAACCCTTCTACCCTGCCACCGGTCGTTTTGCTGTCCGGCGTCAAGATTAGAGAGCGGGTCTCACCGTTTCGTTCAATGTCCAGCGCAATATCTGCATCCGGCTTGTCACGCACCGTACTGGCAAACTGCGACCAGCGCGTCAGCGGTTGCCCATCGACTTTAACGATCCTGTCCCCGACTTGCAAACCGGCTTTTTGCGCTGCCGACCCATCCTGTACCTGCGTCAGCACCGCATCGATTTGCGGCATACGCGGCACCATGCCCAATGAGGCGGCGGGATCCTGCCTTTCAGGGTTGAACTGCCAGTCACGCAAATCCAGCGTTTTACGCACCACGGACGAAGAACCAAGCGGCGCAACGTCAAGCGTTACCTCGTTATCACCAATCTTGCCGATCAGTGTTAAACGCGCTGTGTCCCAGTCAGGCGTTTCGATACCATCGACTGCTTTTAGTTCCATCCCCGGCGACATTTGCGCCATAGCAGCAACGGAGTTGGGCACTATTTCGCCAACCACGGGCCGTACACCCGGCACGCCAATAATAAACACCAGCCAATAGGCGGCAATCGCAAACAGGAAATTGGCAATTGGACCCGCACTCACGATGGCAGCACGTTGCCACACAGTTTTACGGTTAAAAGAGAGATGATGCTGTTCCGGCGAGACGGTATCCACACGCTCGTCGAGCATTTTGACATAGCCACCCAGTGGAATTAAGGCAATGACAAACTCAGTCCCCCGCCGATCGCGCCAACGCCATAGCGCCTTGCCAAATCCGACAGAAAAACGCTCAACCTTAACCCCACAGCGACGAGCAACCCAGAAGTGGCCAAATTCATGCACCGTAATCAATACGCTCAGTGCAACAACAAATGCAGCCAAACTCCAAAGGACATTCATCATCTGTCAGGTCATCCTAAACCGTTTTAAACACTAAAAACATCAGGCAGGCAAATACCGGGATCGCCGCCGTCAGGCTATCGATGCGGTCAAGCACGCCGCCATGACCGGGAATCAGGTGGCTGCTGTCTTTAATACCGGCTTCCCGTTTAAACATGCTTTCTGTCAAATCGCCCAGTACAGATGCCAGCGCCGCAATCACCGAACAGACGAGCAGTGTAAATGGCGCAACGCCCAAAGGCGCATAAACACTAAACAGCAGAGAGATAATCGCGGAGGTGGCTAACCCACCGACAAAGCCCTCCCAGGTTTTCCCCGGAGATACTTTGGGTGCCAGTTTATGCTTGCCAAACAGTTTACCAAACATGTACGCGCCACTGTCTGCGCCCCACACCAGCAACATCACGTAGAGCAACCACCAGGCACCGAAGAAGGGATCGCTATCATAATGGTGCTGGCGTAACGCCACCATCCCCCAGAAGAAAGGCACGATGGTCAACACGCCAAACAGCAGGCGCAGCGCTTTGGAACAGCGCCAAAATCCCGCAGAACCGGGGTACGAGAGCACCAACAGCAGTGCGGCACACCACCACACCAGTGATACCCATAGCGAAACACGAATAGGCAGCAGATGAACCGAATAGTGATAGTTGGGCAATGATAGCGTCATCAACGCCAGCAGTGCGCCACACATAAAGGCAAGAGACAAACGCTGGGCAGAAGAGCCTAATCCGGCGAATTGCCCCCACTCCCAGGCGGCCAGCATGCAAACGCCGAGCGTTACTAGTGCAAATCCCTTCGGTGGCAGCAGAAACAATGCCGCAATGACCAACGGGATTAAAATCAAGCCAGTTATCAATCGATACTTCAGCACACCTTCCCCCTATGATGCGTCAGCATCGGAAGGTGCAGTTCCACCGAAACGCCGTTCGCGTTGCGCAAATGCATTCATCGCACCTTCAAAATCGTGTTCATCGAAATCAGGCCAAAGGACATCGGTAAAGTAAAGCTCAGCATAAGCAATCTGCCACAGCAAAAAATTACTGATGCGGTGTTCTCCCCCCGTCCTGATGACCAAATCGACCGGCGTTTGATCGCCCAAACACAGGGCGTGGGATAAGGTATCTTCGTCGATCGTGTCCGGGCGGAGCGTGCCTTCCTGCACCTGCTCAGCCAATTGTCTGACGCCCTGAATAATATCCCAACGTCCGCCATAATTCGCGGCAATATTCAGTATTAACCCTGGATTATTTTTTGTCAGTGCTTCAGAGCGGCGAATGCGCTCTTGTAGACGCGGGCTGAAACGGCTGATATCACCGATAATACGCAACTGAACGCCGTGTTTATGCAGGCTTTTGACCTCGCTGTCCAGCGCTCGAACAAACAGTTCCATCAGCGCTTTCACTTCTTGCGCCGGCCGGTTCCAGTTTTCGCTACTAAAGGCATATAAGGTCAAGGCATCGAGCCGATGGCTTACCGCAAAGCTCACCGCACGGCGCACCGCCTTCACACCAGCCTGATGGCCAAAAACGCGCAGCTTGCCACGATTTTTCGCCCAACGGCCATTACCATCCATGATGATTGCGACATGCCTTGGCCCGCTTTCGGGTGGCGTAATGGGTGTTTGTTGATTATCAGACGGCATAACGCGAACTTAATTTCCTCAAGTAAGAAAACAATCCATCCCTAACATCAGACCCGTTAGCACAAAAAAGCCGTGAACGAGCACGGCTGTACGTACTTCGCCAGCGTTTTCGCACTGACCTAGACGCGAATGGCGCAGACTATATCACCTTGATCCCGCATGAACAAATTGTGCCGCGACGATCGCGTCCGCAAGCACACGTTGTCAGTGGAAACCGCGTAACGCCTCCCGGCCTTTCTCGCGAGCCCAGCGGTCAATGGCCAGGACATCGTCAACGGACTCTGGCTCAGCGCAGGAAAGTTGCTCCATCACGCGCTGATTCAACGACGCAATATCGGTAAAGCGAATCTCACCGTGCAAAAAGGCGTCGACGGCAACTTCATTAGCCCCATTCAGCGCAGTCGTTGCCGCCTGGCCCTGATTGCACGCAGCGATCGCTAACTGCAAGCAGGGATAACGCGTCATGTCCGGCTCGCTGAACGTGAGCGGGCCAAGACGCATAAAATCCAGCGGTGCCACGTTAGACACCACGCGTTGCGGATAGGCCATGGCGTGCGCGATCGGCGTGCGCATATCCGGTGTGCCAAGTTGCGCCAAAACGCTGCCATCCCGATAGCGCACCATGGAGTGAATAACAGACTGCGGATGGATGATCACTTCCATCTGCGCCGCAGACGCATTAAACAACCAACGCGCCTCGATGTACTCCAGCCCCTTGTTCATCATGGTGGCAGAGTCCACAGAAATCTTGCGGCCCATGGACCAGTTGGGGTGAGCACATGCCTGATCGGGCGTCATCGCCGCCAATGCGGCCAGCGGTGTTTCTCTAAATGGGCCACCCGAACCGGTCAGAACAATACGTTCCACCCCATGCTCCGTTAATGAAGCGTAACCCAATTGGCGTTGAATGTGCTCAGGTAAACTCTGAAAAATGGCGTTGTGTTCACTGTCTATCGGCAGCAGTTGCGCACCGTATTGTGCAACAGCGTTCATAAACAGTCGGCCACAGGTTACCAAAGATTCTTTATTCGCCAACAGTACTTGTTTACCAGCCTTGATGGCCGCGAGCGTTGGCAACAATCCTGCGGCCCCCACAATTGCCGCCATCACTTGATCGACGCCATCGAGCGCGGCCAACTCACATGCAGCCTGCTCACCCGCCAGCACTTCGGTACGGCAGCCTGCGGCCATCAGTCGTTCACGTAACAGTGTCGCAGCCTGGGGATCGGACATGGAGGCATAGGCAGGTTGGAATTGCAGGCATTGCGCCAGCATCACATCAACGTATCTCCCAGCGACCAGGGCAGTAACGGCGAATTTGTCCGGATTGGCTTTCACTACCGCCAGCGTACTAACGCCAATCGAACCGGTTGAACCGAGGATCGTCAGTTGCTTCATGAAATTGCTCTAAAAAAATAAAGCGCCGCCAGTGGGTGTACTGGCTGGCGCTTTTATTTTGGAAGCCGATTAAAACTCCATCAGCTCATTTTCTTTTTCTGCCAGCGCGACATCAACTTTCTTGATATAAGCGTCAGTCAGTTTTTGCACCTCATCCTGCGCGCGGCGTTCTTCATCTTCACTGATCGCTTTATCTTTCAGCAGCGCTTTCAGCTTGTCGTTCGCATCACGGCGCACGTTACGCACGGAGACACGCCCTTGTTCCGCTTCACCACGCACCACTTTGGTCAAATCTTTGCGGCGCTCTTCCGTCAACGGCAGCAATGGGACACGGATTACCGCACCCGCAGAGGACGGGTTTAACCCCAGATCGGAAGCCATGATCGCTTTTTCAACGGCCGGGCCCAAGGTGCGGTCAAACACCGTGATCGCCAGAGTGCGCGTGTCTTCAACCACAATGTTTGCCACTTGGCGCAGCGGCGTAGCAGAACCGTAATATTCTACCTGGATGCCATCCAGCAGGCTCGGTGAAGCGCGGCCAGTACGAACTCTGCTAATTTGGTGCTTAAACGCTTCTACACATTTTTCCATGCGTGTATCAGCATCTTTTCTGATGTCATTAATCACGTTGCGGACCCTTGATACTGGTTGCCGGACAGGTTATTTCCCTGCGCTTTATCATGAAACCAACGCGCATGATAAAAGCAGACAGGGATGCATACAGCAAACCCGGTAAATCATTGATGCTTGCGCCGGGATGCCGACGCAGCGCGTTATCTATTGGTATTACGAAAATAAAGCAGTACCACCAAGATCAGGATAGTACCTTATTTTTCAGTACACCCGTTATTACTTCGTGATCAAGGTGCCTTCTTTTTCACCCATGACCACGCGGCGCAATGCTCCGGGTTTGTTCATGTTGAAAACGCGGATCGGTAAATTATGATCTCGAGCCAGCGTAAAGGCCGCCAAATCCATCACTTTCAGTTCCCGTTCGAGAACATCCTGATAGGTTAGCGTTTCATGAAGCGTCGCAGTGGGATCTTTAACCGGATCCGCAGAAAAAACACCATCCACTTTGGTGGCTTTCAGCACCACGTCAGCTTCAATCTCGATACCGCGCAGACAAGCGGCAGAATCGGTAGTGAAGAAGGGATTGCCGGTACCAGCGGAGAAAATCACCACGCGATTGTTACGCAGCAGGCTGATAGCCTCAGCCCAGCTGTAATTGTCGCACACGCCGTTGAGCGGAATGGCTGACATCAAGCGCGCGTTGACATAAGCACGGTGCAGCGCATCGCGCATTGCCAAGCCGTTCATGACGGTGGCCAACATCCCCATGTGATCGCCCACCACGCGATTCATACCGGCCTGTGCCAGACCGGCACCGCGGAACAGGTTGCCACCACCGATAACGACGCCGACCTGAATGCCCAGCTCAACCAGTTCTTTAATTTCCTGAGCCATGCGGTCCAGGATGCTCGCATCGATACCAAAACCTTCGGCTCCTTGTAATGCTTCGCCACTCAGCTTAAGCAGGATACGTTGATATACGGGTTTTGCGTTGGTTGCCATGGTGTTATTGTCCTAACGGGCTATCATCATAATGGGAATGTGATTACTGTCACGCCTTAGTGCTTCATACCACGCGCGTCATTAAACCGACGCATAAATGCGCAGTGGCAGTAAAACGTGTTGAAAATGTTGGCTGGATATACCCAACTTCATGTCACTTTCCCATGGGTACGCCCTGTGGGTAGTCCCCGTGGATAGTGTGCGTCAGTTTACTCGGAAATGCGCCGAGTGAACCTCACCAACGCCGCGGTACATGAAGTATGACGGGTATAAAAAGGAACCGCCAACTGGCGGCTCCTTTTTTGCATCTTAAGACTGCTTGCTCATCGCGGCGACTTCAGCAGCGAAGCCAACTTCCGCTTTCTCAATGCCTTCACCCACTTCGAAACGGATGAAGCTGATGACGTCAGCTTTGTGCTCTTTCAGCAGATCGCCAACGGTTTTGTTGGGATCCATCACGAAGTGTTGACCGGTCAGAGAGATTTCGCCGGTGAATTTACGCATACGGCCTTCGACCATTTTTTCTGCGATTTCACGTGGTTTGCCAGATTGCATGGCAATGTCCAACTGGATCTGGTGCTCACGTGCAACCACATCTGCTGGAACGTCTTCAGCTTTCACGTACTCAGGTTTGCTGGCGGCAATGTGCATAGCAACGTGCTTAACCAGTTCTTCGTCAGCGCCGGTAGCGGCAACCAGTACGCCAATGCGTGCGCCGTGCAGGTATGCACCCAGCACGTCACCTTCCTGAATAGCGATACGACGAATATTGATGTTTTCACCAATTTTCGCGACCAGCGTAGTACGCTGCTCTTCGAATTTCGTTTTCAGAACGTCAACGTCAGTGATGCGTTCGTTCAGCGCAGCCGTTGCAACTTCTTCACCGAAAGCTTTGAAGCCATCATCTTTAGCAACGAAGTCAGTTTCGCAGTTCAGCTCAACGATAACGCCGTATTTGCCGTCAGCCGCGATCTTGGTCAGAATCACACCTTCAGCAGCAACACGGCCTGCTTTTTTCGCAGCTTTAGCCTGGCCAGATTTACGCATGTTATCGATAGCAAGTTCGATATCACCGTTAGCTTCGACCAGCGCTTTCTTGCATTCCATCATGCCAGCGCCAGTACGCTCGCGCAGTTCTTTTACCAGGGCAGCGGTAATTTCAGCCATTATCTTTTCCTCGGTTATCTCGTGGGAGATAAGTAAAAGGGGGCCATTAAGGCCCCCTAACCAACATATTCAATACCTGGTTAATAAGGGCTCGACGGAGCCAGTCTTATTATTCAGCTTCTACCAAGCCTTCTTCCGCTTGAACAGCCAGATCTTGAGAACGGCCTTCACGGACAGCGGTAGCAACAGCGCTCAGGTACAGGGTTACTGCACGGATGGCGTCGTCGTTGCCAGGGATGATGAAGTCAACGCCATCCGGATCGGTGTTGGTATCAACCACAGCAAATACCGGGATACCCAGGTTGTTTGCTTCTTTGATGGCGATGTGTTCATGGTCAGCGTCAACCACAAACAGAGCATCTGGCAGGCCGCCCATATCTTTGATACCGCCCAGGCTGTTTTCCAGCTTGTCCAGTTCACGAGTACGCATCAGAGCTTCTTTTTTGGTCAGCTTGTCGAAGGTACCGTCTTGAGATTGGGTTTCCAGATCTTTCAAACGCTTGATGGACTGACGAACGGTTTTCCAGTTAGTCAGCATACCGCCCAACCAGCGATGGTTCACGAAGAACTGGTCGCAGTTGTTCGCAGCGTCTTTTACCGCATCGCTTGCAGCGCGTTTCGTACCAACGAACAGGATTTTGCCTTTGCGAGAAGAGATTTTACTCAGCTCAGCCAGTGCATCGTTGAACATCGGAACGGTTTTTTCAAGGTTGATGATGTGAACTTTGTTACGCGCACCAAAAATGAAAGGTTTCATTTTCGGGTTCCAGTAACGGGTCTGGTGACCGAAGTGTACGCCAGCCTTGAGCATATCGCGCATGGAAACAGTTGCCATGATTACCTCTATAAATTGAGTATGGGGTTAAGCCTCCACATGTCCCATTACACCGACTCTTCAGCCACGTCATAAGACATTGACCTTCGAGCACCCCGGTGAACGTGTCGACATGTGTGTGTTAGTTACACATATGAGTTTAGTGAATTCCGCTGAACCTGTTAGCCAGACCCAGTCAGATCACCGGCGCGCTTTATACCATAAAGTCCCCACCGACACCAACTTTTGTTGCACCCTTTACCCGATTTTCTCCTGACGCACCGCCATTGTATCCAAATGGGGATTTGGCACCATCCGTCAGGGCTGATAACATAAGTGGTTAGTGAGTAACCTTAAATTCGTCGACTGCTTCGACACCTGCGGACAATTTTGCATGGCTATATCAATAAAAACCCCTGAAGACATCGAGAAAATGCGCGTCGCTGGCCGCCTGGCGGCGGAAGTGCTGGAAATCATCGAACCGTATGTGGTTCCTGGTGTCAGCACTGGCGAACTCGATGGTATCTGCCACGACCATATTACCAACAAGCAGCAGGCCATTTCTGCCAGCCTCGGTTATCACGGCTTCCCGAAATCGGTGTGTATCTCTATCAACGAAGTGGTATGCCACGGCATTCCCAGCGATGAGCGTTTGCTGAAAGACGGTGACATCGTTAATATCGACGTCACGGTCATCAAAGACGACTTCCACGGTGACACCTCCAAGATGTTCATCGCCGGTAAACCCACCATTCTGGGCGAACGTCTGTGCCGTATCACGCAGGAAAGTCTCTATCAGGCGCTGAAAATGGTCAAGCCAGGCATCCGGCTGCGTGCCCTGGGTAAAGCCATCCAGGTATTCGCGGAAAGCAATGATTTCTCCGTAGTACGTGAATATTGCGGCCACGGTATTGGTCGCGGTTTCCATGAGGAACCTCAGGTACTGCATTACGATGCCGATGACGGCTGCGTAGTGCTGCAAGCAGGCATGGCATTCACCATTGAGCCGATGCTTAACGCGGGCGATTTCCGTATCCGTACCATGAAAGACGGTTGGACGGTAAAAACCAAAGATCGCAGCTTGTCGGCGCAATACGAGCATACTATTGTGGTAACCGAAAACGGTTGCGAAATTATGACGCTGAGGAAAGACGACACCATCCCCAACATCATTTCGCACCCGGCATAATGGTGCGCCAGCCCTACGGTTATCTTTCGGCGGCGGCCAGGGATACCGTTAACAGGGCTGGCGTCTCTTTTATGGCGTTTGCCAGGCAACGCTTAAGGGCTGTGAATTTATGAATGACAACAACGCTTCTCACTCCGCCGACGTGTTCACCGCTGACATACAGCCCCCCGCCTCACCATTAACCTACAGCGACAGCTAATTGGATTGCTCAGCGCTCAAACTGTCCATGGAGCGTTTTCAGACATGGTTAGGCGCTGAATTTCGCGCCGGAGTAGCAGCCGAAAGGCTGATTACCGCCAGAACCTTTTTTATCGACCATCTGCTGCAACGTCTGTGGGCGTTTTACGGTTTCGAATCTGCCGCACAAACGGCGCTAGTGACCGTTGGTGGATACGGGCGCGGTGAGCTGCACCCGCTGTCGGATATTGATGTGCTGGTGCTCAGCGGGCAGTCGCTCAGCGCCCATCAATCTCAACAGGTGGACGCGTTTATCACGCTGCTGTGGGATCTCAAGCTTGAAGTCGATCATAGCGTGCGCACGCTGGATGAGTGCCTGCAAGAAGGCAGAGCGGATATTTCCGTGGCGACAAATCTTATAGAATCACGCCTGATCTGCGGCGATGTCGCACTGTTTCTCTCCTTATAAAAACAGATTGTTAGCGAAGATTTTTGGCCTTCCTCCGCCTTTTTCCCGGCCAAAATCACCGAACAGCAAGAACGACACCAGCGCTACCACAGCACTAGCTACAATCTTGAACCTGATATAAAAATCTATGGTCACCCCCGTTTTTGCAACACTGATTTTCGATTGATGTTGGGCTTACTTAAATCTATCCGGCGTCTTTATGGGCAAGGATGCCCGCGCCACGATGAGTTCCGCGCCTGAT
>NZ_PEHF01000057.1 GCF_015762685.1 Candidatus Symbiopectobacterium sp. 'North America' | reverse complement strand
TAACTTTCCGACTGTTACCGCAACCGCGTGTCGCTGTTGCCGTGTCAGTGGAGGCGGAGTATAGACACTTCTCGCGCCCTGACAAGGGCTAATTTCAATTTTATTTCCGAGTGCCTACTATTCAGCCAAAAAGCCACTAAACCGGTAGTTTTTCCAACGATTCAAAGCCAAAACGCTGCAAAACGGGCCACAGAGTCGCCACTTTAGGCGTAATCGTCATGCAATAAGCCAGATTCTTTTCCGTGCTCAGAACCGGTGGCTGTTCCAGATTAGCGAGATGCCATGCAGTCCTTCTGGCGATTGCCGCCCCGGAATCCACCAGTCGCGTGCCGTTTGGTAGCACTAACTGTAACTCTTCAGCCAAAAGAGGGAAGTGCGTACAGCCAAGCACCACAGTATCCGGAGGTTCAGGCAATTTCAGCCAAAGGTACAAAATTTGCTGCAACGCCAATAACGATACGTTATCCCCTTGCAACTTAGCCTCCGCCAGTTCCACCAACTCGGCCGACCCCAGCAGTAATATCTGGCAGTCCGTGGCAAAACGTGCAATCAGTTCGTGCGTGTAGGAGCGCTGCACCGTGGCGCGTGTTGCCAAAACGCCGACGATGCCATTGCGTGTCAGCTTTGCAGCAGGCTTCACAGCAGGCACAACACCCACTACCGGGAAGGTAAAACGCTCGCGCAGCGCGGGCAATGAAATGGTGCTTGCGGTGTTACAGGCAATAACCACGGCAGCCAGTTGATGGAGCTGTTGTACCGCAGAAACGATTTGAACCACACGCTCAACGATAAAGTCTTGCGGTTTCTCACCGTAGGGGAACGCTTCATTATCGAAGGCGTAGATATAATGAAGATCCGGCAGTAGCTGCCGAATCTCGTTATAAACAGATAACCCCCCCACGCCGGAGTCAAACACCAAAACCGTGGGGCGGGCGGGCAGGTTAGAAGGTGTAGCTTCCGGAGAGATAGTACTTTCTTCCTGCCGTTTGATAGCCATATGCTGTCTCGTACTCTTTATCAAACAGGTTGGCGATTCTACCACGAACTGTAAGATGAGAGGTGACAGGATATGATACAGCGAGGTCCCAGAGACTTACACCACCGAGTTTGACTCGGCGCGAAGGTGATTGGCTAAAGTCGGTGTCATAGCGTTGACCCAAATATTGATAGGTCATAGACCAGTCAAAATCGTTCCAATCCCAATCAAGCTGATATTTTACCTGTTGTTTTGCACGGCGCAGGAGAACCTGATTTTTTTGAGCGTCACGAGGATCAACGTAATCGTAAGAAACAGAGTGAGCCAGCCGGCCAGTATCAAACGAGGCCGTTGCTTCTATACCTTTTATACGCGCTTTTTGGATGTTGATGAAATGGTATCCCGAGTCATAACCGATGAGATTATCAATATCATTACGATATCCAGACAAGCGCCAATCCACAGCACCAGTCAAGCCTTCGAAACCAGCTTCCCACTGTTTACTTTCCTCAGGGCGAAGGTTTCGATTGCCGTAGGACTCGCTATACACTTGGTTAAGATTTGGAGCCTTGAAAGCCGTACCGTAGGATGCGAAAGCACGATATCCATCAACAAACTCCCAAGATGTTCCTGTTTGCCATGTGTTATGACGTACAAAACTATTGTTATCATCGCTTCGAACAGCCCCTTCCACTGTCAAGCTGCCGAGCGTTTGCTGTGACGTTAAGTAAACACCAGAGTTACGTTGCTCATGGCCTTGAGTCACACGACCTGTCCCCGGTTCAGATACTTGTTTTTGCCAATCTACACCAGCACTAACTGTACCATTACCAATTTGAGCGTTGTTTCCCCATTGGAGATTATATTGTTTGGTATCATCCTGAGAAGAGGACACGCCATAACGCCCATTTTTCGGATCATAGTTGAGGTCTTTACTGCGGTTATAGCTAGCAACTAGTTGTGTGGAAAAAATACCTCGATTGAAACGTAAACCGCTATCCCACGTCTGGCTGTATAGTTGCCGAGTATCCGGCACCCCCCGAGTAGTAATGAGGGGATAATTACTATAATCGAAATCTGCATTTCCATCATAACTCGTTCGATTATCAAACCCATAACCGCGTACGAAGCCACTCAACTCATCAGTAAAACGGTGATCAACATTGCCGTAAATTGAGCGGCTGATAAATCCATCACGGTCAGGCTGTGCTTTGGTACCTTCCGCATCAGGGAAACCAGCAACGACATCATATCCTTTAGTGTAGGTATAATTACCCGCCAATGTGATACGTGTAGCTTCGCCAACTATTTGTTGCGTGGAGCCATCGTAAGACTGATATCCCTTAGAACCGATACCGGCGCCTAGCGTTGTGCCTTCCTTTTCTCTGGTGGTGATAATGTTGACCACCCCACCAATCGCATCAGATCCATAAATGGCTGAACGTGCACCACGGATATATTCAATTCGCTGCACGAGCGAAAGAGGGATCTGGCTAAGGTCGGTATAACCGCTAATACCAGACTGATTCAAACGTATACCGTCAATTAAAATCAGAGCATGGCTAGAATTGGTGCCACGAATAAACATTGAGCTCATTTGCCCCAACCTGCCATTCTGCCCAATATCCACCCCCGGCAAACGACGCATCACATCGGTCAAGCTCTTCGCCTGCCAGCGGTCAATATCTTCGCGAGTAACCACTGTTGTAGGCGCCAGCACCGTATTCACCGGATGTTGAAAACGGTTAGCGGTAACCACCATGGTGTTGTTGTCAGTTTGCTGCGCACAGCCAGAAAAAGCCGTGGCAGAGAGCGCCGCCAGCAGCGATAATTTTTATAGGACATGTAGTTAGCATCCAAATCACATTGCGGATGCCGCATTACCACAATCGATAGCTCGCGACGATCGTGAACATTGCGACGTAAACCGGCAGGTCTTCGGGCTCGGGTGACATTGCTGTTGCAATCAGAAACGACGACTTCCCACCCGCAGGCAGTGTCTGCATGTAATGCTGTCGTTTCCCTTCCCCTTACCGCTGCGCGTCAGCTCCAGATTCTCACTGGATTCCCTTTTAACTCACACTGCATCAGCACACAGTGTAATATCGGCATGCTATGCTACGATGGCCGCTTACGGATGTCTAGACTTCCGTGATGTGAAATTGCTATTGCAGCAACAACGCTGGACATCCCTTCGAGATGCCCTAC
Organism: Candidatus Symbiopectobacterium sp. 'North America'; assembly: GCF_015762685.1. GTDB lineage: Bacteria > Pseudomonadota > Gammaproteobacteria > Enterobacterales > Enterobacteriaceae > Symbiopectobacterium. The sequence continues at coordinate 61,762 of NZ_PEHF01000057.1, read as the reverse complement.
AATCCCGGCCAGTAAATTTCTTTTCACCTTTTCACCGTTTTGAAGCCGAGAACACCATGACGCCAGAGAACCTGCCCATCGAACAGTATGACGACCTACTTGCGGAAAAGACGGAACGTCTACGCCAGATGATGGTGCCCTTTGCTGCGCCTGAACCAGAGGTGTTTCGTTCCCCAGTGAGTCATTACCGTATGCGGGCCGAATTTCGCATGTGGCACGAAGGGGACGATCTCTACCACATCATGTTCGATCAGCTGATCAAACAGCGGATCAGAGTAGATCAATTCCCTGCGGCCAGTGCGTTGATTAATCGACTCATTCCCATTCTGATCGATGCAGTACGCAACGATGTGATACTGTGCCGCAAGCTGTTTCAGATTGACTATCTGTCGACGATGAGCGGTGAAGTGGTGGTGACGTTCATCTACCACAAGGCGTTAGATGAGGAGTGGCAACAGCAGGCACGCGCTCTGCGTGATGCACTGCGCGCTCGGGGATTCGCTCTGCAACTGATCGGTCGGGCAACAAAAACTAAAATCTGCCTCGACAGAGATTATGTTGATGAACGCCTGCCAGTCGCCGGGCGTGAGATGATCTACCGCCAGGTTGAAAACAGCTTCACCCAGCCCAATGCCTCCATCAATATCCAAATGCTGGAGTGGGCGCTGAAGGCTACTGCGGGATCAACAGGCGATCTGCTCGAGCTTTATTGCGGTAACGGCAACTTTTCATTGGCACTGGCACGTAATTTCAATCGTGTATTAGCCACTGAAATCGCCAAACCGTCTGTCGCCGCGGCACAATTCAACATCGCCGCGAACCAGATTGATAACGTGCAGATTATCCGCATGGCAGCGGAAGAATTTACCCAAGCACTACAGGGTAAGCGTGAATTTACCCGTTTGCAGGGTATCGATTTGTCCGAATATCAGTGCGACACCATTTTTGTCGATCCGCCACGTAGCGGCCTGGACGACCAAACGCTGTCCATGGTGCAGGGTTACTCGCATATCCTCTACATCTCCTGCAACCCGGAAACCCTGTGCAACAACCTGACCCAACTCACGACGACACACCGTATCACTCGTCTGGCCCTGTTCGATCAGTTCCCTTATACCCATCATATGGAATGCGGCGTGCTGTTAGAGAAGAAGGCGTAACCACCTTCTTCATCGCGAAAATGCAATCATCATGATGCAGGCGCGTCGTCTACCGGGCGGCGCTTTTTAAGCCGCAAGCCAATCCAGAACACCAACACGACACACAGTAATGAAGGCAGGAAGTTGGAGCCAATCTGCTGATATTCAACGCGAACCAATGCGCTATACAGCAGCAACCCCAATAAAAAGCAGGCGGCGGTCAACAGCGGTATGCCTTCAGGCATCTCAATATTGAGGTAACGCTGGTGCAGGCAGTAAACCGAAAGCACCAGAGCAACCAGCGGAAAGACGGAAAAGGGCACAATTGAACTGAACAACGCGGCAAATGAACCATTGACCGATAAACCTGCGATCAATGCCAAAACCACGGTGCCTTTTTCTTGATGAGGGTATTTTGTCATGATGTCTCCCGTAGTTTTCAACACTCAAGCGTTTTAAACACTCAGGAACACGATGAGACGCCTACTGCGTACCGCCTTAACAGAGGGAAACATCACCTCAGGTTCGCTGCTACACGTCAGAAGTATTCACTTCCTTCTCATGTTCCTTTCTGTACCAGTAGTAAGCCCCTTTGGCAATCAGACGTAATTGCAGCACCAGGCGTTCTTCCAATTGCCGCCGCTGTTCAAGCCCAACGTCCAACGCCTCTGCTCCAGCGCTAAACACTATCGTGACCATGGCTTCAGACTGGGCCTCCGCAAATTCACGCGGGATATGATTTTCCACTTCAAGATAGTCCGCCAGTTCCGCAATAAAATGCTGGATTTCACGGGCGACAGCAGCACGAAACGCAGCGGAAGTGCCCGAACGCTCACGCAGCAACAAACGGAACGCATTGGGGTTATTGCCAATGAACTCCATAAAGGTGGCGACCGATGTGCGAATAACGCTGCCGCTTTTGGCAATGCGCTGGCGTGCCTGTCGCATCAGTTGACGCAACATCAGGCCGCTTTCATCGACCATCGTCAAACCCAGTTCATCGACATCGCGGAAGTGGCGATAAAAAGAGGTGGGAGCGATGCCCGCCTCACGCGCGACTTCACGCAAGCTCAGGCTAGCGAAACTCCGTTCGGCGCTGAGTTGACTGAAAGCAGCTTCGATTAAGGAACGGCGAGTGCGTTCTTTTTGTTGTGCTCTGACACCCATATTTTGTGTTCCGACACCCATATTCAGCTGACACCATCCGCTTTCCTCTCCAGAAAAGCACTATAGCAAACTTTACTTGCGACATACTGAGACAAAGTTTGCCATATTGAAAATGAGACAGAGGATTGTCATACCAGCAAAAGGGATAAATTGGGTTATGAACGTGGCAGTGTTACAATAGCGTTATCGGCTTGTATAAAAACAGGATTACCCTACCATGACACAGCAAGCACAAACTCAGCAACCGTTTGATTATGATGCCATCATTATTGGTTCAGGCCCGGGCGGCGAAGGCGCCGCGATGGGGCTGGTAAAACAAGGTGCCAGAGTGGCCGTCATCGAGCGATATAACAACGTCGGCGGTGGGTGCACGCACTGGGGAACCATCCCCTCCAAAGCGTTGCGCCATGCCGTCAGCCGCATCATCGAATTTAACCAGAACCCGCTGTACAGCGATAATGCACGCCCTATTCGCTCCTCGTTCTCCGACATCCTGCGCCACGCAGACAGCGTCATCGGCCAGCAAACCCGCATGCGTCAGGGTTTTTACGAACGTAACCATTGCGAAATATTTTCAGGTGAAGCACATTTCATCGATGAACACACGATTGCCGTGCAGTATCCCGATAATATGCAAGATACGCTTACGGCCGCACACATTATCATTGCCACGGGCTCACGCCCCTACCACCCGGCAAACGTAGACTTTTCACATCCCCGTATTTACGACAGCGATTCCATTCTGGAACTGGATCACGAGCCCCAGCACGTGATTATTTATGGTGCAGGCGTGATTGGCTGTGAATATGCCTCGATCTTTCGTGGCCTGAGCGTAAAAGTGGATCTGATCAACACTCACCATCGCCTGCTGGCGTTTCTCGATCAGGAAATGTCTGACGCCTTGTCCTACCATTTTTGGAACAATGGAGTAGTCATTCGTCATAACGAAGAGTTCGAATCGATCGAGGGTACCGCTGACGGCGTCATTGTTCATCTTAAATCCGGTAAAAAGATGAAGGCCGACTGCTTGCTGTACGCCAATGGGCACACCGGCAACACGGAGACGTTAGGGCTGGAAAAAATCGGTTTGGTGCCCGACGGGCGCGGCCAGTTGAAAGTCAACAGCATGTACCAAACCGCGCTGGCACACATCTATGCGGTGGGCGATGTCATCGGCTATCCCAGCCTGGCTTCAGCGGCCTACGACCAGGGACGATTGGCGGCGCAGGCCATCGTCAAAGTCGATGCCAGTGCACACCTGATCGAGGATATCCCGACAGGGATCTACACCATTCCGGAAATCAGCTCCGTGGGGAAAACCGAGCAGGAGCTTACGACGATGAAAGTGCCCTATGAGGTTGGGCGCGCGCAGTTCAAACATCTGGCGTGGGCGCAAATCGTCGGCATGAACGTGGGGAGCCTGAAGATACTTTTTCACCGAGAAACCAGGCAAATCCTCGGTATTCACTGTTTTGGCGAGCGTGCGGCGGAGATTATTCACATCGTCCAGGCCATCATGGAGCAAAAAGGCGAAGGGAATACTATCGAATATTTCGCTAATACAACCTTTAATTACCCAACGATGGCCGAAGCTTACCGAGTGGCGGAACTTATATGGGCTAAACCGCCTGTTTTAATGCACTGTCCAAATAGTGCTGCATATGTTCCCGCACAGCGTCCGCCAGCTGTTCATAGCGACCGCGCAGTGGCGATCCTGGGCGGTACACCAGCGCGACAGTTCGCTTCGGCTCCGGCTTGTAGCACGGTAAATAACAGACACCATCACGCTGGCGCTCATGAGGCACCGCCAGTGAAGGCAGCAAGGTGATCCCACAGCCAGCTGCGACCATGTTGCGCAACGTTTCCAGGCTGGTGGCGCGAAAATGCGTATCTTCATCTGCCCCTGTCTGGAAGCAGAACCCCAATGCCTGATCGCGCAGGCAGTGCCCATCTTCCAGCATCAGCAGTTTTTCACCGGCCAGATCGGACATGGCAACACGCTCACGGTTTGCCCACGGATGATCCTGATAAATCGCCAGTTTCATTGGTTCATCAAACAGTGGTACTTCGATAAATGCTTCCGATTCCTTGACCATCGCGAGAATGGCGCAGTCCAGCTTGCCGCTATCCAGATGTGCCAGTAGCTGATGCGTCTGTGCTTCATGCAGGTACATTTCCAGCTTAGGAAACGTGCGATGCAGCATGGGAATGATATGCGGCAGCAGGTAAGGCCCAACGGTGGGGATCAGACCAATATGCAGTGGACCAGACATGGTCTCTCCCTGCTGGCTCGCCATCTCTTTAAGTACTTTGACTTCGCGCAGCACGGTTCTTGCCTGCTCGACCAGTAGCAAGCCAGCCTGAGTAAACAACACTTTTCTGCTGGTGCGCTCCAATAATATCACACCCAGTTCATCTTCCAGTTTACGAATTTGACCACTGAGTGTTGGTTGGCTGACATGACAGGAGTCCGCTGCACGCCGGAAATGACGGTGTTCAGCTAACGCCACCAGATACTCTAGATCCCGAATGTTCATTTATCATTATCCTTAACACGATAGCCAAAAACGATAGGTATGATACCAATCAATGGTAAACCCGATCAACAAAGAAAAAGTTTGGTTCCCGAAAACAACGGTATCTTATCGGTTAAAAAATATAACCAGCGACGGCGTTAAGAAAATGAAATTTGTTTCACTATTGAAATTTTATAAGTCTTTCAATGCTGGATAATCATAAGATGCCAAATATTAAAAACACACAAAGCCGACACACTTTACCGAGGTAGTGGTAATAACATATAGCATCAATAATGACATAATTATTTTACCCTGCAACATATCAATGAAGCTTGAATAAAAAGTGGAATCGAGCCCGGCGCATCACACACATCAGTAGCGAAATTTAGTACTCCATCAGCGTCAATCGGGTTAAGGTCCGGAAAAGGCCGTAAACTGAGAAAGAATATTAATGAAAATATACCAGCAAGGGAGATGTCACCACTACTCACGTTTACCTGCGGATAAGCATGTCAGCAACGGTGATATCAACGATCTCATCATAAGGTTATGGCGCGTTAAATCAATGCCCGATAATCCCCCGGTATTGCGCGCTAAGCGAAAAAAAGAACTGGAATCCATATTAAAAGATACGCGAAGATGTTTAGAGATTATTATCAATAATCCTCAAAAGCATAACTTCAGTAAAATTCCTCGGCTGGATAAACTGGAGGAAAAAACCTATGGCTATATTCTTGACGAGCGAGCCAAAGACTACGATACGGATTCTGAGATGTCACTCTGTGAATCAGAGTCAGAACCCGATAACAGGAATCGCCCAACAACCAGCAAAGCAATAGGGGAAAGAGGAAAAGAAAAACGCACGAAATGACAGTGCGCAACGGTTACGCACTGCCATGATGACTTTTGATCAGCTAGCAGCAGGTCTTACACCCAGTGTATGGCAAATCGCATAACTCAACTCCGCACGGTTAAGCGTATAGAAGTGGAAATCTTTCACCCCCTCACGGCTGAGGATTTTCACCATGTCCATGGCGATCGCCGCCCCCACTATTTTGCGGGTATCAGCATCATTATCCAGCCCATCAAACATTGCCGTCATCCAGTTCGGCACGCGCACGTTCGTCATGGTGGCGAAGCGTTGTAACTGTTTGAAGTTGGAAACCGGCAGAATGCCCGGCACAATCTCCACATCAATGCCCGTGGCGACGCAGCGATCGCGAAAACGTAAATAGCTTTCCGCATCGAAAAAGAACTGCGTGATGGCGCGATTCGCCCCCGCATCAATCTTTTTCTTCAGGTTGATCAGATCGGCCTGCGCGCTTTTGGCCTCCGGGTGAACTTCCGGATAAGCCGCGACCGAGATATCAAAATCACCGACGCTTTTAAGCAGGCTCACCAAATCGGTGGCATACATGTCCGGTTTGCCCCCTTGCGGCGGTAAATCCCCACGCAGTGCCACAATATGGCGAATGCCGCTTTACCAGTAATCCTGTCCTATTTCAATCAGTTGTTCGCGAGAAGCATCAATACAAGTCAGGTGCGGCGCAGCTTCCAGCCCGGTACGCTCTTTGATTGTCTTGATAATGCTGTGAGTACGGTCACGTTCACCAGAGTTTGCGCCATAAGTAACAGAAACAAACTTGGGTTTCAGGTTGCTCAGGCGGTCAATTGAGTTCCACAGCGTATCTTCCATTTCGCTGGTTTTCGGCGGGAAAAACTCAAAGGAAACATTGATTTGCCCCTGGAGCTCCACCAGGCTTTGATTCAGCGCTTCCCGCTGGTTTGCGTGAAAAAAACTCATACCCTTGCCACCCTTGTCGTCACGTTACCGTCATTATTTATCGAACGTCTATACGTCCATATATAAAATGACGGAATTTCAGCCAAGAGTCAACGAATTTCGTTTAAAATCTGTTGATGATTGCTCAAGGTAAATGAATTTTTTTCATCATGCTGTCTCGCCCCACCTTACGAGACGGGAACGTCGTTGAAATGTACGATATGCCCCTGCGCCGTTACCCAAAAAATAGCGTACTGTGGCGTTTCCTGGCTGATGTCAAAACCGGGGACAAAACGCAGTGCAGACTGGTGGTTAGTGCCGCGCACCGTAGTAAAGGTTATGCCGCGCCAGTTACCGCTGGCAGGACGGTGCACATGGCCTGCGGCAATGTGCCGAACGTTGCCATAACGCAGGCAGCATTGATGCAACGCATCGGCAGCGCCCGGCGCTAACCGCACCTCATCCAGCGACGGCAAGCCGATGGGCATCGGTGGATGATGCAAAAACAACAATACGGCTTTGTCCTGGGCGCGGCGCAGTTGGCCTTCCAACCACTGTAAGCGCGTACTGCATAGGTTTCTCGCAACATCACCATTTTGCAGTGAATCCAGCAGAATTACACAATGATCGCCGAGGTTCGTGACATTTTGGATAAAACCGTGCTCATCGGCTAACGCGGGAAACGCGTGTAAAAAGGCCGCTCGGTCATCATGGTTTCCTAACGTAACGCGCCAGGGAACCTGTAATTCGGCCAGCGTATCAGCGAGGGCGCGCAGCCATCATCGGAAAGATCGCCGGAATAACCACCAGCGCAGCGTCACGCTGGTGCGTATTAATATCCGCAATTGCTGCCTGAAAGTGTTGCAGCGGATCGCGTCCGTGCAACACACGGCCTGGCGTCGTTAAATGAAGGTCAGAGAGCTGAATGATTTTCATGGTTTCCTTCTGTGCATCACAATGCGTGGCAGGTTCAAGATATTCAGGCCGATTGGCAGCGCACCAGTGGCGCGCTGACCTCGGCTTTGCTGGCCGGTGCCTGCGGCTGTGCTTGTCGACGTTTCAGCAACTATAGCGCCTGTGCGGCCATCACCACCGGATCCTGGCGGAAGGTGGTCAGCGAATAGGCATCCCAGCCTGCGGCAGGAATATCATCGAAACCGATAACAGCCAGATCGTCAGGGACTGACAATCCTCGCTGACGCGCGCAATCAATCACATCAAACGCCATTAAATCGTTGATGCAAAACACGGCATCCGGCCAATCCAGCGGCGGCTGTGCAAACAGCGCCTGACAGGCACCAAGGCCCCCCACATAGTCTAAATCAGCGCCACGTACCCTGCTCACGTCCAATCCCAACGTGCGCGCTTCATCGCAAAACGCCTGCTCGCGCTCAACAATGTTCGGAGTGGCCGATGCGCAGCCCATCAGCGCCACCTGTTTTCTGCTGTCAGCGGCGAACAAGCGCGCCGCCGTGCGTGCTGCCGTGTCATTGTCGATATGCACGCTGTCGCAGGCGTCGTTATTGCGTCCAATGACGATCAACGATTGACCGTTCAACTGCGCCAGTTCAACAAATTCCTGCGGTGGTGAGCCAGACAACACGATAGTCGCTTCAGCACGATGGCCTAACAGAATCGAACGTGCCGCCGCCATCGCGCCGCGCGTGTGTCCGCTGTTGATCAGCACCGGAATCGAACCGCGCTGAATAAGTGCCTGAGAAAGTGCGGCGACCAGATTGGCTCGAAAGCCCACTTCCGGCTGTGTAACCACCAATCCCACCAACCGGCTGCTGTTCGCCAGCAGACCGCGAGCCAGATCGTTGACCTGATAGCCAAGTTGCTGCGCTGCCGTCATAACTTTGGCGTAGGTCTCTGCCGAGACGCTAGCGCCCGGTGTGAAGCTGCGCGACACCGCCGAACGCGATACCCCCGCGCGGCGCGCCACATCCTGCGCGCTGACATAGCGCTGTTTGTTGATGCTCATTTACCGATCCTCGCCAGCACATCTGCTTTCAGGAAACGTTCCACCACCAACATGAAAACGATGGAAGGCACCAGTAATACCAGCGCGGTTATCGATGCAATCTGATAATTGCCACCCGCCCCGGCGCTGTACAGCATCAGCGGCATCATCTGCACATCCGTCGCGCCGACAAAGTAGCTTCCCGTGAATTCATCCAACGATTCCAGAAAGACAAATATGGCCGCCGCCATCAGCCCCGGAAGTGCTTGCGGCAGGGAGATATCGATAAACGTGCGCCACGGCCCGGCCCCTATCGAAAGGGCGGCCTGTTCCATCTCGCGGCTGATAGCGGCAAACGCCGCTGAGGCAATCCACACCACAAACACCAACCCGTGCACCGTATGCACCAGCACTACGCCAAACAGCGTGCCGTTCAGCCCCCACTGATAAAACAGGCGAGCGATATTCACGTATACTGTCAGATTGGGAAACGCCTGTGGAATCAGAAAAATCAGCAGAATAACGCCGCGCGCAGGCAACGCCAGCCGCGCCAGTGCATACTCGGCAGGAATAGCCAGCGCCAGCGAGGCCAGCACCGTGAATATCGCCACCAGCACGCTATTGCCCAGCGCTTCCCAGGCAACGCTGCGCGCCGAGAACACGCGCCGCCAAAAGGCAAAACCCCATTCAGTGGGCAGCAGGTGCGGATAAAACCATTTTTCCGCCACAGCCCACAGCAGCAGATTAGCCAACGGACCAAAGATGAGGAAAATCAGAATGCCCAGCATAAGCACCTGGGCAATCAATCCAAATACGTGTCTCATGCTTTCTCCCTCATGCTGATACGCAGATAGATAACCGCAAATACAGCCGTCATCAGCAACGAAATGGCACCCAGCGCGTTCGCCACGCCATAGTCACCATAGGCATTGATACGAAAGGCAATATTGGCGCTCAGCAGCGTTGGGGATTGCGCATTGATCATCAGCGGCACCGACAGCACCGACATCATGGTCACGAAAGACAGAATCAGGCCGGTCAACAACGTGTGCCACACTTGCGGCACCACAATTTCGAACAGAATACGCAGCCGACCCGCGCCGAGATTGCGCGCTGACTCCATCGTTCCACGATCCAGCGATGCCATTGTGCCAGATACCAGCAGTGCCACAAACGGCGTCTGTTTCCAGACAAAGGCAAACACGATACCGCGCCAGTCGAGCCAGTTATTGGCGCTGGTGATATCGACGATGCCCACCATATCCAACGCCCCGTTTAGCCAGCCGTTTTTGGCCAGAAAGGTGCGTAGGATCTGTCCGGTGACGATAAACGGAATAAACAGCGGCCAGCGATAAACCCAGCGCAGCAATGCGACCCAACGCGGATTTTCACCCAACGTCAGGTAACCACCGATCAACACAGAAAACAGGCCAATCAGTAGCGTAGGCACGCCAACAATCAGCAACGTAAACAGAATATCCGGGGCGTAGAGCGTCAACGCGGTAACAAAATTGGCCCCACCGATGCCCTGCTCGCTGACAAAGGCTCCACCAACGGACAGCCCGAGCGGTGCGATAAAGCACAGCGCCACCACCAGTAGCGCAGGCAGCACCAGCGCAATACCAGCCAGACGAGAAGAAAAAGAAGGGAGTGGTAACATTCGGTTCTCCCCTTCCCGGCCAGACAGGCCGGGAAGGATGCTATCAATCAGGTCAATAATGCGGGCGATTACTGCGCCATCGCGAGCTCATAAGCATTGAGGATCGCGGCGTTATACGGGGCGATGGGGAAGGTTTTCCCTTTGGTCGCCAGATCCTGCGACGAAATATCGGTAAACAGGCGCTGCCAGACTTCCGGCTTCAGTTCCGATTGAACGTATTTGGCATCAATGCCCGGATACCAATTGAAGCGCTCAACAATGCCCTGCGCCTGTACTTTCGGGCTGGTCGCCAGTTCGACAAACTGCTGGGCCAGTTCACGATTGGGCGCTTGTGCCGGGATCACGTAGTGCATCGGCTGGCCGGGCATGCCCGGTGCAGGCAACAGAAGTTTAAAGTTATCCGGCAACTGGCCATTGGCTTTCCACGAGTAGAACATATCTACCCACTCCGGGCCGATGGCAATCTCTCTACGGCTCAGCATATCCAGCGTGCCCGCATTGCCCAGCGTCAGGGTGACGTTTTTTATTGAACGCTTTCAGGCGTTCAAAGGCCGGTTGCCATTTCTGTGCTTCCGCTTCTTCAAACGGGCTGTTCATCAGCTTATTGGCATCGCCGCCGTAAGCGTAAACCCATCCCATCACAAAGCTGGCGCCCGATGCGCCCCCTTTAATGCCGTTATAGCCGAACTGTTTTGGGTGCGCGGCCGCCCACTGTTGCAGTTCGTCATAGCTTTTCGGCGGGTTCGATACCAGCGCCGGGTTATAGGCCAGCGCGGTTTGGCTGCTGAACATCGGCATCACATAGCCTTTGACATCACTGCCTAACGCTTTGTCTGCCGCCGCCATGGTCACCAATTTGTCGCTCGCAATCGCATCACGGTATTGCAGCAGTTGGCCGCCCTTCATCATCGGACCGACAAATTTTTCGTGCACCACGGCAACGTCGATATCCCAGACTTTGCTGCCTGCGGCTTGTTGCGCGCTAAAGCGCTCAAGGATCTTCTGTGAGCCGACATCGCCCGGCCCGGTGCCAACGGCTCTGACTTTGACGCCTGGATGCTGTTGCTCAAACAGCGGCCCCAGATAGTCGTTCACATAATCGACCATATTTTGATCGCCAGCCGTCAACACGGTCAGCTATTGCGCCTGCGCGGCAGAAATTGAAGCGCCCATCATGAGCGTTGCAGCAAAAATGCGTTTCATGTCAGTGGTCTCCAGTACAAGATTGGGTAGTCAGGCCGGGAAGCGGATCGTGAGAAGCAGAAGCCAGTGATGTTGCAGCGAACGGGGCTGGCGTGTCAGACGCCGGAAACAGGAACAGCGCTTCAGTCGGGATCTGCACCTCAACGCGCTGACCGACGTCATAAGGCGCAGAGGCATGCACCTGTATCCGCCATACGCCACTGACAACCGTGTGCTGCCAATGACCGCCAGGATAGCTTTGTGCCAACACGGTGCCCTGACGCACCAGCATACCGGGAGCCGCTGGCGGCGCTTGTGTCGCATCGTAGAGCTGTGCAGCTTCGGCGCGAAAGCGCGCTTCTACCGTGCCGGGTTGCAATGTCGCATGCCGTGGCACCAACGCCGCACCCTGCTCATCGCCACGCAGCGTCAACCGATCGCCGTCATAGTAGGCTTCCAGCATCAGTTGGTTTTCAGCCCCCATAAACGCCGCGACAAAGGCACTGGCCGGGTGGTGGTAAGCCTGTTGCGGCCTGCCCGCCTGCATCACGCGTCCTTGGTGCAGGATGACGATGCGATCCGCTATCACCATGGCTTCTTCACGATCGTGGGTCACGTGAATGGCCGTAAGGCCCAAACGCTGCTGCAAAGCGCGAATCTCGTCGCGCAGTTGCAAGCGAATGCGGGTATCCAGATTGGAGAGGGGCTCATCGAGCAGCAAGATGTCTGGCTGTATCGCCAATGCTCGCCCCAGAGTGACGTGCTGACGCTGGCCGCCGGAGAGCTGTGCCGGTTTGCGCTCACCCAATCCGGTCAGTCCCAGCATGTTTTCAAGCTGGGTCACACGGCGGGCAATCTCCGCTCTCGGCATGCGCCGTAATTTGAGTCCGTAGGCAATATGCTGCGCCACTGCCATATGCGGCCACAGCGCGTAGCTTTGAAACACCAGCGCCATGCCACGTTTTTCCGGCGGATAGTGGGTAATACTTGGCCGTTGACCAAAACCGCACCAGCATCCGGTGCCGCAAACCCTGCTATAGTGCGCAGCAAGGTGGTCTTGCCGCAACCAGAGGCTCCGAGCAGCGCGACAAATTCCCCTTGAGCAATCTCCAGGTGAATATCATTTAAAACAGGCGTAGCGCCGTACCCGGCATGCAGGTGATCGAGCGTAATATGCGGCGTTAGCGCAGCGGAAGAAGACGTTCTATTTTGCACACCTGTGCACCCAAACAAACCTTTCGATAGCACAGATTGTCCGGGGTAATGATGTCAACGACGTGTTAACGCCATGACATTTCAGTGACAGAGTGAAAAGGAATAGCGGTGGTCAAACGCCACCGCTAGCAAGAGAAGAGGCCTTACAGCAATTGCGCCAATCGGTTGAGATCCGACTGAATCGCCCCGACCGTTACATCGCGTCCGGCACCCGGCCCACGAATCACCAACGGATTGTCGCGATACCAACGGCTTTCGATCGCGAACACGTTGTCACACGGCAGCAGAGAAGCCAACGGATGATCCGGTCGCACCGCTTCCACGCCCACGCGCGCTTTGCCGCTGACATCAAAACGCGCTACGTGACGCAGCACCAATCCCATCTCTTGTGCCGCTTCCAGACGCTGTACCATCTGCTCGTTGAGCGAATCACCATTTTCGAAAAACTGATCGATCGACCCCGCTTCACAGCCCGCAGGCACCAGTGATTCCACCCGCACCTGATTGGGTTCGATGTCATAACCCGCTTCGCGCGCCAAAATCACCAATTTGCGCATCACATCCTGCCCGGAAAGATCGACGCGTGGGTCCGGCTCCGTCAGCCCCTGTTGCCAGGCCTGATCCACCAGTTCGGTGAACGGTACGCTGCCATCAAATTGCAGGAACAGCCACGACAAGGTGCCGGAGAAGATGCCGCTGATGGCCAGAATACTGTCACCGCTGTCACGCAGATCGTGCACCGCATAGTTCACCGGCAGCCCTGCGCCCACCGTGGCGTTATACAACCAGTGACGGCCGGTTTTGGCAAAGGCGTCGCGGATCTGGCGATAACGATCGCCGCTGGATGCGCCCTCAATCTTGTTGGCGCTTATCACGTGAAAACCGTAGCTGGCGAAATCAAGATAGAGATCTGACACGGCTTCACTGGCGGTCACATCCAACACCACCAGGTCATCATAGGGGTGAGCACGCATCCACAGGAACAGGTCTTCGCCATCACGCTCCTGCGCTTCATCATCAAAGAAGGCCAGCACGCGACTGGCTTCCAGACCGTCGTAGTTCAGCAGGCTACGCGTGCTGTCTACCACGCCCGCCAGCACAAACTCAAAACCGGTACGTGCCGAAATCAGCGCCTGCTCACGCGCAAACAGCTCCAGCCAGCGGGAACCAATATTGCCCTTGCCGAACAGTACCAACCCGATCCGTTTTTCTGCACGGAATAACGACTGATGCAAACCACGGATCAAATGCTCCGTCGGTCCCACACGCAGCACCGCCACCAGGCTGATGCCATCGTCGGACTGCCAGACAAACTCGATGGACTGATCTTTTAACTGCTGATAAAAACGGTGGCTGTGCAGCGGGTTACGGCACACGCCGGCCCCGACCATGGCCACCAGCGCCAACCTTTCACGCAACGTGAACGTCACGGGCAATTCGGCCTGTTCCAATGCATGCCAGGCGCTGTCCACCACTTCCGAGGTGTAACACAACTGCACCAGATTGCGATCGGCATGCACGCCAATCGCCAGCGGACGCACTTGCGCACGGCTAACGTATTGTTCGATCTCTTTGTGCACGCCCGCAAAATCATGCTGTGTAGGAATCTGTACGTCGATCAGGCAAACGTCATCGTGGCTGGTGACAATCTTCGCCCCCGTGCCCGACGCTAACACGCGTTCAATGCGCGTAGAGCCTTGCTCCGGGTTGTAACTGCAACGCAGTTGCAGATCGATATCGCTCGCAGACACTGGCTGCAAGGTGCGTGCATGCAGCACCGGTGCCGCCAGACGCGCCAGCTCGCTGGCCTCATCAAGGCGCAGCAGCGGCAGCAGACAGGCATCTTTCACCTTACGGGGATCGGCGCTGTAAACACCGGCCACATCGCTCCAAATGGTCACACGCTCCACGCCCGCCAGCGCACCGATTTGCGTCGCCGAATAGTCACTGCCGTTGCGCCCCAGCAAGACTGTTTCACCGGCCTCGTTGCGGCTGATAAAACCGGTCACCACCAGCCTTTGCCCCGCATGCTGCGTCAACAACTGTTGCAGCAGCGGCCAGGAGCGCCCTTCATCCACCTGCGGCTGTGCTGCCCGTTCAGCACGTAAAAAGTCGCGGGCGTCCAGCCAGTTGGCGTCGATGTTGCTCAAGTTCAACACCGCTGCCATCAGACGTGCGGACCAAATTTCGCCGTGCCCCACCACTTCGGCATAAACTGCATCGGTCACGCCGCCATCCAGCAGCGCCGACAGACGCTTCAGATCGCGGATAAAAAGAGTGGTCAGCCGCTCTGCGGCATCCGCAGGCAGCAAACCTGCAATCAAATCACTTTGGTAACGACGCAGCGCCTGCTGCACCTGATGGGCAGAAAGGCGATCGCTCTGGCTCAGTTTCAGCCAGCTAATCAGTTGATTGGTGGTACCGCCCGCGGCTGACACCACCATCAAATCGCCGGGGCGGCTGTACTCGGCCATAATCCCCGCGACGCGTTGATAACACTTCACATCTGCCAGACTGCTGCCGCCAAATTTATGCAGTTGGCGGCCAGAAACCGCCGCTGATACGCCTAACGCACTCATGCTGCTCCCTCAGTTGCCACCCGGAATGCCCGATCTAGATCGGTCACCAGATCGACCACCAGATCGTCACCGTCTTCAATGCCGACCGAGATACGCAGCAGGGTTTCGGATATACCTGCCGCCGCACGCGCTTCCGGTGCCATGCCCACATGGGTCATGGTGGCCGCATGAGAAATCAGGCTTTCTACGCCGCCCAGCGATTCTGCCAGCGTAAACACTTCCAACTCACCCAGGAAACGGCGCAGGGTGTCTTCATCGCCGTCCAGTTCGAAGCTCAACATGGCACCGAAACCGGACTGCTGACGACGCACAATCTCATGGCCGGGGTTGTTCGGCAGCGAAGGGTGATAAAGCTTTTTCACCAGCGGTTGTGTTTGCAGGTAATCAATCAGTTGCAGCGCATTTTTTTGCGCAGCGGCCATACGCGGGCCAAGGGTGCGTAACCCACGCAGCAGCAGATAGCTGTCAAACGCCGCCCCCGTCACACCGATATTGTTCGCCCACCAGGCCAGCTCTGTCACCAGCGCCGGGTCTTTGGCAATCACCGTGCCAGCCACCACATCAGAGTGCCCATTGAGATACTTGGTGCAGGAGTGCACCACCAAATCGGCCCCCAATGCCAGCGGGCGCTGCAACGCCGGGCTCAGGAAGGTGTTATCCACCACGTTGACCGCACCGGCGTCACGCGCTGCCTGACAAATGGCGGCGATATCCACCACGCGCAGCAGCGGATTGCTGGGGCTTTCCACCAGCACCAGTTTGGGTTTCTCTTCCAGTGCCACCGCCACCGCCAACGCCAACGCCAACGCAGCCGCGTCGCCCTGATCGGCAAATTTTACGCGAAATGCGCCGCGCTTGTTCAAGCTGTCAAACAAACGGTAACTGCCGCAATAGCAATCATGAGGCGCAACAAGCAAATCATCCGTACGAAGAAAAACGGTGCACACCAACAAAATGGCTGACATGCCACTGCTGGTCATCACCGACCCAGCACCGCCTTCCAACTCCGCCAGCGCACGCTGCACCACATCACGCGTCGGGTTACCGCGACGCGAGTAGTCATGGGCTCTGGGCTGGTTGAAACCAGTGAAGTTGTAGGTGCTGGAGAGATGAATCGGCGAAACCACACAGCCGTATTGTTCATCATCATTAAGTCCGCTACGAACGGCAATCGTTGCTTGTTTACGCGTCATGGTCATTTTCCTAACTGGCGGCAGAGTATAGGCTGTCAAGAGTAATCCCAAGCTCAACGGACGTTAATACATCTAGACTTCTAAACTTCTTTGCGTATAGATTGAGCATTGACGGAAATCCCGTTAGAATTACCCTCATCTCATGACGGTTTTATCTTCCTGACGACTATATTTTTAAGGTATCCCATGGCTGAGTGGAACGGCGAGTATGTCAGCCCTTACGCTGAACACGGTAAAAAGAGCGAGCAAGTTAAAAAGATCACGGTCTCGATTCCGCTTAAAGTGCTGAAAATCCTGACTGATGAGCGCACCCGACGTCAGGTCAATAACCTGCGCCATGCAACCAACAGTGAATTATTGTGCGAAGCGTTTCTGCACGCATTTACCGGCCAGCCACTACCGGATGATCACGATTTGCGTAAAGAGCGCAGCGATGAAATCCCTGAGGTGGCCAAGGCGATCATGCGCGAGATGGGGATTGACCCGGATACGTGGGAATATTGATCTGTTGATCGGGCGGTATACTGCTCTGGCCATAGAAACAATAAAGGCACCCAAGGGTGCCTTTATTGTTTATGCGGGGACGCTTATTTTTTGCTGCCCGGCACGCTGAAACGCTTGTTGAAGCGTTCAACACGACCACCGGTGTCAACAACACGTTGTTTACCGGTATAGAACGGGTGGCATTCGCCACAAACGTCCAGGTTCAGATCGTGACCC
Organism: Candidatus Symbiopectobacterium sp. 'North America'; assembly: GCF_015762685.1. Classification (GTDB taxonomy): domain Bacteria; phylum Pseudomonadota; class Gammaproteobacteria; order Enterobacterales; family Enterobacteriaceae; genus Symbiopectobacterium. The sequence continues at coordinate 44,642 of NZ_PEHF01000057.1, read as the reverse complement.
ACGGTAGAATGGGTTTTGATAATGTTACCGCAAGAACACGTTGCAGTAATCGCTACATAATTCGGGTGAATACCTTTTTTCATGGCAAACCTCTGTTAAGGCCGTGTCGCTATCCAGCCCTGTTTCGCCAGACACCACACGAAGTTAAGCACTGTAAGCACAGCACATTGACGCTCTACGATCAGTATACGCTTCGCCATCGCGCCGGTCATTACACCGCGCATAGCAAAGTCGTATAAAGGCGGAGAATCATACAGAAATTAGCCAGCCGATGCAATCAGGTAACACATTTTAGTCTGCAACCTGTACACTGGCGGAGCAAGCCCCCATGACGTCCGCGGAGCGGTAACACATCGTACCGTCGGGCTGCGCTGTGCAGGGAAAACAGCAGAGCGCCAGAGTTATCAGCCGGAGAAAGCATGTCCATCGTTCAGGTCGCATTGCCCGTGCCGCTGGCACGCACATTCGATTACCTGCTGCCCGCAGGCATGACGCCATCGCCGGGCGTGCGCGTCAGTGTGCCTTTTGGCAACCGCAAGGCGATTGGTATTGTCGTGGCGTGCAGCGATCGCAGCGAACTTCCGGTAGAACAGCTCAAATCCATTCACGACGTGCTCGATGCGCAGCCGCTTTTCCCTGACAGCCTGTGGCGCATTCTTCTCTGGGCCGTGGGCTACTATCACTATCCTATAGGTGAGGTGCTGTTCCACGCCTTGCCGATTTTGCTGCGACAGGGCAAACCGGCCCATCGCGCTCCACTCTGGCAGTGGTTCGCCACCGAACAAGGTAAAGCCACACCGCTCGCCACGCTGGTGCGCGCCCGCAAACAGCAGCAGGCGCTGGCAGCCCTGATGCAAGGTGCGCTGTACCGCCATCAAGTAAATGAATCCGGTCTGACGGAGACAGCATTGCAGGCACTGCGCACCAAAGGGTTGTGCGATCTCAAGGCCATCGACGCGGAGGTGCAGGACTGGCGTCGCCAGCCCATCACCCATGATGAACGGCTGCGCCTCAATACCGAGCAGGCGACCGCAGTGGGTGCTATTCGCAGCGAAGACAGCCATTTTACCGCCTGGCTACTGGCCGGGATCACCGGCTCCGGCAAAACCGAAGTGTACCTGAGCGCGCTGGAAAACGTGTTATCACAAGGCAAGCAGGCACTGGTGCTGGTGCCCGAGATCGGCCTGACGCCGCAGACCATTGCCCGTTTCCGCGCACGCTTCATCGCGCCAGTGGATGTGCTGCACTCGGGACTGAACGACAGCGAGCGTCTGGCGGTTTGGCTACGCGCACGCAGCGGAGAATCCACGATTGTCATTGGCACCCGGTCTGCGCTGTTTACTCCGTTTGCCCGCCTGGGAATGATCATCATCGATGAAGAGCACGACGGCTCATATAAACAGCATGAAGGATGGCGCTATCATGCGCGTGATTTGGCGGTGTTCCGCGCCAGAGAGGAAAATATTCCCATCGTGCTCGGCTCCGCCACGCCTGCGCTGGAAACGCTCTACAATGTGCAGAACGGCAAATACCGTCAGCTCACGCTTCGCAAGCGTGCGGGCAATGCACAACCTGCGCGCCAGCATATCCTCGATGTCAAAGGATTACCGCTCACCAGCGGCCTGTCACAGCCGCTGATTACCCGCATTCGCCACCATTTGGAACACAACAATCAGGTCATCCTGTTTCTTAATCGCCGGGGTTTTTCGCCGGTAGTGATGTGTCACGAATGCGGTTGGATCGCCGAATGCCAGCGCTGCGAGCACTATTACACCTATCACCAGCAGCAGCGTCAGCTCCGTTGTCACCATTGTGACAGCCAGTGTCCGGTGCCGCAGCAGTGTCCGCACTGCGGTTCAACGCATCTGGTGCCAGTTGGTTTGGGCACCGAGCAGTTGGAGGAATCGCTGACCTCCCTGTTCACCGATGTGCCCATTACCCGTATCGATCGCGACACCACCAGCCGCAAAGGCATGCTGGAACAGCAACTGGCGCAGGTGCGTCAAGGAGATGCGCGCATTCTTATAGGAACGCAGATGCTGGCAAAAGGACACCATTTCCCGGATGTCACTCTGGTGGCGCTGCTGGATGTCGATAGCTCGCTGTTTTCCGCCGATTTTCGTGCAACAGAACGTTTTGCCCAGCTCTATATGCAGGTTTCCGGACGCGCCGGACGCGCCGGGAAGAGCGGCGAAGTGGTGCTGCAAACCCATCACCCTGACCATCCGTTACTGCAATTGCTGCTACAAAAGGGCTATGACGCCTTCGCCAGTCAGACGCTGAAAGAGCGCCAAAGCGTGTTTCTGCCCCCCTACACCAGCCACATTCTGTTCCGCGCCGACGATCACGATAATCAGCATCCGCCGCTTTTCCTCCAGCAACTGCGCAACCTGCTGGAAAGCAGCCCGCTCAAGGATGACGCGCTCTGGCTGCTCGGTCCGGTTCCCGCATTGCAACCCAAACGCGCCGGGCGCTTTCGCTGGCAATTGCTGTTGCAGCACCCTTCCCGCGCCACGCTTCAGCGTGTCGTTAAAGCCTCACTGCCGCTTATCCCGCTACTGCCCGAAGCGCGAAAAGTGAAATGGGTGTTGGATGTCGACCCCAGCGATAACTGATCGCCGTCGTTAACGCACCACGAAAAAATGCTAACGGTGCCGAAAAAATGACATCCGTCACATCTTTTATGCAATCTGAGCAGCAAAACTTGCGCGCCATCTGTTAAGCGTATGCAGAGAAACAGTATCCTTAGCAAAATGGGTGGTATAAGCCTGTAGGGCAAAAAAATCGGGCGGCGTGCGTGCCGCCGTCCTGTTCGCCAATCGCATACGATGTAAGGAGAACCGCGTTGGACTATAAAAATGACACCACGCCGGCGACGATGAAAGACGTGGCAGAGGTCGCGGGTGTATTGACGGCCACGGTCTCCCGAACGTTAATGAACCCGGAGAAGGTCTCGAGCCAAACGCGTAAGCGGGTTGAACAAGCCGTGCTCACCGTGGGTTACGCGCCGCATGCGCTTGCCCGTCACGTAAAACGCAGCGAGTCACGCACGCTGCTCAAGATTGTGCCAGATATTTGCGATCCCTTTTTTACCGATGTCCTGCGTGGTATCGAAGAAACCGCCGCAAAACAAGGTTATCTGGTACTGATTGGCGATTGCGCTCACCAGCATCAAAAAGAAAAGTCCTTCGTGGATTTGATTATCACCAAGCAGATTGATGGCATGTTGCTGCTCGGGGCCAACCTGCCGCCGATGGTGATGGTCAACGAGTTCTCACCCGATCTGAAATTGCCGACGGTGCACATCGATAATCTCACCGCCGCCTTTGATGCCGTTTATTATCTGCACCGGCTCGGACATCGCCGTATTGCCTGTATCGCGGGTCCCGAAAACATGCATCTGAGCGAATACCGCTTGCAAGGGTATATTCAGGCGCTGCGCCGCAGCGGCATTCAAGTGGATAATCAGTATATCTATCGCGGCAGCTTCAGTTATGAAACCGGCGTGAACGGGCTGATGATGCTGATGAAGCACCCGGCACCGCCCAGCGCCATATTTTGCCACAGCGACATGATGGCGATGGGAGTGCTCTCTCAAGCGAAAAAAATGAAGCTGGATGTTCCCAAAGATCTGTCGCTGGTGGGTTTTGATGATATCGAGCAGGCACAATACTGTTTTCCAGCGCTCACTACCGTCGCCCAGCCCCGCTATGAACTGGGGTGTGAATCCATGCATCTGCTATTGGAAGAATTGCAGGGCCATGCGGTGCCCAGCGGTTCACGGTTACTCAACAGCAAACTAGTTATTCGTGACAGCACGGCCACACCAAATTACGCTCGTTATCGGGTTTAAGAATTCCGGTGCTGGTCAAAGTTTTTAGGGTTCAGTAACATGCTCCCTAAATCTTTCATTTCATTTGTAGCGAAACGACAGTGGCACAACGAGATTACGTCAGCCGTGGGCGCTCAGGCGCGCGACGAAAAAAGACAACCAGTCGAAGAGGTAGCTCTTCGTCTAGCGTCTCTAAGCTCATGATAATGCTGGCTGTTGCCGTTCTGGTGACCTTCGCGGGCGGGCTCTATTTTATCGCCAACAACAAGCCTGCTGAGTCGCCAGTGCTACCGCGCAGCGCCACCAACAACGGCAATGGTCTGCCACCGAAGCCGGAAGAGCGCTGGCGTTATATTAAAGAACTGGAGAATCGTCAGTTGGGCGTTCCTGAGCCAACGGCACCCAATTCCGGTGGAGAAATCAAATCACCGGTCCAACTCACGCAAGAACAACGCCAACTGCTAGAGCAGATGCAGGAGGATATGCGCCGTGCACCGACGCAGCTGTCAGAAGTGCCTTATAACGATCAAACGCCGGTGCCTCGCTCCCAGGTCACCATCACCGCGCCCAAAACCGTCGTGGTACCGCCGGTAGCAACCACGCCGACGGTGACGCAGCCGCCCGTGAGTACGCGTGCGCCCGTTACTGCCCCCGCGACACAGCCCGCTACACCTAAGCAGGAAACGACAAAACAGGTGGAAACCACGAAGCAGCCGGAAACGCCCAAACCAGAAAAAGCACAGCGCTGGATGGTACAGTGTGGTTCGTTTAAAACGCTGGAACCGGCAGAATCAGTACGCGCACAGTTGGCTTTTGCCGGTATCGAAAGCCGCATCGCCAGCAGTGGCGGCTGGAATCGCATCACGTTAGGGCCGTATAAAGATCGCGCCACCGCCGACAAAATGTTATCGCGCCTGAAAGACGCTGGCGCAGCAAACTGCATTCCTCTCGCTGCCGGGGGTTGAAAACTCCTAAGCGGTCCCCCATCTACAACATTAATATGCCCCACAGCATTGTGGGGTTCTTTTTCCTTATCTAGCGGGGATTGACGCGTGACAACTATAGTAAGTGTACGTCGCAACGGCCACGTGGTGATTGGCGGCGACGGCCAAGCCACATTGAGAAACACGGTCATGAAGGGCAACGTGCGCAAAGTACGCCGCCTGTACAACGACAACGTGATCTCGGGCTTTGCGGGCGGCACCGCTGACGCCTTTACGCTGTTCGAGATGTTTGAACGCAAGCTGGAACTGCATCAAGGCCACCTGGTCAAGGCTGCCGTGGAATTGGCAAAAGACTGGCGCACCGACCGTATGCTACGCCGTCTGGAGGCTCTGCTGGCCGTCGCAGACGAAAACGCGTCGCTTATCATCACCGGTAACGGCGATGTAATTCAACCGGAAAACGATTTGATTGCTATCGGTTCTGGCGGCCCGTATGCGCAAGCCGCAGCCAGAGCGCTGCTGGAGAACACCGAGCTCAGCGCGCGCGAGATTGTTGAAAAGTCGCTGGGTATCGCAGGCGATATCTGCATCTACACCAATCAGTTCCACACGATTGAAGAATTAGCCTCCAAGGCGTAAGGAATGACATCATGTCTGAAATGACCCCGCGCGAAATCGTTAGCGAGCTCGACAGCTACATCATCGGTCAGCACAAGGCCAAACGTGCGGTGGCAATCGCATTGCGTAACCGCTGGCGCCGTATGCAGCTTTCCGACGCGTTACGCAATGAAGTGACACCCAAGAACATCCTGATGATCGGGCCGACCGGTGTCGGTAAAACTGAGATTGCCCGTCGTCTGGCCAAACTGGCCAACGCCCCGTTTATCAAAGTGGAAGCCACTAAATTCACTGAAGTCGGCTATGTTGGTAAGGAAGTCGACTCCATCATCCGCGATCTGACGGATGCGGCCATCAAAATAATGCGCCAACAATCGCTGGAAAAAAACCGCTTCCGCGCTGAAGAGATGGCCGAAGAACGCATTCTGGATGCGCTGATTCCCCCAGCAAAAAATAACTGGGGTCAGCCGGAAGAGCCGCAAGAACCTTCTGCGGCGCGTCAGGCCTTCCGCAAAAAATTGCGTGAAGGGCAGTTAGACGACAAAGAAATTGAAATCAATCTGGCAGCTACCCCGATGGGCGTTGAAATCATGGCCCCTCCCGGCATGGAAGAAATGACCAATCAGTTGCAGTCCATGTTCCAGAATCTGGCAGGTCAAAAGCAGAAAGCGCACAAGATGAAAATCAAAGATGCCTTCAAGCTGCTGGTCGAAGAAGAAGCCGCCAAACTGGTGAACCCAGAAGAGCTGAAACAGCAGGCTATCGAGTCCGTTGAGCAACACGGTATCGTGTTTATCGATGAGATCGACAAAATCTGCAAACGCGGGGAAACTTCTGGCCCGGACGTCTCTCGTGAAGGGGTACAGCGCGATCTGCTGCCGCAGGTGGAAGGCTGTACGATCTCTACCAAACACGGCATGGTGAAAACCGATCATATCCTGTTTATCGCCTCCGGTGCGTTCCAGGTCTCCAGCCCGTCAGATCTGATCCCCGAGCTGCAAGGGCGTTTACCTATCCGCGTTGAGCTGCAAGCGCTGACCACGGAAGATTTCGAACGCATCCTGACGGAGCCCAGCGCATCACTGACCGAACAGTACAAAGCGTTGCTGGCGACGGAAGGCGTGGATATCGTCTTCACGACGGACGGCATTCGCCGGATTGCCGAAGCGGCCTGGCAGGTCAACGAGCGCACCGAGAACATCGGCGCACGTCGTCTGCACACTGTTTTGGAGCGTTTGATCGAAGAGATCTCTTACGATGCCAGCGAAATGAACGGTCAAACTGTTACCGTGGACGCAGAATACGTGCGTAGTCATCTTGACGAGCTCGTAGCAGATGAAGATCTGAGCCGTTTTATCTTATAATCCCTACAATTCGGATTGTCCTGTTGCGCAAACGCTCTGTTTGGCAAATGATGGGAGGCTGATGCCTCCCATTTGCGTTTCTGGCCAGCGCTCATGGACTGGACTTCTCATTCACACATGCATGCGACAGACATTGCATTGAAAAAAAGAAACATATCATGATCTTATCAACCCAAAGCAGCAAAACCAAAGCCTGGCTGGACAGCTTGCGTCCGAAAACGCTTCCATTAGCGTTTGCGCCCATTGTGACGGGCTCCGCCATCGCCAGCTGGCACAACAATTTTAAACCGGGTATCGCTCTGCTGGCGCTACTGACCGCCGGACTGCTGCAAATCCTCTCCAATCTGGCGAACGATTACGGTGATGCGGTAAAAGGCAGCGATACCGAAACCCGTATCGGGCCTTTGCGCGGCATCCAAACTGGCGTTATCTCGCTGTCGCAGTTGCTCATGGCGCTGATCGTCACCGTGGTCCTGACCATCGTGTCCGGGCTGTCGCTGGTCATCATGGCGTGCGAAAAACCGTCGGATATCATCGGCTTTCTGATCCTCGGGGTGCTGGCGATGGTCGCCGCCATTAGCTATACCGTGGGCAACAAACCCTACGGTTATATGGGACTGGGGGACATATCCGTCATGATTTTCTTTGGCTGGCTCAGCGTCGCAGGCTCCTATTACCTGCAAACCGGCCATTTTGACAGCATCGTTATGCTGCCCGCCACCGCCTGTGGCCTGCTCGCTACTGCGGTGCTGAACATCAACAGTTTGCGCGATATCGACAACGATCGTCTCAGTGGTAAAAACACGCTGGCCGTTCGCCTCGGTGCGCAGCGTGCCCGGTGCTACCATTCCCTGCTGTTGCTGACCGCGCCGCTGTGTCTGGCCCTGTTTGCCATGTTTTATCTGCACACGCTGGCTGGCTGTTTATCCTGACCCTGCCGCTACTGCTCAAGCAGGCAGCCTATGTGCGCCGTGAAATCAGTCCGTTCAGCATGCGTCCCATGCTGGAAAAAACCGTAAAGGGTGCGCTGCTGACCAATTTGCTGTTTGCTGTGGGTGTGATGCTCAGCTAAGCGGTGAGTATTTACTGATACGCATCAAGTTAACATTTGATGATTTTGCCAACACTTGCCTTTAAGGGATATACTCAGGATCCCGGCGGCAAACTGACGTAAATCCGATGAAATACGATACTTCCGAGCTGTGCGATATCTATCACGAAGAGGTGAACGTTGTTGAACCTCTGTTTTCCAACTTTGGAGGACGCACTTCCTTTGGTGGCAAAATCACCACGGTGAAATGCTTTGAGGATAACGGCATCCTCTACGATGTGCTGGAAGAGAGCGGCGTAGGTCGTGTACTTCTGGTGGATGGCGGCGGTTCTGTGCGTCGTGCCTTGATCGATGCTGAACTGGCCCGTCTGGCGACACAAAACGCCTGGGAAGGCATCGTGGTCTACGGTGAGGTGCGCCAGGTGGACGATCTGGAAGAGTTGGATATCGGCATTCAGGCCATAGCCGCTATTCCGGTGGGTGCCGCCAGCGAAGGGGTTGGCGAAAGCGATATTCGCGTCAATTTCGGCGGTGTAACCTTCTTCTCCGGCGATCATCTGTATGCCGACAATACCGGCATTATCCTGTCGGAAGATCCACTGGATATCGAATAGTTCGACAGTAGCATATTGATAAAAAAGGGCGCAGTGCGCCCTTTTTTGACTTTTGCGTTTCTCGCTTAGACTTCTTCCATCTTGCCCAACAGCGCGCGCAGGCGTTCCTGCCAGATAAACTGTTCTTCTTTCAAGTGTTCGTTTTCACGCACCAGCGTTTCACGGGATTCAGCGGCCTGTTGCACTTCCTGGCTCAACTGATCGTTCTTTTCCTTCAGCTCTTCGATTTCCATTTGCAATAATGTAATAGTATCAATTGCTTGTTGAACTTTGGCTTCCAGTTTCTCAAACACTTCAAATGACATTCTTCAACCCCTTTTAATCGCAAGGCACCAATGAGGCGTACTATCTCCCCTTCCCATGCCAATCCCGCTTCACATACGCTCGCTATCACGCTTGCGTTTAGGATGGCACTCCACGAGCACGCCTCTTTCGTTCAGTGTATCGGTAAATTGTATGGGGCTGTCAGGGCGCTGTCTAGCAGCCATCCACTCTGATGGAAGTCTTGATCGTTTTTTAAACGCAACAATCAGTACAAACTGAAATTACGTGCTTGCTTGCGTAATAATTTGCACGCTACCCTTTTGCCCACTCGCGCTCATGTTAACAACGTTAACGCCGTCATTAACATGAAACGGGCGTAAGTAACCGTACAGCGGCGCTTTGATAGGCGAATACGCTCATTTTTATGACGAACAACACACATTTTGATTTCAATATTTCTCGTTTTCGAACATTAATGATAAATTCACATCGTCCACACATTTATACAGGGTCGCTCTATGTCAGCGGCCTGAACATTACTCTGTAGCCCCGTAAACAGGAAACCATTATGAGTCAATCGAGAGTGCCAACCTTAAAAGGCCAATGTATCGCCGAGTTTCTCGGCACCGGTCTGCTAATCTTCTTTGGAGTAGGTTGCGTGGCAGCATTAAAACTTGCCGGTGCCAGCTTTGGTCAATGGGAAATCAGCGCTGTCTGGGGTTTAGGCGTCGCCATGGCAGTCTACCTGACTGCGGCTATTTCCGGTGCCCGCCTTAACCCGGCAGTTACCATCGCCCTGTGGCTGTTTGCCTGCTTCGACGCGCGCAAGGTGATTCCTTACATCATTGCGCAGGTAGCAGGTGCATTCTGCGCCGCCGCGTTGGTGTACGGTCTTTATCACAATTTGTTCGCAGATTTTGAACAGACTCACAACATCGTGCGCTGTAGTGTGGAAAGTTTAAATCTGGCGGGCACGTTCTCGACATACCCGCATCCGCAGATTTCTGTATTCCAGGCCTTTGTGGTGGAAATGGTCATCACCGCCGTACTGATGTGTTTGATTCTGGCGCTCACCGACGATGGCAACGGCGTGCCACGCGGTCCGTTAGCGCCGCTGCTGATCGGTATCCTGATAGCAATAATTGGTGCCTCCATGGGTCCGTTGAACGGGTTTGCGTTAAACCCCGCACGTGACTTCGGTCCGAAGCTGTTTGCCTATCTGGCAGACTGGGGACAAGTGGCCTTCACCGGCGCGCGTGATATTCCGTATTTCCTCTTGCCGATTTTCGGACCAATCGTTGGGGCATGCCTGGGTGCTTTCGGCTACCGTGCCCTCATTGGCCGTAATTTGCCTTGCGATGTACAAAGAAACGCAGCGTACTGAAGCACGCTAAGCTACGCCCACGGCATACGCTTTTTTACCCGCTACACAACAGGATTAGAACCTATGACACCGGAAAAAAAATACATTGTCGCGCTGGATCAGGGTACTACCAGCTCCCGTACCATCATACTCTATCATGATGCCAACATCATCGCCATCTCCCAGTGCGAATTCACCCAGATTTACCCCAAAGCAGGCTGCGTTGAACACGACCCGATGGAAATCTGGGCAACGCAAAGCGCCACGCTGGTTGAAGTGCTGGCCAAAGCCGATATCAGCTCTGATGAAGTCGCCAGTATAGGTATCACCAACCAGCGTGAAACCACGGTGGTGTGGGAAAAAGAGACAGGCAAACCGGTTTACAACGCTATCGTATGGCAGTGCCGCCGTACCGCTGATATTTGTGAAACCCTGAAAAAACAAGGCCTGGAAGATTATATCCGTACCAACACCGGTCTGGTGGTCGACCCTTACTTCTCCGGCACCAAGGTGAAGTGGATTCTGGACAACGTGGAAGGGGCACGCGAGCGCGCCAAACGTGGCGAACTGCTGTTCGGCACGATTGATACCTGGCTGATTTGGAAAATGACCCAGGGTCGCGTACACGTGACCGATTACACTAACGCCTCACGTACCATGCTGTTCAACATCAAGACGTTGGACTGGGACGATCGCATGCTGGAAGCGCTGGATATCCCGCGTATTATGCTGCCACAAGTGCGCCCTTCTTCCGAAGTCTATGGTCAAACCAACATTGGCTGTAAAGGCGGCACACGTATTCCTATCGCCGGTATCGCAGGTGACCAACAAGCGGCCCTGTACGGCCAGCTTTGCGTTCAACCGGGCATGGCGAAAAATACCTACGGTACAGGCTGCTTCCTGCTGATGAACACAGGTAAAGAGCCGGTGAAATCCCAGCATGGTCTGCTGACCACCATCGCCTGCGGCCCGCGTGGCGAAGTGAACTACGCGTTGGAAGGTTCTATGTTCGTCGGCGGTGCTTCTATTCAATGACTGCGTGATGAACTGAAACTGATCGGCGAATCTATGGACTCCGAATATTTCGCCACCAAGGTGAAAGATTCCAACGGTGTCTACGTTGTTCCTGCCTTTACCGGGCTGGGCGCACCTTATTGGGACCCGTATGCCCGTGGTGCCATCTTCGGCCTGACACGCGGTGTGAATTCCAACCACATCATCCGCGCTACGCTGGAATCCATTGCTTATCAAACGCGTGATGTACTGGATGCCATGCAGGCAGATTCAGGCACACGTCCGCAATCACTGCGCGTTGACGGCGGTGCGGTTGCCAACAACTTCCTGATGCAGTTCCAGTCAGATATCCTCGGCACTCGCGTAGAACGCCCTGAAGTGCGCGAATCTACTGCACTGGGTGCTGCGTTCCTGGCTGGTCTGGCTACCGGCTTCTGGAATGATTTGGATGAAGTGAAGAGCAAGGCAACGATTGAACGTGAATTCCGCCCCAGCATTGAAACCGTGGAGCGTAACTATCGTTATAGCGGCTGGAAGAAAGCCGTGGCACGTGCTCAAGCGTGGGAAGATCACGAATAATTCCCGTAGGGAAAACCGCAAGGGCGCAGCTATCGCTGCGCCCTTTTTTATTAACCGGCAACGGGTAATCGCTCAGGCGTCAGCGCATTGATGCAGCGCTGTACCACACCGTCGACGGGTACAGCGATATCTACCGCCACCACATCCGGTTCGTCCGCCTGTGGCGTTTCGAGCGCCATAAACTGGATTTTGAGCAAACTTTCTGGCATGAAATGGCCTTTACGCTGCTGCATACGCGCTAACACCAGCGTGTAATCCCCCGTCAGCCAGAGAAAGGTAATACCGTGATTTTCCTTCCTCAGCCGATCGCGGTAGCGTTTTTTCAGCGATGAACAGACCAGAATGCCTGTCTCATTCTTTTGTTGCAGACTGAAGATCACATCGTTCAACCGCTCAAGCCAAGGTTCACGGTCATCATCATTCAGCGCCTGCCCCTGTGACATCTTGAGAATATTGTGACGCGGGTGCAGATCGTCACCATCAATGAACTTGGCCCCTAACCGCTGCGCCAACTGCGCACCCACGCTCGATTTTCCCGTGCTGGATACGCCCATGATCACCACGCATTGTCCTGCCATAACGGCTCCTTGTTACACCGCGTGCTTAAACGGCGACCAGCATGCCTCCATCAACAAACAACAAATGTCCGTTAACAAAATCAGATGCCCGTGAGTAGAGATAAACCGCCGCGCCGATCAGCTCTTCCTAGTTACCCCAGCGCGCCGCGGGCGTACGTTTACACAGCCATTGGGTAAAGGCTTCATCCTCGATCAGCGCTTTGGTCATGTCAGTTTTGAAATAACCCGGCGCAATGCCATTGACCTGAATGTTATAACGCGCAAGTTCAACGCACATACCAGCGTCAGCATTTTCACCGCCCCTTTAGAGGCGGTATAGGGGGTAATGGTGTCCCGCCCAAGCTCACTCTGCATTGAGCAGATATTAATAATCTTGCCGCGTTGCCGTTTCACCATAAAGCGAGATACCGCCTGAGAAACCAGAAACACAGATTTCTGATTGACGTCGATCACCGCATCCCATTCATTTTCAGGAAACTCAGTGAAAGGATGACGGCGTTGGATGCCGGCATTATTAATCAGCACGTCAATTGCGCCAATATTTTCTTCAATATCAGCAATGGCGTTATTAACCGCCTGACCGTTGGTCACATCAAAGGCGCAGGCATCAGCCACAAACCCAGCATCACGTAATTGGCTGGTAGCATGTTGGGCACGATCGTCAATAATATCGTTGATAATAATATCGGCACCTTGCTCGGCTAAACCTTTCGCCAACAGAAAACCAATACCCTGCGCTGAACCCGTAATAAGGACTTTTTTATTTGTTAACGAAAAAAGATCTTTCATTATGCTTTCTCGATAAATAATAGAACGGCGTGTCCTATTGATAGCGACAAGAAACTCAAAGCCCGCTGAAAAGAAGGCTCAATAAGTGATCGTGTGGGGTGCCGCTGTCGTGATAATAACCGCGGCGCAAATAACATCGCCAATGCCAGACGCCCTATTATCAAACTGGTTTATTGCCAGCAAAACTGTGAGAAAGATCACTCAATATCATGTTACAAAAGGAGGTTACTTTTTACGTGATCCTTCGCGCGTATTTCTACTGGAATATCGGCTACCGTTCGTCCGACTCACGCTAACACACGAAAAACACTTATTATTTTTGCGCTCATTGCCATGTTACGAGAGGTATTCCAGTAACACGCTTTCCTTTTCCCAGAGCGGCAGTGCATAATCCTCGTTTTGAATCAGGCGACACTCGGGCTTTCCTGCATGAAGAACCAGCGTGTTACGTTACAGGACATCACACAATTATCAGGCGTCACCAAGATGACCGTCAGTCGTTATCTGCGCACGCCGGATAAAGTGTCGCCTGAAACCGCGCAGCGCATCGCTCAGGTGATGGCGGAAGTGAATTACACCCCCGATGAACGTAAAGAGGCGACACAAGCGCCCGCCCAGCGCATCGGCATTCTGGTACCCTCGTTTAATAACCAGATTTTTTCCGATCTGTTGGCCGGGATTGAATCGGTTACCGCGCTGAACGGCTACCAAACACTGGTGGTCAATTACAACTACGATAAAACGCGGGAAGAAGAACAGATCGTTAACCTGCTGTCCTGTAACATTGCTGGCTTGATTCTTACCGACTCCGAACACACGCTGCGTGCTAACAAATACCTCGATTCCGCCAATATTCCCGTCGCTCAAGTGATGGATCTGGAGCCGTTGCCAGGCCGCATTGTGGTCGGGTTCAACAATACCCAGGCCGCCTATGATATGACGGTGGCGATTCTGGCCAGTGGTAAACGCCACGTGCTCTACTTTGGTTCCATGTCCGACGTGCGCGACCGCAAGCGCTATCAAGGCCATAGCCGCGCCATGCAGGAAGCGGGATTTGAACCGATGCAAATTTCGCCCAACAAGATCTCTTCTGTGTCGATTGGTGCTGATATGCTGGCACTGATACGCCAGATGTATCCACAGGTAGATGCCATCTTCTGTACCAATGACGATATCGCCGTTGGGGTATTGCAAGAGTGCTTGCGCCTGTCGCTTAACATACCGGGTCACATCGCGATTTCCGGTTTCCACGGCTTGGATATTGTGCAAGCCACGACACCCGCCATTGCCAGCGTAGTCACGCCCCGTTTTGAGATGGGTAAAGTGGCAACAGAAATATTGATTAAAAAAATCAATAAACTGCCAACGATTGAATACGTTGATTTGCATTATCGCCTTTCACTGGGCGGTACGCTGTAATCACCTGCCAAACGCGCCATAGCCACCAACATGCGGCGTGACTCACCGCCAAATGTCAGGCCGATAACGTTGCCGGTAACATTTTTTTAACATGATTTACAGTGATTTATGTCACAAAAATAAAAGCTGAAAAAGGTTCTCATATTTACAACGTCAACAATGCCTGATGACAGTGAAGTGCAAAATAAGTATCAGCAATATTTATATTGCCATTGATTAATTAACATTCACTCGGAGCACCTATTTCTAAAATAGATCTCAACGCAAGATGATGCGCATTAATAATACGCATCACGTAAACCCTTTTACATAAAATTATGTGCCTTATCATTTGATTTGGCATTCAGGAATGTTTTTCAACATTATCCTGCTGCACGATAAGATGCAGATGATAACAATGCAAAATAAACAGGTAACCAAGATGACGACTAAAAAATTAGCTGTTCAGCGTTGGTGGTATTTAATGCCCATCATTTTTATTACCTACAGCCTCGCCTATCTCGATCGCGCCAAATATGGTTTCGCAGCCGCAGCCGGTATTGAGGTAGATTTGGGCATCAGTAAGGGAACGTCTTCACTGATTGGCGCGCTGTTCTTTCTCGGCTATTTCTTCTTTCAGGTACCAGGCTCCATTTACGCCGTTAAACGCAGTGTGCGCAAACTGATTTTTGTCAGCCTGATCTTGTGAGGATTGTGTGCCGCCGCCACCGGGTTGGTCAATAATATCCCGATGCTAATGGTGATCCGTTTCATACTCGGCGTGGTAGAAGCCGCGGTGATGCCCTCCATGCTGATTTACATCAGCACCTGGTTCACCAAAGAGGAACGTTCACGCGCCAACACCTTCCTGGTATTGGGTAATCCGGTCACCATGCTGTGGATGTCCATTGTCTCCGGCTACCTGATCAATGCTTTCGGCTGGCGTGAAATGTTCATTATCGAAGGCGCGCCAGCGATTATCTGGGCGTTTATCTGGTGGTTCCTGGTGCGTGATAAGCCCTCTGAAGTCACCTGGATGAGTGCTCAGGAAAAGGCGGATTTCCAGGCGGTGATGGATGCGGAGCAGAAGAACATCAAGCCGGTACGCAACTATGGTGAAGCTTTGCGTTCACGCAATGTGATTATCCTGTGTGCCGTTCATGCCTTGTGGAGCATCGGGGTTTACGGCTTTATGATGTGGATGCCGTCAATCCTCAAATCGGATGCCTCTCTGGATATCGTTTCCGTCGGCTAGCTCTCGGCACTGCCTTACTTTGCTGCCATCGTGCTGATTCTGACGGTCTCCTGGCTGTCGGACAAAATGCAAAACCGCAAGCTCTTTATCTGGCCCCTGCTGTTGATCGCGTCGTTAGCCTTCTTCACCTCTTACGCCATTGGCGCGCAGCACTTCTGGGTGTCTTATGCGCTGTTAGTGGTTGCGGCTGCCTGCATGTATGCCCCCTATGGTCCGTTCTTCGCGCTGATTCCTGAACTGTTGCCTAAAAACGTTTTTGGGGTATCGATTGGTTTGATCAACAGCTTTGGCGCACTGGGCGCATTCCTCGGAGCCTGGCTGGTCGGCTACCTCAACGGCATTACCGGCAACCCGAGCATGTCCTATAGCTTTATGGCCGTTGCCTTGCTGCTCTCTGTGGTATTAACCATTACGGTTAAAGCGCTGGGCAGTGAGAATAAAGCGTAACTCGCCGCTTCACACCGTTAATACTCATGACGCCACTCTACTGAGCTGCGTTAAAGGTCACTGACAAATTGACTTACAACAGTCATTACCGCCTACCTAAGAAAGGTAAAGCTGTTTTGTCAGCACAGCCCTTGCTTATTGCGCCCGATGCATTCGCCACTCCCTTGATATCATCCAGCTCCCGCCCGCAGCGAGTGTGGTAAAATCGCGCTCAATTCCCCTTTTCCTATTACACAATAGACAGGTATCCATGAAACGTGAATTGGCGATTGAGTTTTCCCGCGTGACAGAAGCTGCCGCGCTGGCAGGCTACAAATGGCTTGGCCGTGGCGATAAAAATGCCGCTGATGGCGCGGCGGTGCAGGCCATGCGCATCATGCTCAATCAGGTTGATATCAACGGGCAGATCGTGATCGGTGAAGGCGAGATCGACAAAGCCCTCATGCCTTACATCGGTGAGCAGGTCGGCACCGGCGTGGGCGATGAGGTGGATATTGCCGTCGATCCCATTGAAGGCACACGAATGACGGCGATGGGACAAGCCAATGCGCTCGCTGTACTGGCCGTCGGCGAAAAAGATACCTTTCTGCATGCGCCCGACATGTATATGGAAAAGCTGATCGTCGGTCCGCAGGCCAAAGGCGCTATCAACCTGGCACTGCTATTGGCGGATAACCTGCGCAATATCACCATCAAAATTGGCAAACCGTTACAGCAGTTTACAGTGATCACACTAGCGAAACCACGCCACGATGGAGTGATTGCCGAAATGCAGCAACTGGGCGTGAAAGTGTTTGTCATTCCCGACGGTGATGTCGCGGCCTCGATTCTGACCTGTATGCCTGACAGCGAAGTCGATGTGCTGTATGGCATCGGCGGCGCGCCGGAAGGGGTGATTTCCGCTGCGGTGATCCGCGCGCTGGATGGTGATATGCAAGGTCGCCTGCTGGCACGTCATCAGGTTAAAGGGGACAGCGAGGAAAACCGCCGTTTAGGCGATCGTGAACTGAAACGCTGTGCAGAAATGGGAATTGAAGCCGGGCGTGTACTCACGCTGAGCGATATGGCGCGTAATGACAACGTGATCTTCTCGGCTACCGGTATCACCAAAGGCGACCTGTTGGAAGGGATTGCGCGCCGGGGTAACATCGCCACCACCGAAACCCTGCTGATTCGCGGCAAATCACGCACCATCCGGCGTATTCGTTCAACACATTATCTCGATCGCAAAGATCCCGCGTTGCATGACTTCCTGCTGTAATCGCATGAATGCACAAGGTCTATTGCATTGATTGTTTCACTGTTCTTAAAGAATCGCGTATCGTAAAGGCCCTATCCCCTGACGCACCGTTTCGTGAGCGGATGGCCTGAGTGACCGAAAAACATCAGGAGCACAGCACTATGGCAGAGTGGATAACCGGTAACGTTATTCAGGTAACAAATTGGACGGACAGCCTTTTCAGCATTCAGGTTCAGGCGCCGATTGCTGCGTTCACTGCGGGTCAGTACGCCAAACTGGGATTGGAAATTGACAGCGAGCGCATCCAGCGCGCCTACTCCTACGTGAATGCCCCCAGTAATCCCACTCTTGAGTTTTATCTGGTCACCGTGCTGGATGGTAAGCTCAGCCCTCATTTGCACGCTCTGCAATCCGGAATGCCACTGGAAATCACCAAAGATGCGGCGGGTTTCTTTGTGCTGGAAGAAGTCCCTGATTGCGACACGCTGTGGATGCTCGCGACCGGCACCGCCATCGGCCCTTATTTGTCGATTTTAGAGGAAGGGAAGGATCTGGAGCGTTTCCAGCACATCGTATTAGTGCACGCGGCGCGCTTTGCCAATGACCTTAGCTACTTGCCCAAGATGCAGCAGCTACAGCAGTGTTACGGCGATAAACTGCGGATACAAACGGTCATCAGCCGGGAGACGCAGGTCGGCTCCCTGACAGGGCGCGTTCCGGCGCTTATCAGCAGCGGAGCGTTGGAGAAGGCTGTCGGATTGCCACTCAATGCGCAAACCAGCCATGTGATGCTGTGCGGTAACCCGCAAATGGTGCGCGACACCCAGCAATGCCTGAAAGAGCAACGGGAAATGACCAAGCACCTGCGTCGCCGTCCGGGGCATATTACCAGTGAGCATTATTGGTGAGAAGATTCGGTGTGGCTGGCTTACCACTGTCTGGCTGTTTAGGCCACGCGGTGTTTTTTTCGCGCTAATGAAAGGTTATTTTTCAGAAAAATAACTAAGCCAGTCATATACATCATCAAACAGCTGATGATGGACAATAATCGTTTTATTTTCCCGACATATCAGCCCTTCACGTTGCCAAAGTGCCAGTATTCTAGAAATGGTGACGCGAGTCACGTTGATGATCTGACCGTATTCCTCATGGGTCAACGTCAGCGGCACGGTATACCAGCCTGCTTTAGGCTCAATCCCATCTTCTAATAACATGCTTTTCAGCAGAATTTTAAGACGTTGCGCGGGTTCACAACTGGTGTTGGTGATTACCGCCTCCAGGCTGCTCTCCTACTTGGCCACAACGTGACGGCATATTTTTATCGCCAGTTCAGCATCCTGCCGCATGGCATCCAGCAAAATATCAGGGGGCACCACCAGAATATCCGCATCCCGGATCACGATGGTGGTGACATTAACATGCTGTTTGGTAATACAAGTGATATCCCCCATCGTGCGTTCTGGCAGCACCAGTGAGAATGACATCGGGTTATTTTCAACATAGTTGGCATAATACATACAGAGCCCATTAACCAAATAGAATAACCGCTGCGATTCCCCACGACTCTTGATGATGGTGCCTTTCTTATAATGTTTCAGAGTTCCATATCGTTGATATAATTCGCGAAGTTCAACAATATCTTTCGGGTATATCCAGAGCATTTGGTAGAAAATGTGTCTCATTATTATTTCCCTGTTTTATGGAATGATATAAGCACATCAAAATATAATTCATTGTAAAAGAAATAGATTAATCAATATCGAGTACGATTATGCGCATCAGTTTCCCGTTTGGAATTACTACCGCGTCAAACCACATTTTGTTAAATTCACGGCATTCATTTACCCATGCATTTTTAAACCCGAGGACAGCAGGAATAAAGGAAGGTAAATAACGTCGTTGACATGTTGCATAAAATAATCGATGAGAGAGGAAGTTAAAGGCGTTTGTTGAAAACAATGTTATGAAATGATTAACCGCTATTACAACCGCAAGTTGATTCACTCAGGCTGAATCAACCCGAGTGAATCTGTGAGTGCATTTCAGGAGGAAAGCAATTAACTCTTTTTATCGCTGGCTTTCATGACCAGTGGCTTTTTTGCCCCCAGGTCTTGCGCAATGTTTTCCGCCGCAATGCGCGCCTAGTTGATAGCAAAGCCAACGGTGCTGCCTGCCATCACCAGATCGTAACTGTCACCGTACATGCCTCCGGCATCGTTGCCGATCACGTACAGACCAGAAACCGGGACGTTTTTATCATCAACCGCCTGCAATTTTTCGTTCACCTTCACGCCGCCCAAGGTACCGAGTGAGGTTGCCACACTCTTTACCGCATAGAACGGTGCTTTCGCAACAGGGCGCAGATAGCGGGCATCTTTCACGAAATCTTCATCGTGGCTGACGTTGCAAAATTGGTTATAACGCTCAATGTTGTCTTTCAGCGTTTGATAATCCATGCCGGTTTTTTGCGCCAGCTCTTTGATGGAGTTCGCACGGAACGCTTTTCCGGCCGCCTCACCTTTGGCAAAGTGTTCTTCCAGTTTAGTGAGTTTAGTGAGTTTGGTAGCAACGGGGACCATCACGCCAACGCCAACATCAATGCCGTGATCGACCATGTAGTTTTTGGTGTCCTCGTCATACAACACAAACATGGTTCCACCCTGATTTTCCAGGTCATTGCCAGCAAAAGGCCACTGCTAAATATTGGCTTCGTTGGTGAATCGTTCGCCCTTTGTGTTTAGCCACAAATGAGGCTGTTTGGCAGAAGCCGCGTAATGGTTGGTGGTGGACTCTTTGACGGCCCCGGACGATAGGACATATTGATAAATTCACGGCCATCCTTTGCTGCGCCGGCTGCCCAGGCCATTTTAATGCCGTCACCCACTTTCCCCGGGATACTAACCACTTCCACATCGGGGAAGCGGGTATACTCGGTCAGCATCTCTTTATTGCTGCCGAAACCACCGGTAGCAATAACCACGGTTTTGGCATTGATACGAATGGCTTGACCGGCAGAGCTTTCTGCCATGAGTCCTACGACTTTTCCTTTTTCATCGGTGATGAGCTGTTTGCCTGCTGTTTTCGGCAAAATGCTGTTGTAGAACATCAATCACTGCGCGCCCACGGCCCTGATAAATATGCCAGGTATAATAGCCACCGGGGTAATTCGAGGTCAGCTTCTCAAAATGAACGCCGAGATCTTGTAGCCAATCAATGGTATCCGCTGATTTATTAATATAATTGCGTACCAGCTTGGCATTAGGTCGCTAGTGGCTATAATCCATCACTAGGTTAAAAGCCTGATCGCGGGTAAATACATGATTATTTTCCCGCTGTATTTTACTTTCTACCGCAAATATCCCTTCCGAAAATTGTCCGGTTCCCCCGGTTTGCGGAAGTTTCTCCAGATTAATAACTTTCAGACCCTGTTCGGTTAATGCATAGGCTGCCGCAGACCCTGATGCCCCAGCACCGACCACCACCACATCCGTGTCCATGACTTGTTCCGCATTCGCGGTCATTCCAAAACACGAAAGAATAGCGGCAGTTAGAATTGATTTTACTCTCATTTCGCTCCCCTCAATACTATATATTATTATGTTGAAACCGATGTAATTTACACACTGGTTAACGGGTTATATATCAAGAAAAATCGTCACTTACGTATACCGTGATACATTATTGCGAATATTTTAAATCTGTTAATAACCTCTCATTTTAGTTGATAATATTTATTCACCCTACAACTACAAATAAACAACAATGCGTAATATAACGCTAACAAAGAAAAGGTATTGTATATTCTCGTATCGATACGTTTATTCTCAGGGTGAATACTTCTTACTGACAGAATGGTTCGACAAGGGTGTGCAAGCACGTGCCTTTTGACAATCGCGCCCAAATCCCGCTTTAATCAGACAAGCGCCCGTTGTCATTGCCTCCGATCTTGCTCTGACAACGCTCTCTTTTGAAAACGGAACACTTCAATAGCGGAACTATGACTATACGACTCGTTGCCCCAGCGTTACTCCTGCTTTTACTGACGTCTGGACTGGAGGTTCACGCGCAACCACTTGTGCCGTCAAAAGACGCCACGGTGGCACCGTACCTGCTGCCCGACGCGCCAACATTCGACCAGACTATCCCACAATTTCGCACGCGCTATAACCTCAGCAACCCCTCATTACCAATGGGTGAATTCCGCGCGATGGATACTGGAGAGCCTGCCGCACCGCTGACGCGAGCTGCGAGCAGAATCAATGCCCAACTCTACGCCTCAACCGCGCTGGAGCGAGGCACCGGCAAAATAAAAACCATGCAACTGACCTACCACCCTCAGGCAGGCGATCCTGAAACCGGCGCTCGCCGTGCGCAGGCTATCCAGTATATGGCCGCGCTGCTGCGTCACTTCATTCCCTCGCTCTCCGAGGAACAAAGCAGCAAGAAGATTACGGAATTGGTGGATATCGGCAAACGTCAGGGCTTTTACCAACAAACGGAAGGCGCATTGCGATATGTAGTGGAAGATAATGGGGAAAAAGGGATAACATTCGCTGTTGAACCGATTAAGCTAACGCTATCTGAACCGTGATCGCGCTGGCATTGAGTGATGAAAATCCGAGCTTCTTGCGGGTTTGGTCTCTATACTGTCTGAAAAATAAAATTACTTGCTATCCCTATTCGGAGGAAAAAAGATGCGTCATCCATTAGTAATGGGTAACTGGAAGCTGAACGGCAGCACGCACATGGTTATCGAGCTGATCGCCAGTTTGCGTAAAGAGCTCAGCACAGTGACTGGCTGCAACGTCGCCATCGCGCCGCCCGAGCTGTATCTGGATCAGGGAAATCATCAATTGTCCGTTGGCCGCATTGCGCTCGGCGCACAGAACGTCGATGTTAACCTGTCCGGTGCCTACACGGGCGAAACCTCTGCCACCATGCTGAAAGACATTGGTGCGAAATACATCATCATTGGCCACTCCGAACGCCGCACCTACCACAAAGAAAGCGATGCATTCATTGCGAAAAAATTTGGTGTGTTGAAAGAAGCCGGACTGATCCCCGTGTTGTGCATTGGTGAAACCGAAGCTGAAAACGAAGCTGGTGAAACCGAAGCGGTTGTCGCCCGTCAGTTGGATTCGGTATTGAGCACACTGGGTGCCACAGCCTTCAACGATGCGGTTATCGCCTACGAACCCGTATGGGCCATTGGCACTGGCAAATCAGCAACCCCGGCTCAGGCACAAGCGGTGCATAAGTTTATCCGTAACCATATCGCCAAGCAGGACAAAGCGGTCGCCGATCAGGTCATCATTCAGTACGGTGGTTCGGTCAACGCAGCCAACGCCGCAGAACTCTTCACGCAGCCGGACATCGACGGCGCACTGGTAGGTGGCGCGTCGCTGAAAGCCGATGCCTTTGCCGTGATCGTAAAAGCCGCCGCAGAAGCCAAGCGCGCGTAATGCGGTAATACTGCAACAGCGCGTCTGTTTTACGGATGCGCTGTTTTACTCTCTTGCTCCCACCTCTCGCTGTACTCCTTTTCTGAAACTCTTGTACCGCCTCGCGCCAAGCACTTAATCATTCGCAGTGAATTTTTCACGTTACTAAATTAAAAATTTTATTTCTGAAAAACAAAAAAACCATTTACGGGATTAAATATTTTAAATATCTGGATATTTATTATTTTCTATAAAACCTACCTTTTACCTCAAGACGTATACGTCTCAAATCACACCGTAATCATCATGCCACGCTGTACTACGCTCTATGAAGGGAGAAAGCGTCTCAGTGAGGCCATTCCTATAAAATTGATAAGTAAGGAAAATTTCGGTCTATTACGGAGATATCACCATGCCCTTTGACGAATCCAGCAATACTTTCAGCCCCTATGTTTCAACCGGACATCTGCCGGACCAGGACACCGTTACACAATTGATTCAGGAAGCCCACCAGCATTTCGGGCAGAATCACGAGGGCGTCGTTTCTAAGTTTTATCCTGCACTTGAACGCGTACCTCCCGCGCTCTATGGCATTTGCATGGTGGGCACTAACGGCGCAGTACAAGCCGCAGGTGATGTGGATTATTAGTTCACCATCATAGCCCTTTGTCTTTGCGCTGGTGTGTCAGGCACTGGGTGCCCGCGTCGCACGCGAAAAGTTGGGCGTAAACAGTACCGGTATGCCGTTCAACTCTGTCACGGCCGTTGAGTTCACCGCAGACGCCCGCACCAATCCGATGGTGAATCCGGGGACAATCGCCACCACCAGCTTGATCCCCGGCAACACCAGCGACGAGAAATGGAATTTTATTTACAGCGGGTTATGCGGTTTCGCGGGCAGAGAACTCACCCTTAACGAAGAAGTGTATCAATCCGCCAGTGAGACCAATTTCCGCAATCGCGGCATCGCCAATCTGCTATACAGCTACGGGCGGCTCGGCTGTGATCCGGCCATTGCCGTTGATTTATATACCCGCCAATGCTCACTCAACATCAGCGCCCGCGATCTGGCGGTGATGGGGGCGACGCTGGCCGATGGTGGCGTTAACCCTGTCACCCGCGACCGCGTGGTCAACAATGACGTGTGCCATTACGCCCTGGCCGTGATGGTCACCGCTGGGCTGTATGAAACATCCGGCGACTGGCTCTACGATATCGACCTCCCCGGCAAGAGCGGCATTGGCGGCGGTATCGTCACTGTCTCGCCCGGTAAGGGCGGTTTAGGCACCTTTGCGCCCTTACTTGACGGTGCGGGCAACAGCGTCAAAGGCCAGTTGGCCGCACGCTTTCTCTCCCGCAGCCTGGGTATGGATATGTTCGTCTCCGAACCTTACACCGAAAAAAGCTGATCATCGTTGCTGTAACCAACGCAAAAATTCGCATAAAAATCTAAGGACAATAAGGGGATAACCATTATGGTGAATCAATCAACACCGCACACAGTGACAGACGAGAAAGCGTCATGGATACCGATGATCACCATCGTACTCGCCCAGATTCTGATGTCATTCAACGTCGCCTCACTCCCCGTCGCGCTGGGTGGTATGGTGAACAGTTTCAATGTGCCGCCCACTACCATTGCGACAGGTATCGTCGTCTATTCACTGTCCGTCGCCGGTTTCGTTATGTTGTGTGCAAAACTCAACCAGCGATTTGGCCCACTGATCATCTTCCGCTTTACCGTGCTGCTGTTCGGTGTCGCTCAGGTGATGATGACTTTCAGCCCTAACGCCACCATCATGATCAGCGCACAGGCGCACAGGCGCTCAGGCGCTCAGCGGCCTGACGGCAGCAGCGTTGGTGCCCTCACTGGTGGCACTGATTGCGGAGAATTATCGCGGTGCACAACAAGCCACCGCGCTAGGCACATTGGGTTCGGCACGCGCAGGTGCAGGTGCAGGTGCAGGTGTGGCAGCATTTTTGATCGGCGGGGTGCTGGGCACCTATATTGGCTGGCGTCCGGCGCTTGGTCTGCTGATCGTCTTGTCCGCCGTCATTTTCTTTCTCAGCTTCCGCATGAAAGCGGATAGGGGCCGGCCCGAAGTCAGCATTGATATTGTCGACGTGGTACTGGCAGCAACCTCAATCATTCTGCTCTCTTTCGGCTTCAACAACCTTAACCGCTGGGGAATGGGTCTGGTTCGAGACGCTGCGCCTTTCGATCTGCTTGGCTTCTCTCCGGCGCCCTTTATGATCGCGCTGGGTATCGTACTCGGTCAGCTCTTCGTGGTCTGGACGCGACGCGTAAAAGAAAAAGGCAAAACCCCGTTGCTGGAGCTGGAAGTGATTACCTCGCCCACAGAGCGGGCAGCCGTGGTCGCCATGTTTGCGGTGGTCGCGCTGGAAGCGATGCTGAACTTTTCCGTGCCACTCTACATTCAGATTGTGCAGGGCAGCACGCCGCTGGCAACCGCCATCGCCATGATGCCGTTCAATCTGTCCGTATTCTTCTCCGCAACGCTTATCGTGCGCTTTTACCACAAGCTAACGCCGCAAAAGATTCGCCGCTACGGCTTCATCATTTGTACCCCTTCGCTGCTGTGGCTCGCTTTTGTAGTGCGTAACAACTGGAGTGAGTTCGCGGTGCTATTTGGTCTGGTGGCGTTCGGTATTGGTCAGGGCTCGCTGGTCACCCTGCTGTTTAACGTGCTGGTGAGTGCTTCACCGAAAGAGTTGGCGGGCGACGTCGGCTCACTGCGCGGCACCACCAACAATCTGTCGAACGCGATTGGTACCGCCGTGGCCGGTGCGCTGTTGGTGGGATTACTCAGTTCCAGCGTGATGCGCAACATTGTGCAAACGCCTGTGCTGACCCCTGAAATTCAGGCACAGGTGAATCTGGATAATATTAACTTTATCAGTAACGATCGCCTGCTCACCGTGCTGTCGCAAACCACGGCAACGCCAGAACAAGTGGCTGAAGCGGTGCGCGTCAACGAGGAATCGCGCCTGAAAGCGCTGAAGTTTGGTCTGCTGATCATGGCCTTCCTGTCCATGATGGCGATCATCCCGGCAGGCCGACTGCCTGGCTATCTGCCTGCGGATAATCTGGATAAAGAGCCAACCAAATAGGTCACTGTCAGACATGAAAAAGGCTCCGGTGATAACCGGAGCCTTTTGATGATAGAGAAACCGGCTTAACGGACCGACGGGATCTGCTGAGTAATGCAGTGAATGTTGCCACTGCCTAACAGAATTTCGCGCGCAGGCACGCCTACAATGGCGTAATCCGGGAGCATCTGTTGCAGCAGGTCACGCGCCGTACCATCGGTACGCGCATCCAGTAACGGGAAGATAATTTGCTGATTGCTGATCAGAAAATTCACGTAAGAACCCGCCAGATACGAACCGGCTAAACGTTCAATCGCATCACCCGATGCGACACCCGCAGCTTCCTCTTCCGTAGCATAGAGCGGGCCCGGCGCAGGCAGCTTCCAGATCTTCAGAGCACACCCTTGCGCATCCCGAGCCTGGGATAAAACCTGATACGCCGCGACAGAGCGCGCATACTGCGGATCGTTTTCATCATCCGTCCAGTGCAGCGCCACTTCACCGGGGCGCACAAAGCAGCACATGTTATCGATGTGACCGTCGGTTTCGTCGTTATACACCCCTTCTTCCAACCAGATAATGGTGGAAATATTGAGGTAGTCACGCATCAACTGCTCAATCTCAGCCTTACTCAGATGAGGGTTGCGGTTCGGGTTCAGCAAGCATTCTGCCGTGGTCAACAGCGTGCCTTCTCCATCAACGTGGATAGAGCCGCCTTCCAGAATCAGCGGTGCCGCATAGCGTGCGTCACCGTGGTGCGCCAACACCTGCTGCGCGACCTGTTCATCCCTGTCGCCAGTCGTCGTACAACCCGCCCAGCTCGCCGCCCCAGGCGTTAAACTGCCAGTCGATACCCCGGCGCCCACCGTTACCGTTTAGCACCTCGGTCGGTCCAGTATCACGCATCCAGGCGTCATCGCTTTCCATCGCAACCAGCGTCACCGTTGCAGGCATCAGGCTACGCGCCTGCGCCATCTGCTGCGCTGGCACGCCCATGATCACCAGCGTCTTCTGAACAATTGCCTGTGCTACTGCGGCAAACGTCTGCTGCGCAGGCAAGGCATTATTACGCCAGTTATCCAACCGATAGGGCCAGATCATCCACACCGCATCATGAGGTGCCCATTCGGCGGGCATGAAAAAGCCATCCTGACGCGGCGTCGAAGTGAGAGTTGCAGGTGACATCGATTATCTCCGGGTCTTGCCGTCAGAAGTGACAAGCGCCGTGTACATCTCCGGACGACGGTCGCGGAACAGCCCCCAACTGGCGCGTTGAGCAGCGATCGCTTCCAGATCGAAGGTGTGCACCAGCACCGCTTCATCCGTTTTGTTCGCCTGCGCCAACAGCGCACCGGTTTGATCGGCAATGAAGGAGGAGCCGTAGAATGTCATTTCCAGCCCATCGAGATATTTGCTCGCTTCCGTCCCAATACGGTTAGAGGCAATCACCGGCACCAGATTAACAGCCGCATGGCCTTGCTGCACCCGCGTCCAGTGTGGCTGGCTGTCGATATCCGAGTAAGCCGGTTCAGAACCGATAGCGGTAGGGTAAAAAATCAGCTCTGCGCCCTGCAACGCCAGGCTGCGCGCAGTTTCCGGGAACCACTGGTCCCAGCAGATGCCCACACCCACTTTGGCGTAACGGGTCTGCCACACCTTGAAGCCGGTATCGCCAGGGATAAAGAACTGCTTTTCCTGATACGCCGGGCCATTGGGAATGTGAGTTTTACGGTACACATCCAGTACGCTACCATCGGCGTCAATCATCACCAGCGAGTTGTAATAGGCATTATTGGCGTGCTCAAAGAAGCTCAGCGGCAATACCACCTCAAGCTCAGCAGCCAGTTCGGAGAAGTGTTTGATAAGCGGGCTGGTTTCCAGCGTTTGCGCCAGAGCATAATGCTCAGGACTCTGATCGATACAGAAGTAAGGCGCGGCGAACAGCTCCTGAATCAGGATTATTTGAGCACCCTTGGCGTGCGCCTGTCGCACCAGTTTTTCGGCATTCTCAATATTCTTGGGCAGATCCCAGGAACACGCCATCTGCGTTGCGGCAACGGTCACTTTTGTCATGCGAAGACCTCTATTACCTGTCTATTACGCTGGCTCAATGCCAGCCCTACCCGTTTAAGTGTACGACGCTATTATGGCTTACGCAGCACCCGCTGTACACGCGCCTGCTCCCAGCGCTGCCAACGATCGCGCAACCAGAACACCTTCAGGGCATTCAGCGCCAGAAAGCTGCCCCAGATAAGCAGCGGCCACAAGAACCAGTGGGAGCCCGGAGATGTCATTCGGTTCACCACGAACAGCACCAGATTGACCACAACATAAACCACAAGCGAGCGCCAGAAACGGCTCTCTTGTCGCACCTGACGTTTTGCTGCCTGAACGCGCAGCTCAAGCGATTCTCCGCTCAGAGTTTGCTCGCTCTCTTCCGTCATCAACTCGGTAACATTAACGCCAAACGCTGCGGCGATGGCACCGAGCGTATCCAGACTGGCACGCTCACCATTCTCGATTCGCTGAACGGTTCTGACACTCAAGGAGGATAGTTTCGCCAGTTGCTCCTGGGACCAGGCGCGGGCAAGGAGTAATGTTTTAATCGGATTGGTATTCATGGTTGTTTTCCTCATGGCTGTTTTTTCAACGCTATTTTTTAAAGAAATAAAAAACACAGCCTCAACCTACGCCCGCTCAGCTGTCGCGAACACGACAGCGACCTGACACGCTCCCGACAGACTGCCACATCAAGAAAAAAAACCACCCTGTGGTCATACGGCGGAATGGCTTTTATTGCGAAAGAATACAGACACCAGATTTAGAACAGCTTTCTCGCCGTCTCCAGCCAATCACGCTTGAAGGGCCGTTTCATGTTCTCAATGACATCGATGATATCGTGGTGCACCATTTTTTCGTTCTGAATGCCGACGCAGCGACCGCCGTAGCCTTGCAGCAGCAGTTCAATGGAGTACGCGCCCATACGCGACGCCAAAATACGGTCATAAGCTACCGGGGAGCCACCGCGCTGAATGTGGCCCAACACCGTAGAACGCGTTTCACGCCCGGTTTCTCTTTCAATATAGCGTGCCAGTTCGTCGATATCGCAGATGTGCTCAGTAATGGCGACAATGGCGTGTTTTTTCCCTTTGGCGATGCCTTCTTTGATTTCACACACCAGATCTTCTAGTTTAAACTTTTCTTCCGGTAGCACAATAAATTCGCAGCCCCCGGCAATCGCCGCGGCCAGCGTCAAATCGCCGCAGTGGCGTCCCATCACTTCCACGATGAAAATACGTTGGTGAGAAGAAGAGGTATCGCGTAAGCGGTCAATAGCTTCCAGTACGGTTTCCAGTGCGGTGAAATACCCAATGGTGTAGTCGGTGCCTGCCACATCGTTATCGATGGTGCCCGGCAGGCCAATACACGGGAAGTCCATTTCAGTCAGGCGCTTGGCACCCATGTAAGAACCGTCACCGCCGATAACCACCAAGGCATCCAGACCACGGTTTTTCATGTTCTGTACCGCGACTTCACGTACGTGATCGTCGCGAAACTCGGGGAAACGCGCAGAGCCTAAAAAGGTGCCGCCGCGATTGATAACATCAGACACGCTGTAGCGGTCCAACTGCTCCATGCGATCCTGGTACAAGCCCTGATAGCCATCATAGATACCGTAGACTTCCAAACCTTCCGTCAGCGCCGCGCGTACTACGCCGCGAATCGCCGCATTCATGCCTGGAGCATCGCCACCGCTCGTCAATACTCCGATTTTCTTGATCATGACAACCTCTGGACTTGTAGATGTAGTTTTGCAGGATGTTTCTATCGGACGGGCCGCCGTGGCGAACCATCGCTCACCTTTTTAGGCATATTATAACAAATGTCCTGAGCTGAATTGATTCAGGTCAGGCAAAATAATGCCGCACAATCCATTTTCTATCACATTTCTCAAACAAATACAGGCTGGATCACACCTCGATGCGCCCGCGCTGTTCTTCCGGTACGGCAGAGGACGGGTCTTGATGGATAAGAATATCGGCACCGGGAAAACGCTGACGCAGCGCCTGCTCCAAACTGTCCGCAACCTCATGTGCCCGAACCAGCGGCAGCGAATCATCCATTTCCAGATGCAGTTGAATAAAACGGGTCGGCCCTGAGCGCCGGGTGCGCAGTTGATGTGCGCCATGAATACCCGGCCAGCCACGAATCAGCGCAACAATGGCCTGCAGCTCTTCTTCTGGCAGCGCGCGATCCAGCAGCGATTGCACCGCGTCATAGCCGATGCGCAGGGCGCTATAGAGAATATAAACCTCAATCCCCAACGCAAACAGGGCATCAGCGTAGGTGATACCGCGCCAGCTTAATACCAGCGCCACCAGAATGGCGCCGTTCATAAACACATCAGACAGGTAATGCAATGAATCGGCGCGTATCGCCTGACTCTGGGTCTTGCGTACCACCCAGCGTTGAAAAGTCACCAGCAGCAGCGTTGCCACCAAGGCAATCACGGTGATGACAATCCCCACTTCTGGTGCGTACAGCGGTTGCGGCGCACTTAGCCGTTGGAACCCGGTGAGGATCAGGAACAGCGCGGAGCCGGCAATGAACATGCCCTGCGCAATGGCGGCCAGTGACTCTGCTTTGCCATGACCAAAAGCATGCTCATCGTCAGCGGGTTGGAGCGCATAACGCACGGCCAGCAGGTTCACCAGTGACGCGCTGATATCCACCAGTGAATCCACCAACGAGGCCAATAAACTGACCGAACCGGTGTACCACCAGGCGAAGGCTTTAATGATAAATAACAGCAGCGCCACGGTTGTCGCAACCAGTGCGGCGCGCGTTACCCAATGCGCATACTGCAAATCCATCACGCACCTCGCCTCAACAAAGCATGTTATTCAATCATGACATTACTTCATGACAGCATGGCTAAACACGAGCGCATAGCGCCGAAAAATGAACAGGCACCACAGCAGCGCAATGCCGCCCAGTGAAGCCCCCACAAAACCAATCTCGTTCATGCCGACATGCGTGATGATCTGGTTGCCCAACAGCGCACCACCGCCGATACCCACATTATAGATGCCGGAGAACAATGCCATGGCAACATCCGTGGCATCAGAAGCCAGCGTCAGGACTTTTACCTGCATGCCAAGGCTCAGCGCCATGATAACGATGCCCCACAGCACACAGACGATGGACAATCCCAATGGGTTATTGGCCATTGGCAGCAACAGCGCCATGCACAACGGCAATGCCGCGATGCTCGCCACCAGAAAGCCCGCTGGATAGCGGTTGCTGTAGCGGCTGAAAAGCATGCTGCCGATGATACCGGCACCGCCAAAAATCAGCAGCAATACGGTGGTGAAATTTTCGCTTAATCCGGCGAACCGCTGCACGAAAGGTTCGATATAGCTGTAAGCGGTAAAATGGGCCGTCACCACCAGCACCGTCAATGCATAAATACACAGCAACGCCGGGCGCTTGAGCAGCAATGGCAGGCTTTTCAGAGAGCCAGAATGGCTGCTGGGCATCGGAGGCAACAGTTTCATCAACACCAGCAGAATCTCAAAAGCTACCACGCCAATACCGCTGAAGGTGACGCGCCATCCCATGTACTGCCCGATCAGACGACCGAGCGGCAGGCCCAGTATCATTGCCAGCGCGGTGCCGGTTGCCAACAGGCTCAGCGTCTGCGCTTTTTTGCCCGGAGGTGCCAAACGCACCGCCAACGAGGCTGTGATTGACCAGAAAATGGCATGCGCCAGCGCCACACCGATACGCGCCGACACCAGCACCCAGAAATTCCAGGCCAAACCGGAAATGATGTTGCACACGGCGAACAGGATAAACACTTTGATCAGCAGTCCCCGCCGTTCCATATCACTGCATGCCAGCATAAAGGGCAACAACATGGTGCCCACCACCCAGGCATAAATCGTGATAATCAACCCTACCTGTGCGGCACTCATCGAAAAACTGACGGCAATATAGGACAACAAGGCAACGGGCGTAAATTCAGCGGTATTAAAAATGAAGGCCGCCATAGCGAGGCTGATAACACGAAACCATGCTATCGAACGGGATGAAAGGGTCATGGGCTGCACACTGGCAGATATCAACAACGTAGAAAGAAAATCGGCAGCGCGTCGCGCCGCTGGGAGAGGCATCGAACGCTGCACGCGAACAGAAAAATGGCCGGGCTACACCAAAGGCAGTGCCTGCACTGACCAAAATCTGCAAAGCAGATCACATTTTACGCTGAATCGAGGCGGGCTGTGGTACTTTTTTTAGGCAGTTAATCGAAGAACAGCGCCGATTTTAGGTATCAACTCAGGTGTAATCACTGAGCATAGGGATGAATTTACTGGTTTTATCTGGCGTTTCGTTCCCTAACACCCCACTGTTTTTGAAAGCCTTTTCCTAAAAAACAGCCAAAAAAAAGCCCGTCATCATGACGGGCAAAAGACAGGGATGGTGTGCAATATATTCATATATATATGAAAAATAATGATTTATTTCTTACAATGTCCACACATTGACCACATCGACAAAAAAGCCGCGAACTATCGCGGCTTCATTCTCTGTGGTAACCCCATATGATTCAGCCATACTTCCTTGCAAACTCTTCATCAGAGTTACAAAGGTAAATAATGAACTCAATGAAGGCGATAATTGATGGAATCAAAGTCCAGCTAAAGATAAGGTACAAGAATCCTTGCCCTATCTTTCCTAGATAGAACTTATGAGCACCAAAGCCGCCGAGGAAAGCAGCAAACAAAGCCGCAGAAATGCGGCTTTTTGTACCTACGGCACTTTGAGCCGCACCACATTGTGGACAAGCTTTCGCCGTGCTATGAATCTCCTTACCACATCCCCGACAAAAAACCATGTCAGACATATTAACTTCTATAAATTTTTAGTTGCTTTGGGATTTTATAATAAACACAGAAAATTCTTATACACATTTTATTACAAAGCTAAATTCAACTGATCCCGCCCATAGTGCGACGCCGGAAAAGCATCTTGCGGGATAAAGTCAGGCGGCAAGGGTTCCTCTCGCGCACGCTTTGACACCTGGCGCTCTACGGTGTTAAGCGTGGTAAAGGTTTCGCTACATTCCAGATTTTGACACTGATGATACTGCCGGATAGTCATTTCGCAACAGCGGCGACTGGTATGGGCTACTGCGCCGCAAAATGGACAAGTGAACATAATGATCCCCCCTGCGGGAGTTGAACTCACGGTTATTCTATTCACTTTCTGCAATCCAGTCAGATATTTTCGCTTCCAGCTCCAAACGCGTGGTAAAGCCACTGCTGTCAATCACATGTTCCGCGCGTGAAATAATTCATTCCTGATTATCTATCTCTGTTTTAAAGCCGGTGACGGTAACGTGCATTTCCGGGTACAAATCAGCGCGGCCACGCGCCAGGGTGATAGAGAACTCGGCGGCACCTCGTTGAAGCTGTTGCCATTTTGCTGCCGCTGCGCGTTTGGCGGTGGTTTCATTTTGGTAGGTTTTACGCAACACATACACGTTGCCGTCGGCCCCCTCCATGTATTCGCCCTCACGGCTGCTGCTTTTCTCCTTTTTTTGTTTGGCCTTGGTTCTGCGTTGTTTTACGCTGACTTTCTTTTTTTTGCCAAAGTTGAGATTCAGCCAGTAGGCGCGCACACCAGTGTAAGCATCACGATCAGCAATACGGAAGCGGTGCCCGTCACCGCTGTTGCGGGTAATACTGACTGATGGTAACGCCTTGCCGGATGCCGTTACTCCGCCACCGGGCAGGATAAATAGCAATGCCCCGTTTTTAACCGTGGCAATCGCGCCCAGCATTTCTGCCATTCGGGTTAAAAACGACATATCGCTTTCTTGTGTCTGGTCGGCGTGGTCAATCTCGATATTCATCAGCATGTCGCTGATTTGCGCTTTCAGCCCGTAGCGGTGCGCGATAGCAGACACCACACGCTCAACGGTCACATCGTGCCAGGACACCTCACGCTTAACGTTAAATTCATCACGAAAATCAGCGCTGCGTGCCGTGATGTTGAGTACATCCGGCGGGCCCTCATGGGCGATCTCATCAACGGTATACAGACCCTTGTAAATCAACGGTTCACCCAGCCAGCCAATAGACAGCGCGATCTCTGCGCCGCGCGAGGGCAGACCGATCAGACCATCGGTGTCATCCAGTGAGATCGTCAACTGGTCAGCATCAAACCCGCGATTATCGGTAAGTGAAAGAGACATTAAACGATCGCTTAGCTCTTTAAGCGATTTCCCGCCCAGCGTTACGTTAAACGCCGGGACTTTTACCGCATCGGTCAGCGTGTTGTTGTAATTCGTGACCTTACTGCTCAACGTGTCTGCCAATCCTGAAAGTGCCATATCGCCCCCGTGTTTTGTCGCATGATTTCACGCGCTCGAGCGGGGAAAAATGGCTTTTTGTTGTCGCGTGTTTGTCAGACCGCAAACGGCGTGAGTCGCGGTCTGACATGAGGGATTATCACCGCGAACTCAATAACGTAATGGTGGTTAACATGTCAGAGACACGTTTCCACGGTGCCCGCGTTCGCGAAAATACCGACCTCGTTACCGCGATCAATGACATTGATTCCAGTGTAATTGGCGTAGTGTGTGTGGCGGATGATGCAGACCCGGATACCTTTCCCCTGAATACTCCCGTGCTACTGACACGGGTTAACAGTGTACTTGGCAAGGCGGGTAAAACCGGCTCCCTGTACAAAACGCTGAAAGCCATTTCTGACCAGACCAGCCCCAAAGTCATTGTGGTGCGTGTCGCAGCAGCAACGGAAGACGGCGAAAAGACACAATCGCAGTTGATTATCGGCGGCACGCTGGCTGACGGCAGCTATACCGGCATGTATGCCTTGCTGACAGCAGAGGCAAAAGTTGACTATCGCCCGCGCGTGCTGGCCGTTCCTGGCTATGATTCTGAGGAAGTGACCGCCGCACTGTGCGGTATTGCTCAGAACCTGCGGGCATTCGTTTATGCCGGGTGCCATGACTGCACCACAATGGCGGAGGCCATCGCCTATCGTGGGAAATTTGCCTATCGCGAGTTAATGCTGATCTGGCCGGACTTTATCGCCTATAACTCGTTGACCGGTGAAAATGAAACCTTCCCGGCCCCGGCGTATGCCTGTGGTTTACGTACGGCCATCGATAACGATCAGGGCTGGCACAAGTCACAGTCCAATGTGCCGGTGAATAATGTGCTGAGCATTTCCCGTTATGTGTTCTGGTCATTGCAGGCAGAAGATAGCGACGCCAACGCGCTGAACAGCAAAGAGGTTACCACGCTGATCAAACGCAATGGTTTTCGTTTTTGGGGCAACCGCACCACGGAAACCAGTGAATACATCTTTGAGGTGTATACCCGTACGGCGCAAATTATCGCTGACAATATTGCCGAGGCGCAATTTGAAAGCGTGGATGAACCGCTTACCCCGGCCAACGTAAAAGACGTGGTCAGCGGCATTTCAGGCAAACTCAGTTCATTGGTGACGAAAGGGCAACTGATCGGCGCGGATTGCTGGTTTGACATTGTGGACAACCCAACGCCAGGGTTACGCCAGGGGCAAGTGCGTGTGCGCTACAAATACACGCCCGTACCGCCGCTGGAAGATCTGACGCTGTACCAAACCTTCACGGATGAATACTTTGAATCCGCGTTTGCATCGTTGGGAGGTGAATAATGGCAATCCCGCATAAATTGCGCCTGTTCACCACCTTTGTGAACGGCAATAACCAAATCGGTAAAGTGACTTCTGTCACGTTGCCCAAACTAACCCGCAAGACGAAAGATTTTCACGGCGGTGGCATGATTGGATCGACGGCCGTCGATCTCGGTCTGGATGGTGGCGCGCTGGATGCGTCAATGGTGGTCGGTGGCATGGTCAAGACGCTGTTGCAGGAATACGGCGGCGGTATTGATGAAACCCGTTTGCGTTTTGCCGGTGAATATTACACCGACGGTGAAAGCCTGTTAGCGGAAGTGGAAATGCGCGGGCGTGTTATTGAAATTGACAGCGGAGAAGCCAAACAAGGTGATGACACTTCTGTCACCTATGCGCTGAAGAACACCTACTACAAACTATCGATTGACGATCAACCGATTATCGAAATTGATTTGCTGAACTTCATCTACAAGAAAGACGGCAAAAACATTTACCCGGATCGCATTACCTCTGCGCTGGGTCTCGGTAGCTAATTAACTGCACTGATGGCGGTCACTCTGGCCGTCTGGAGAACATAACGATGAGTAAGAAAAACGATAACGTCTTAACGCTGATCACCCCGATTGTACGGGATGCCGATAAAATCACCCGCGTCGCCATTACCGACGAGATCAAACAGGCCGGTTCACTGCGTGTTTTGCGTCTGGTTAACGTGCTGAATATGGATGCGAATTCAGTCACCACGTTGTTAACCCGTGTCACGTCTCCCAAACTGAAACTGGCAGAAATCAACGCCATGGATACCCGCGATTTTGTCCGACTCGCGGAGGCGTTAACGCCTTTTTTGGCACCTGTGGAGCCTGGCGAATTGAACGAGGTGGAGACGGAGACAGCATAACGCTGTTGCTGTTTGACCAGATCAGACGATCTGGTCGCCGATATTGCCGTTGTTTTTAACTGGCCGCCCTCTGAACTCTTCAGCATGGATCTGGGCGAGGTGATAGCCTAGCGCGAGCGGGCGGCTATCCGCAGTGGAGCCAGTGACGATGAAAAGCCTTGATATCCGCGTTGCGTTCAGCGCGGTAGACCGCCTAACCCGCCCGGTCAATGCCGCCCGCCAGAGTGCGGGCGGTCTGACTGAATCCCTCAAAAAAACTCAGACCGCGATTAACGATCTGGATAAGCAGTCAAAAACCTTTAACCGCCTGCGCGATAGCGTGCAAAAAACCTCGCATCAGATTGACGAGGCAGGCCGTTCTCTGGAAGGACTCAACAAGGCCCAGCGCAATGGCACCGTGCTGACGGACAAACAGCGCGAACACATGGCTGCCCTGGCGGCAAAAATGGAACGCCTTAACGCGACACGTGATCAGGAAATGGTCAAACTGCGCGCCAGCGCACAGGCATTGCGCGGTCACGGCGTATCACTGACAGGAAGCACGGCCACGATTCAAAGTGCCATCCGGCGCACTGAACAATACAACCAAACGTTAGAGCGAGAGCGGCGACAACTAGCCGCTGTAACGCAGGCTCGCGCACAGTATGACCGCATGCAGCAGACCGCCCAAAAGATGCGTAATGGTGGGGTAGTTGCCATGGCCACCGCAACTGCTGGGATGTACGTTGGTACACGGATGCTAACCCCGCAGGTACAAGCAGAGGGGAGCGGTGCAGTAATTGCTGCGCAGAGTGGCGAGAATGCTGCCGACGGTGGGCGCTATACCCGCCTCATTCAGGATATCAACAGTAGTGGGGTCAGCCATAACCTAGAAGCGGCGTCCGAGGCGCTGTCTGTCGTACGTAGCGCACTAGGATCCCTTGGTGATGTGGGTGATAGCGAACTGTCGCGCATCACGCGCAAGACACTGGATATGCAGAAAGTCTTTAAGACTGACCTTGCAGAAGGGATCCAGACCGCCGCAATCCTGATGAAAAATAAACTCGCCAACAGTAGTGATGAAGCATTCGATCTGATGACGGCAGGCATGCAAAAAATGAGTGCTAGCATGCGCGGCGAGTTGCCGGAAATTCTACATGAATATTCTACTCATTTCCGCAATATGGGCTTCACTGGCCGGGAAGCCATGTCACTGCTGGTTGACATGTCGCAGCAGGGGAAATTTGCCCTAGATAAAACCGGAGATGCGATCAAAGAGTTCAGTATTCGCGGCTCCGACATGTCGAAAAAGAGCATTGAGGCTTACAAGCAAATCGGGCTCACTGCAGATGCCATGTCATCCGCCATAGCCCGCGGGGGCGTACCCGCGCGAGCGGCCATGCAGAAAACCGCCAGGGGGTTACTGGCTATTCGTGATCCAGCAGAACGGGCAAATGCAGCAATCAGTCTGTTCGGCACCCCAATAGAAAATTTATCCGTTGATCAAATCCCTGCTTTTCTATCTGCACTGGCGAACACGTCCGATCGTCTTGGCGACGTGCAAGGCAAAGCTGACCAAATGGGCAATACGCTCAGGAACACCCTGCAAGGTGATCTTGATAAATTGGTTGGTTCGCTATCCGGTTTGCGAGCGGATGTATTCAACGGGATCACGGTCGGATTGCGTGGCCTAACGCAAACTGCGACACAATGGGTAAATCAGTTGCGTGGATGGGTACAGGCTAATCCTGAACTAGCCAGAACACTGATGATTGTGGGGGGAAGCGCTTTAGCCCTGACGGCGGCCATTGGTGCCACCTCGCTGGCTGCGGGTTTGTTGCTGGGCCCGCTGGCAAAACTGCAATTAGGTTTTACGTTATTGACCGGTGGGCGCGGTATTGGCGGCGCGATCACGATGTTTCAAACTTCAAACGCTGGGTGGTGTCGCGGGCGGT
Organism: Candidatus Symbiopectobacterium sp. 'North America'; assembly: GCF_015762685.1. GTDB lineage: Bacteria > Pseudomonadota > Gammaproteobacteria > Enterobacterales > Enterobacteriaceae > Symbiopectobacterium. The sequence goes on along the minus strand of NZ_PEHF01000057.1, from coordinate 6,197 downwards.
TCAATGGCACGCGTTGGCGGTTGGTCGCAGATAATGAAATCGCTATCAGGCGGATTTACCCGGTTGCCTGCGCTGCTGGCACCTGTGCGCGGCATGCTGTTTTTCGTGTTCACCTCCCCCGCTTTCAGCGTTGGCGTCGCTGGGTAAAGGCATTGGCGGCCTGTTGTTACGGTTAACGGGCTTGCCTGCGATATGGGGCATTATCACCGGTGCGGTGTCCCTGCTGGGTGGTGCGCTGTCGGCGCTGTTAAGCCCAATAGGGCTGATTGGTGCCGCGTTCGTCGGTGTCGGTGTGCTTATCTGGCGTAACTGGGAGCCGATCAAAGCCTTTTTCAGTGGCATGTTTAGCGGAATTATGGAAAGGCTAGCCCCACTACGTGACGCCTTTTCACAAACCTTCTCGCAGTTCAGTCCTATCTTTGATGCAATAGGAACGGCTATCAGCAACGTAGTGAACTGGTTCAGGAACTTACTGATCCCGATGGAATCCAGTAAAGAAACACTGGATAAGTGCGCTAGTGCGGGCGAAGTCTTTGGTAAAGTCCTTGGAGGCGCGCTGGAACTTGTGCTTACTCCGGCAAAAATGCTACTTGATACGTTAGCATGGATACTTGAAAAACTTGGCGTATTGCCTGATGAGGCCGAGAAAGCCCGCAAAAAAATAGAAGAAGTCCAGCAATTGGCACTTCTCAATGATAAAGCCGCCTTTCTTCAGGGGTTTGTTGCCTCAGTTACCACTAAAAAAAGTGATAACGGGAATAATCCGTTTGTTGGCCCACAGTCCCCCCCCCCGGATACAAACTGCCGCTAAGCGGTGATTAAGGCACAATGCGCCGGTTGCAGAATATTGACAGCAACACCAAAACAACAGCCGACAACACGAAGAAGATTGGCCCCGGCGATATCATCTTTAAAAACCTGCCGCGCGCACTGGCAGTGCGGGGTGAGTGGCAGGAATCGCGACTTGCCAGCCTGCCAACGGCAAAAACCGGTGCCAAACCCAGCACGCTGGCAATGCAACCTAACGCTGATATCGCGGCAATCACCTCGCGCCTCGTGGTCGTTGCGGCGTCACAACCAGTGTTTCAGGCGGAACTTCCGCCCGTTTCACCCGCCAACCGTGCCCCGGCGTTACCTTCCGCAGTGGGTTCGCTCCCTCCTGAAATCCATATCCATCTGCACGGCGTAGAGCGGCAGGATGCGCGCGAAATCGGGCGCATTGTCAGTGAAAAATTTAACGCTGAGTTGGCGCGCCTTGACCGGATGAAGCACGGCAGTTTCAGAGACGCGGATTAACAGGAGAAAGTCACCATGATGATGGTTTATGGGCTTTTTGTGTTTGAACTGAAAACCTTGCCACACCAGCAGCTACGCCAGTCAAAGCAATGGCGGCACGTTAAAAATGAGTGTATCAACCGCTCGGCAAAGTGGCAGTACATCGGCGCGGGAGAAGATCAAATCACGCTGGACGGCATCTGTACCCGGAAATTACCGGCGGTGAGATGTCATTAACCGCACTGAATACCCAGGCGTACAGTGGTCGCCCCTGGCCGCTGATTGAGGGCACCGGGCAGATTTATGGCATGTATGTGCTCACCGGCATGCAGACAACGCGCACAGAACTTGACTGCTATGGCAAGGCGAAGAAGATAGAGTTTTCGATAAGTTTTCAGCGCTGCGATGAAGATTTGCGCGAGCGGCTTCAATCCTCGTCATTCAGTGACTTGATGGACAATGCACGCAGCAGCGCTAATGATGCGGTGAACGCGGTGAACGCGGTGAAAGGGTTATTCTGATGGCCAGCACAGTCTTTATTAACTGTGCTGAAGCATAGATAAAATGACTGTACTCGATAAACAGAGCCCGCCGAAAGTAGCGGGCTTTTCATTGGGGATTATAAAGAATCACCACTGAAATGGGTTTGGTCAGACGAAGTCGTAAACAATAACAGTAACCATAGGGCTATGAGATGCTGTTGGCTGAGTCCCATAGTTTGTTGACGCTAACAGAAGGCTAGGCGTTGACATGAACGCAGATAGATGTGAGCCGTAATTATCTCGTGGGAATATATCCCAGCCAATAGCGTTCACCGCCCCCGCATTATTCACACCCGGTGATGACCAGTCAGGAACACCAGGAGTCGCATAGCCGATCACCGGTACATTGATACCACTGGCCACTGAATTAAGTACGATCTTATGATGGTAAACAAGACCGTCCTGGTTGCTAGCTTGCCCCTGATACGTATAGCCTAGCTCTCTGTAAACAAATGACCCTAACCTGACCGTCTTTTGTTGCCCAACAACTATCCCATGACCAGGATAAGTAATGGTGTACGTGGTCGAACCATCAGCATTTTTAGTCGGCGCGCTGGGTATTGCAAACCGACCTAACATATTAAACCGAGTGTAAGACACACCGCTGACCGTAACATTGGTGGCAGCATTCTCACACAATACCACTTGTGTTTGACCAGGGACGACATATAACCCTCTGGATGCATCGTCTATGGTCATTGTGACCGTATTGGCATTAATTGCAGTAAGGTTTACCTGTATCCACGTTTCTGTGGAGAATTGTGCCAGCACTTTTAATGAAAGACCGAGGTCTAGCTTGATATCGGTTGTCCCATCGAACACAACGCCATTAATTTTCCTTGCTGTTGCCAATTTTGTTGCTGACGCCGCTGTTTCTGTTTTTCCCAATTTTACAGCAATCGCGTTGAGTACTGTTGTAGAGAAATTAGGATCATCCCCCAACGCTGCCGCCAGTTCATCCAACGTATCCAGCGCCGCCGGTGATGAAGCCACTAACGCCGCGATAGCCGCCTTCGCAAATGCCGTGGTCGCAATCTGAGTGTTGTTAACGGTCTGCGATGCCGTTGGTGCCGTGGGCGTTCCTGTCAACGCGGGGCTGGCTTTAGGGGCATACTGTGTATGAGGATCAGCAGCGGCAAGATGCGCTTTCATCACATTGTCGGCATAGGCTTTCACCTCAATTACCGCGCTATCCACATAGCCACGCGTTGCCAGCACTACCGCCGGATCAATCTTGAGTGATACCGTTTCTGTGCTGGAGACAATCAAAATCATGCGCACGGTCTGAATGCGTCCGCTGCCTTCCTGCAACTGTGGCTTATAGGTTTCAGCGCAGTTGGCAACCGCAATCAAATTACCTTCAGCATCAAAAAGGCCGAGTTCACGGATCCAGAAACCACCTTCGTTCTCAGGGATCACCTGCTCGGCAATAATCTGATTGGCGTTGTCGGGATCGACACGCAGGCTATTGATGGCCGCACGGCGTTTCTCGTTAATCAGCTTGGTCTGTGCCGGGTTTGGCGTCGGTAATACGCCGCCGCCGTCACCGACTGCCATATGCGTGATATCCAGGCGCGAACCGAGCGCTGTTGCGTTTGCCAGCCTGGCTGCGCCAATGTTGGTTAACAGGACAAAATACTTTGTACTCATACGGTTATGCTCATCGTATCAATCACATGAATGCCTGCACCGGTACAGTCCGGTGAAAACACGGTGATGGTTTCAGGGAAATAGGGGTATACGGTCAAATCATCGCCGTCGTAAACGCTGGCCGCGACATACGCCGCACCTTGCGTATCCAACGTGATATTGAGCCCCAGCAAGTGACGGCTAAGCGGCTTGGCGTCAGCAATCAGCCGCTCAATCTCTAAAAAGGTTTCCTCGGTAATACCGCTGTCCTGCACACCGATATCAAGATGAAAAGTTCCCGGCACGCCGCCGGTTTGCCACCATTCGATCACGCGCAGCAAGTAACTAAACGGCTCAACAACACGGCGCAGAGCGGAAATGATGCCCTTCTGGCGATGTATCAACCAGGCCGATTTAATCACCTGGCGCTTGGTTTGTTCTGACCAGCGTTTATCCCAGCGGTCAACGGACAACGCCCAGGCCAGAAAGGGCAGCAGGTCTACCGGGCATTTCTCGCCATCCCACAAGGTATTCAGATCAACCGCCATTTCCGTCAGGATTTGGCTGGTCGCTGCGGCATGGCGCATAAAGGCATTGGCAGAGGGTGGCAACAGATCGTTATTCATCCGTCCCCCCTTCCAACAGGGTGAAACCCGTGCAATACGCCGCCTGAGTGTCACCGATCACCATGTCCTATGCGGGCGCGATGATTTCAACGCGCTGAACACCTTGTACATGCAAGGTGGCCATTATCGCGGAGCGGGCCACATCACGCCGAATCTTGCCCTGGTTACCAATCCAGTCACGCAGTGAATCCTGTGCGGCCTTGGTGATGGGTTCCGATTCCGGACCGGGGTAAAGGTAGAGCCGCGCGTTAATCGCGTAGCTGATGATCTCTGCGCTCTGTACCGTCAGCCGGTCAGCCACCGGGCGTTTATCTTCCGCAGAGAGCGCTGCGTTGACCTGCGTCAGCAACGTTTGTGAGGCGCTGCCATCCCCTTCACTCGAAAGAATGGATACCACTACCGTGGCCGGTGACGGGCTGATCGCTTTGGCGTCGGCAACCTGGCCGCTGGCGCTCTTGGCAAAATATTCATAGGCTCCCGTCGGGCCCGCCACGCTTAGCCCTTCAAAGGCAGACTGCGCGCGCAGACGAAATGCGCTGTCGCTTTCCATCACCGCATCAGCGATATCTGTGGTCTCCGTGATGGTCAGGCGCTGGGTGTTAAGATTCACCGCCAGATTATTCAGGTCGGAGAACACCGCATGGCTGAGCATGCACGCAGCGGCCCCTTCGTTAATCCGCTGGCGTAACATCATTTCGCGATAGGCAATGACCTGCGCGATCACATTTAACGGCTCGGATTCCAGTTCAAGCGCTGCCGCCACCGAGGCGCGCTGTTCCACCGGAAATGCCGCAATCATGAGCGCTTTCACTTCCTGAAGGATCACTTCAAAATCCAGTGTTTCAATGATCTGTGGTTGGGGCAGTTGCGATAGGTCAACGGTTGCCATTGATTACCCCCTTGAGTGTCATTGTGGTGCGCACGGTTTGCATGCTTTCGGTGATCAGACCTGACAGTTCAACGTCTGTTGCGCCCGTGGGTGAAAACCGGATATCAACCGCATTCAGCGCAATCCGCGACTCCCAGCGCGCCAGGGCAATCACGCACGCGCTCATCAATTGCAGTCGTGTTGCGGCGTTCTGCGGCGCATCCAGCAAGTCAGGCACCAGACTGCCGTATTCACGGCGCATGACGCGAGACGCCAGCGGCGTGGTCAGAATGTCGCGCACGGAATGCCATAACTGATCGGTATCCGTCAGCACGCCAACGCCGTCGGGGTTCATGCCGGTATAACGCGCACTCATCGGGTGCCCTCCGTCCAACTGCCACCGTGCTGCACGGCGCCATGATCGTGGTCGTCAATCTGCACGCCGTTGGAGGTGAACGCGCCGCCGCTGTGTGCAATGTTGCCGCTCATCTTCCCGCCTTTTTGTACTTCCAGCGTGCCCGTCGTCAACTTGTTGGTACAAATCACTTCCGGCGTGTCCAGGGTGATACGGGTTTGGGCGCTCACCTGCGCGGTTTTCATGCCGACGGCTTCCAGCGCACCGGCGGCCGCGTCATAGCGAAAGCGGGCACCGTCCGGTGCGGTAATGACAATCTCTTGCAGACTGCTACCCGGCGCGGGGTTCTCGTCGCTGTACAGGCTGCCGATAATGACGGCGGTTTCCGGGTTGCCACCGAGACAACCTAACCAGACCTGTTCCCCCACCGCAGGCGGGATCCAGACCTTGAACGCACCGGCACGTTGAGTATTCCAGCGCAACCAGTCGGTAACCAGTTCGCCGCTTTTGACACGCACGCGCCAGGTTATCGGGTTCACTTCCGCCACCACGCCAACGCGTAAAATATTCGCCAGCAGGCGCATCAATTCGGCACTCATGGGACAGCACTCCCCAGGCTGTTGATCGCGGCGTGTTCAATCGCTTGTAGGTCGGCGGCAGACAGGCCCAGCAATTCACGCACCGGGTATTTGGCAAAGGTGCCGGGGCCAATCTGATCGCACTGGCCGAACTGGTGCACGCGCGCAATGTGGGCGGCAACGCCATCAAAGCCGACGAGCACCCCGTTGCTATCCGTGCGCATCTTCAGAAAGCGATAGCCACGCAGGCGCTGAAACATGGGGGTTAATGAGATGGTCACCCCCACCCTGTAGCGGTACGCTGACAGGGTGTTTTTCTTTCAG
>NZ_PEHF01000050.1 GCF_015762685.1 Candidatus Symbiopectobacterium sp. 'North America' | reverse complement strand
CGGCTGATGGCTGAAAACCCGGAAATCTCAAAAAGTGCGTGGAACTAAAACCTCTGTGCTTACATAACCAGCGTGGCGCGAGGTACCAAAAGTGGAGGGTTTCCCAACTTCACCAATAATGCCCCCAGCGGCTTGCGGTATGACCCCTATCAGGCGTCTTCGTCGTGGAGTTATGAGGTCGGAAGCAAGAACTGTGTCGCTGGTGGGCGTGGTGAATGGAATCTGGCGCTGTTTTAAAACCAGGTGCGAAACGAGCACCTGTTTGCCAAAGAAAAGAATTCGATGGTCTTTACACCACAATCCATTGATACCGCAAGCTATGGCGCGGAGTTGGACGGAGGATGGCAAGTGGCGGAGCACTGGCGATTTGGCGGCGGCGTCGGATTCACCCATGCAGAACTGCGTAATGTGTCCACCAGCGTGGCTGATAAAACCGGAGCGCGTGATGGCTATCGTGTTCCTGCGGTTCCCAGTTTTACCACCTCGATGACCTTGACCTATTACGACTCTGCCGACGCGTTGGGGATCCCTGACGCCAATGTGTTTGCGCTGGCACAGCACCAGTTTATCGCTCAGCGTGAGGCGAATGTGAATAACAACTTTACGCTGCCCGCTTATCGCCAGATCAATCTCAGGGCTGGGTTAGAGTTCCCGTCACTGGATGTGTACCTGTTTGCGCAAAATCTGACGAATGAGTGGCCCCAGTATACCTGCATAAGCTATATGCCCGGCGTGAACGTAGTCACCGTGGGACACGGGCGAGTAATCGATGCTGGAATGAAGGTACACATGTAGCCGTTGTGCCGTACGGCGCAGTGCACGCTGGCATTATCAGGATTCAGGATTCGGATGAGAAAACAGAGAATAATACTGCGGGTTGTTGTACTTCTTACTCTGCTGGTTGCAGCCGTTGGGTTCTTTTGGATACATAGTGACGTCGCTGATACCACGCGCGATGACAAAACGCTACGGGTGGTCATGCTCGGTAGTCAAAATGAGACGCTGGAATATGGTCAGGCACAAACCTACTTTCCCTGGGCGGTGATGGGAAACGTGTGTGATGTGCTGGTTCGGTGGCGCAATGGGCGGCTGGAGTACCAGTTGGCTACGGCCATTGAGCTGAATGAGGATGCCACGCGCTGGACGATACGCTTGCGCTCCGATGTCTATTTTTCTGACGGCAGTCGCTTATCGGCAACCAACGTGTTAACCAGCCTACAGCAGCTGTCGCAGTCCATCGGTTTTGGCAGTTTCTTTCAGGATGTTGATTTTACGCAGAGTGCCGTAACGAATGCATTGACGCTGACGTTACAACTGCGACATCCGCGCGCCGATCTGGTACCCGCGGTGCTGGCGGCGGCCAGCATGGTGTGGAAAGCCGGTCCGCAGACCGGCGATTTCCAGGTGTGCAGCGGTCCCTGGCAAGTGAGTCTCTTTGACGGTATCAACGGTGCTGAACTCACGCGTAATCCGTATGCCTGGCAGCCTGCCGTTTACTTTGAGCGCATCGTCATTCGTCCCTTGGCCGATGCGGCTGCGCGTGTCAATGCGTTGTTGAGCGGTGCCGCTGATTATGCGTTTGATATCCCCGTGAGCAGTGCGCGCATGTTGAACGGACAGCCTAAATATCGCGTGCTGCGCAGCGGTATCGTCGGTGCCAACGCTTTCTATTTTTCCATGAACACGCGTATTCTGCCCTTTAACGATGTTGAAGTGCGTCAGGCTCTGAAGGCACTGGTGAATCGCCAACAGTTAGTGGATGTGGTGCTGGAAGGGTATGGCTATCCGGGTAACGATCTGTTTGGTCAAGGTTTGCCCGGCGGGAATACGTTGGCCTGGCCGATAAAACACGATGTTGAGGCGGCTCGTCAGGTATTTGCGCAAAAAGGCATTACCACATTGACGTTGGTGACGACCGATTTGACCCCGGGGCTTAACAACGCCTCCGAACTACTGCGCCAGCAACTTGCGGAGATCGGCGTTACGTTGACGCTGGTGCGGCTTTACCCGGCAGACTATCTCAGTGATATTCGGCGACTCCATCAAACACCGTTAATGGCGATGTTTGCGCTCAATCGCCCCTTTGTCGCCGCGCTACCTGTGCTGTTCGGCGACAATAATCCGTATAACTACGGGGAATGGTATCCCTCCAGTATGGCAGAGCGAGTGACCCGCCTGCGCGCTACGCCCGAACCGTCGTTACAGCAACCACTGTTGCAGCAATTACAAAGGCAAGTCATGCATGATGGGCCCTATCTGGTGTGGGGGTACCGGGATCAATTGTCAGCGGCGGTTGCTGACTTGCAGGGCGTGGAATTAAGTCAGGGTGTACCGCTGTTTGGCGATGCTGACTGGATAAAAGGCTCGCGGGCAAATGGTCGTTAATCTGAAGCGATTCTGCCTGCTGCGGGTGTTGACCACGCTGTTTTCGCTGTGGCTGGTGAGCGTACTGACGTTTTATGCGGTGGCAACCGCACCCGGTGACGCGGTGAACAGGGCGCTGGGCGAGCGGGCAACACCGCCGGCTCTGGCCTACTGGCGTCATCAATACGGGCTGGATAAACCGGTAATGGAGCGCTATCTGCACTGGTTGAAGGGCGCGTTAAGCGGTGAGTGGGGCCGTTCACTGATGAGCCAGCGGCCCGTGACAGATGTGGTCCTGCCCGCCATGAAGCGAAGTGCCACGCTTGCGGCCGTTGCGGCTGTTGTGATGTTGCTGCTGGGCTTCTCCGGAGGGATTGTCGCGGCGCTCCGTCACAGGGCATGGCCCGATCGATGGTTATCCGCCCTGGCCCTGGCTGGGTTGAGTATCCCTGAGTTTGTGATTGCCACACTGCTCATTCTGATCTTTTCCGTATGGTTGGGGGTATTGCCTGCGGTATCCCTGATGGCAGACACCGCTAGTATCGCCGAGCAGGTGCGTAATCTGGTGCTGCCTACGTTGACGTTAGGGCTGGTTGCCGGGTGTTACCTGCTGCGGATGGTACGCGTTACGCTGTTGCAGCAGGTTCAGGCACCGTGGTTCATCAGTGCCCGATTAAACGGTGTGACGACGGGAGCTCTGCTGCGCGACTATTTATTGCCGAACGCGGCGGCTTCGCTTATTCCAATTGTTGCTGTCACCCTTCCTTATCTGTTGGGCGGGGCGATTGTGGTTGAGCGTCTATTTGGCTACCCCGGCTTGGGCAGCATGTGGGTTGATGCGTTTAATGCCCGAGACGGCGCATTACTTCAGGCGATTGTGATGCTGCTGGCGCTGAATACCGCTGTGTGCTGGCTGGTGGCGGATATCCTTTCCACCCTGATAACGCGGCGTAGAACGGCATGAAAACGGTGCTATTGGTGCTGTTGTGCGTTCTGTTCGCGCCGTTTTTAGCGCCTTATGATCCGGCGCGTAGCGTAGGATTGCCGTGGCAATCGCCGGATGCGCTGTTTTGGTGTGGAACCGATGGGCTGGGGCGCGATGTGCTAAGCCGTACCTTGCACGGCGGCGTTGCCATGCTGCTATTTTCGCTGATGGCTACGTTCGCGGGGTCCATGGTTGGTCTCGTTACGGGCTTGGGGCTGCTGGTGCTACCCGATCGCGGGTATTCATTGACGGCGCTGTTAGACAGTATCCTGATGTTGCCGCCGTTATTGATCGTGATGATGACCTATTACGCACTCGGACCCTCACCCCTAACGCTGCTATTCGCTATCATACTGCTGAACGCACCTTTTACCGCACGTTGGCTGAGCCAATGCTGGACAGTGATTACGTCATGGTGGCCCGTGCTGCTGGCGATTCTACCGGTCTATTGCTTCGACGTGAAATCCTGCCGGGGGTATACCCGGCGCTGTTGGGTGATGGGGCAACACGGTTGGTGGGCGCGTTTTATCTGTTTTCCGCTGCCAGTTTTCTTGGCATCAATGCAGTCGGGCAGGGGAATGACTGGGCCAGTATGGTCCGAGAGAGCCTGGAAGGAATGGCGCTCAATCCCTGTGCCCTGTCCTTGCCTGCCGTCAGCATCGCCTGCGTTATGATGTTGATCAATCGGGCCGTTGACCGCCGAGGGCACAGATGATGTCGTCGGTGTTGCAGGTAGCGAAATTAGGCGTTGATGACGCCGCAGGTAACCCGATGCTGGCTGGCATCTCTTTCTGTCTTGATGCCGATGAAGCCTTGGCCGTTGTTGGGTGCAGCGGGGCGGGAAAGAGTTCCCTGTTTCGTGCGCTACTCGGAGAGTTTGCCCCGGGAATGCGTAGGGTAGCGGGGGAGATCTTCTGTTGCGGTTGCGCAGTGCATGACGCCGACGCTGAGCGTTTACGAAGGTTACGTGCACAGCAGTGCGCCTGGCTGGGGCAGGATCCGGCACAGGAACTGGTACCCACTCAGCGTGTTGAGCAACTGTTGCTGGAGTTTGTATCAAAACACCTGAAGCATTAAGTGACGCCGTCACGTTATTGCACGCAATGGGATTACCCACGGATAACACCTTCCTGCATCGTTATCCGTATCAACTGTCTGGTGGTCAACGGCGGCGCGTGGCGTTAATTCGCGTGCTGCTCAAACGGTCTCGATTACTCCTGTTGGATGAACCTTTCGCCGGAATCGATGACGCACAGCGCTATAGCATGATGGCGTTGCTCAGTCGCTGGCAGCGACAGTATCGCGGTGCGTTGCTCCTTATCAGCCATGATGTGACCAGTGTGCGCAACCTGGCAACTAATATCCTGGTGTTAGAGCAAGGGCAGCAGCAGGCATATGGCCCCATGACCAGCCTACTTGCTCAGAATGATGTTCCCTTGTTGAAGCAGTGGCAGGCACCGGATATTGCACCGATCGCTATGCCGGTCGCTACGCGCGCTGCCCCGGTGCTTGAACTCGATCGTCTGTTGCTGGCTCTACCGTGCTCTGGAAACCCGCTGCCGCCGTTGTCTTTGCAGCTTTATGCCGGAGAAATGGTGGCATTACACGGGGTGTCTGACGTGGGGAAAAGCACGCTGGCTAAAACCGTGATAGGCCTTCTGGCACCGCGACAAGGAATGCTGTACTTAGCGGGGGAACCGTTGGCGACGGCGGTTAGACAGCGTCAACGTTATCAACAGCAGGCGGTGGCGCTGGTACCGCAGGACCCGGCTCGGACTCTCAATCCCTTTCGGCGCGTTGGTGCACAGTTACAACAGGCATTGCGGCGTTATGGCACCCATCAGAAGCACAGTGTCGAACACTTGCTGGCTGTGGTGGTCTTGCCCGCCGCTTATGCGCGACGCTTTCCGGCACAACTCTCCGGCGGGGAATTGCAGCGGGTTGCACTGGCACGCGCGCTGGCAGCTAAACCCGCCATCTTGATTTGTGACGAAGTCACTTCAGCGCTGGATGCGCTCACCGCCAGAAAAATTCTTGTTTTTTACAACGACTTTCCCATGAACATCACATGGCACTGTTGCTGATCACGCATCAGGTGGAAAGTGTACGTGCGTTGTGTCATCGGGTGTTACTGCTTAGCCCAGCGTCGGGCATCACCCCTTCATTACCCCAGCAACAAGGAGAGCTCGTTAATGACGGAGCCGATAATCCCTATATCGTCACCTACTGATTCGCTTGAGAGTATCAAACCGACGTCACTGTTAGCGCCTATTCGGTGGTGGATTGCGCTTGCCGCTCTGCTGCAAATGTTTTCTGCGGGGTTGGTATTGGTCCCGCTGGTTGAATTATGTGAATTGATTAAGGTGCTGATGGGTGCGTCGTTAACGCGGCATCAGGGTCCTGGCGCGTAATTATGCTGGCCTGCGTCTGTCTGGCTTCCGGTTTGGCCCTGCGCAGTCTGGCGGAACTGATTACCCATCTGGCCGATAATCATTTGGCCTTGTCGCTACGCCGCCAATTAGCGCAACGTTTATCTCAGGCACCGCTCGGCTGGTTTACTGCCCAGAGCAGCGGGCGGATCAAACAAGGACTTCAGGATGATGTCACGGCGATTCATCATCTGGTGGCGCACGCCTGGCTTAATATCACCAATGCGAGCGCTACGTTGCTGTTTGTCTACGGCTATCTGCGGTGGGTTGACTGGCACATGACGCTGGTTGCCTTGGTGCCGCTGTTGCTGTTTATGGTGTTCTACCGTCAGGTGCAGAAGGGGTGTCAACGCAAAATGCCGGAATACGGCACGGCGCTGGCACAGGTGAACCAATCGGTGGTGGAGTACGTGCAGGGCATCACCGTGGTAAAGACCTTTGGTCTCAGTGGTAAAGCCCACCAGGCTTACAGTCGGGCAACATCGGATTTTCAGCGTTTTTCCCTGGATTGGGCACTGCCGTTGATCAAACCCGAGTGCTTGTCTGCCGTGATCATCGCGCCGATTACCTTGTTGATGTTGGTCGGCGGTATAGGGTTTATGCACCAGGGGATGCTCGGGATGACAGAACTGTTACCATTTCTGGTGATTGCGCTTGGGATCTCTGTGCGTCACCACGCTGAGCCACAGTGCACAATCTTTGCGCATGGCGAAAGCCGCGTTAAGGCGGCTTGCCACGTTGCTGACGATCCCGCTGCAACCGGAACCGATACCAAGCCGGTTCCCTCAGAATAACGAAGTGGTGTTTGATCAGATTGATTTTGGTTATCAGCCCCGCTCGCCTCTGTTACACAACATCTCGCTGATGCTCTCTCCAGGTACGGTAACCGCGCTTATTGTTGCGCTTTGATGTCCCCGATCGTGGCCAAATCACGTTAGGGGGCATTGAGTTGAGCCAGATTGACAGCCGACATTTGTACCGCCAGATCGGTACTGTGTTTCAGGATACGCAACTGTTACGCATGAGCGTGTATGACAACATCGCGCTGGGCGATCCCCAGGCCAGTGAAGAGCAGGTTACTGCGGCTGCCAAGGCGGCGCATATTCACGAACGCATCCTGTGTTTGCCGCTCAGTTATCAATCGGTATACGGCGATGATGCCACACTGTCTGGCGGTGAGGCACAGCGGGTCAGCATTGCACGAGCACTCTTGCTACAACCCGTCGTGCTGGTGCTGGATGAGCCTACCGCGCAGGCAGATGCCGAATCAGAAGCCGCGATACAGGCTGCGTTCAATCCATTGATCGCGCATCAACGTTGTCAGGTGGTGCAGGTGATTGCCCACCGGCTGGATACCATCACGCACGCAGACAACATGTCGTGCTGTCGCATGGCCGCATTGACGTGCAAGGGAGCCATACTGATTTACTGGCCGGTGGCGGTGAATATGCGCGGCTGTGGGCAGCACAACAAGGGCAACAGGAGGCAATATGCTGTTGATGCGCCTGACCAGACTGATGGGGAAATCTCACGCGTTGCTGCTGCGTCATTATTTGCTGTGGGTGTGCAGCTATTGTCTGAGCACCGCTGTTGGCAGAGATGGATGCACAGGTTGCCACGCTCACAGAAACCTATGACGATGAACTGGATATCTTTCTTGCCGATGGGCGTTATCAGTTTGTCTCATCTATCGCTAATCAGGTGGTGATTCGCCGCAGCAATGTCTCCGCGACGCTCACCGATAAAATTGACCGTGTGGTACTGCATCGCTTTTTCGGCATTCCGATTTTCCTGTTGGTGATGTACCTGATGTTTATCTTCACCATCAAAGTGGGGAGTGCATTTATCGACTTTTTCGATCAGTTTGTCGGCGCGCTGCTGGTTGATGGATTAGGGACGCTGCTGCGTGCTATTAACACGCCAGAGTGGCTGGCGACGCTAGTGGCAGATGGCATTGGCGGGGGGATCCAAACGGTTTCTACCTTTATTCCGGTTATCGGCTGCCTCTATCTCTTCCTCTCCTATCTTGAAGATTCCGGGTACATGGCGCGTGCGGCGTTTGTTATGGACCGCTTCATGCGCAGCATTGGGCTTCTGGGCAAAGCGTTCGTGCCCTTGATTGTCGGCTTTGGTTGTAATGTGCCCGCCGTTATGGCCACGCGTACCATGGAGAAGCACAGCGATCGCATCGTCACAGTGATGATGGCACCCTTTATGTCGTGCGGGGCGCGCTTACCCGTCTATGTGCTGTTTTGCAGGGGCTGACATTTGTGCTGGTGGTGCCCATCATTCGCGCCCTGCTGGATCTACGTTAGGCTGGTTCGTGCGCGCCAATACCAGCCGCCTGGGCCTGTTGCTCAGTCTGGGCGTGATGGAGATCCTCGGATTGCCAGCCCACCAGTTAACCCCCTTGTTAAGGGCGGTGATCACGCCCGTGGTTGTGGTGGTGGCAACCATTTTTTTCGACTGGAGCGTAGCGCTGTGCGCGGCGTTCGGGTGCTGCAAAATGTCTCTGCGACGCTGCCAGCCAATAGCATGACCGCCGTGGTGGGTGCATCCGGCTCAGGGAAAACCACCTTGACCAAATTGATTGCCCGTTTTTTCGATCCGGATAGCGGAGGAATTGCTATTGGGGGCATTAATGTAAAACACTTCCCGATCGTGCAACACATGAACATGATTTCGCAAGTGTTTCAGGACAATTATCTGTTTAGAGGCACCCTGCGTGAAAACCTGCTGATGGGAAACCCTGCGGCTAATGATGACACGTTGCAAAAAGTCCTGAAACTGGCGCGTTTGGACGAAGTGGTGCAGCGCTTACCGTTGGGGCTGGATAGCCGGGTTGGCGAAGGGGGAGGTTTGTTGTCGGGCGGTGAACGTCAGCGTGCCGCACTGGCGCGCGCATTGCTAAAGAATGCGCCAATCCTGCTGCTGGATGAAGCAACCGGTGCGTTGGACCCGGAAAATCAGGAAGCGATCGCTCAGGGGCTTAATGCATTGCGTGGCCGCTGTACCATGCTGGTCATCGCGCATCAGTTGCACACCATCCGCAATGCGGATCACATATTAGTGCTTGATCGCGGGCAGATTGTGGAACAGGGCAAACATCAACAGTTGTTGGCCATGAACGGACGCTACGCGGCTTTTTGGCAGGCAAAAGTGCGCGCTGAAGGATGGCGCATTGTACATCCCCGAGAAGGATAAGGAGACGATGATGTCTGAGCCTCTGTGTGATAGTCAGCATTGTGCTACGCGTTGGCCGCTGCCTGACGTTGATTTGACGGATTTGACGCTGTTCTCTCAAGGCTTTCCCCATTCCGTTTTCACGCAATTACGACAAAGTGGTGGCACGCTGTATCATCCGGTCACTCCGTTGACGCCTGATAACGAGGGTTTTTGGGTGTTCACACGCTATCAGGATATTGTACTGCTCGCCAGAGATATCGATACCTTTTCCTCGCATCGAGGCGGCGATCGTGCCGGGGGTGGAACCATGATTGAGGATCTTCTCTGCGCCGCAGGGTCGGGGACCGTATTAATATGATGGACGATCTGCGCCATAAAGCGTTGCGACGTCTGATGGCTCCGGGGATTACCCGTGGGTGCGTCGCTGCATTGGAGCCCATTCTTACTGTGGCGGCGCGTCAGGCTGTCGTGAGTGCGTTAGCCAAAGGCGAAGGCGATTTTGTGTCGGATATTGCCGCCGAACTTCCGCTGTTTGCCATCGCACATTTGGTCGGGATTCCTCCTGAAGATCGGCACCCGATCTCAGGTTGGATTAACGCGGTGCTTGATTATTCCGATCGTCAATTGGGGCAGAGCAGTGTCAGCAGTCAGCAAGGCATGCAGCAGTTTATGGCTTATGCACAGCAGTTTGTGGAACAACGCCGTCAGGTACCCGGTGATGATATTGTTTCGCTGGCGATTGCGGGAGAACTTTCCGCTGACCTGGGCAGCTTGACCCCGATGGAGCAGGTGATGGTGTTTAGCGTGGTGATGGTGGCCGGTTTGGAAACCACGCGTAATGCCGTTGCGGGCGGAATACTGGCGTTTATTCAGCATCCGGAGCAGTGGCAACTGTTACAACGAGAACCTGAGCGAATGAACCGGGCACTGGAGGAAATTTTACGCTGGACCTCTACCACGCCGTACAACCGCCGCACCGCCACGCGCGATGTTGACGTCGCGGGTAAACGCATCAAAGCCGGCGAGAAAGTGACGCTGTGGTGGGCCTCGGCCAATCACGATGAACAGCAGTTCGAAAACCCCTTCGCCTTTGATATCTGCCGGGAGAAAAATTCCCATTTGGCGTTCGGCAGCGGGGGACACGGCTGTCTGGGGGCGCAGTTGGCGACGCTGGAGATGCGGATTGTCTTTCGGGAATTGCTAAACCACATTCATGCCTTCGCATTAAACGGCCCCGTGGAGTGGGTCCGCAGCAACAAACATACCGGTATTCGGCGTATGCCTCTGCGTTACAAAGGGTTATAGCGGTAGATTGCGTCAATGCGCTCTTGTCATGAAGAGAAATAATAGCCGTTAAAAAATAACGGCCTATTTTTTGAATGAATATATTGTGTTAACGGTGTAAAAATCAGTATCTGTTCAACACGCTAAGTTACCCTCATGTCTATATTGATACCGCATCGATCGTACTCAACAATTATTCGATCACCTCCCTTATATGATTCAGAAGCGCATAGTCATCAGCTCGGCGTGCTTATTTCAGCGGCTATCGAGGGGACGCCTTTACATTGTGATAGAGGTGATGGTATTTCGGTCAAAGAACATCTTGATAGCGTATACCTCCGGGCAAAAAATAATTGTTGTGAAAGTCTTGAGTTATTACAAAATATCGCCCTTGGAAAAGGTGAAATTGCAACACTCGCCCTGGATTATCTCTGTCGTATCGTGTGCCAGGATGAAGACGGTACTGCCAACGTAGCCAAAAAGGCGCGTGCCCAGTGTCAATCGTTAATCACAGATTTCCCCCAGTGGATCAACAATACGTTTCTACAAGACCGGTTTACGTTGCTGTTCATTGCCTGCACTCGCCTCAAGGACGAAGGACTCTTTGCGGATAATATACCGGCTTTGGTGAAAGAAAAGATCATGCAACTCGATCATTTGCCCGTTAAACCGAAATGGTATACACCACACCAAGGAGAGTTTGATGCGCTAAATTACGCCACTTTCAACGACAACAACCGCCAACTGCGCTATGCATTGCCTCAAGATGGTGCCTGCCAGTTTTGGGCGGCCTTGATGCTACGAGATAGAAATGAAAATTGGTTGGAGGTCGATAAATCGATTATTTTGCAGGAAATAAAAACGACTGATTGGGAATCTAAAATACAGCTAGCGATAAAAAGTGCCATCGCTAGCATGGGCGAGATTTACGGTTATTTTCCTATCGCTGATGGGGAATGTGTTGATGCGATGATTTACAACAATACCATTGCTAACGGTTATTTTACGCTCTATTCGCCACGGGGGTGAGAGAGGCATTACCAGAAGCATTGAGGAAAATAAAATATCAGGAAAGTGGCAATGATTATTTATCTGATATGTCTTTTGAACAATGGGAAAGCTTTACCCACCTTATTTCTGAAAATCTGATTCAACAATTGAGTATCAACGCGCGTGACAGCACATTGCCCTATGCTGAGTGCAATGTCGAACAGGCGCATTACAATGTGATCGTTGCCGCAGATGACCGCTTTCCTCGAGCCTAGTTTCAACTATGCTTGAAGGATAAAAAGCGATTTTTTATGAATGATGTCATCACATTATTCTGTTGCTTATTATATTGATGTTAACAATGTGAGTTGCATCACATTCTGACGAGATGGGGTGTTTATCCATATAAATAGCAGGAAACTGCATTTCTCGTTGTCCGCCCCAAGATTACCCTTTCTTGGATTTTTTACTGAAAAATCACCCTACTTAGACAATAAACGTAAGCTGAAAAAATAACTTCCATCGGCAGATGACGCGGCAGCGTTATGTGGAATACCGCATCACGGGTAAGTCACTGTGGCGCAGTTCCTTGGCAAATGGTGAGTAACGAGGCTGAAAATGATGAAAAAACGTCTTCTCTGTGGCGTAGTGTCCTCCCTGCTGTTGGGCATGTCGCTTATCGCAACACCAGTCTATGCAGAACAAAAAACGGTCGTGAATATCGCAAAAGTGGATGGCATGCCCTGGTTCAACCGCATGGGCGAAGGTGTCGTTCAGGCAGGTAAAGATTTCAATGTCAACGCGACCCAGATGGAGCCAGCCAGTACCGATGCGCCGCAACAGGTCAAAATCATCGAGGATCTGATAGCCAGCAAAGTCAATGCTATTACAATCGTGCCGAATGATGCCAACGTGCTGGAACCCGTGTTCAAGAAAGCGCGTGATGGCGGCATCGTGGTGTTGACCAACGAATCACTGGGGCAGCCCAGTGCCAACTGGGATGTGGAAATCATTGATAACCAAAAATTCGCTGCGGAATACGTGGAGCAGATGGCGAAACGTATGAGAGAAAAAGGGGGCTACGTCATCTATGTGGGCAGCCTGACGGTGCCGCAGCATAACCTGTGGGCTGATTTGCTGGTGAAATACCAGAAAGAGCATTATCCCGACATGTTTGAAGTCACCAAGCGTATGTCGGTGGCGGAAAGCGTAGATGATTCGCGTCGCACTACGCTGGATTTGATGTGCGCCTATCTGGATATGAAAGCTGTGGTTTCCTTCGGTTCAAACGGCCCCATCGGTGCCGGGCGTGCGGTGCAGGAGAAACGCGCGAAAAATAAAGTGGCGGTGTACGGCATGATGATCCCGTCGCAAGCGGCTTCGCTGATCAAAAGCGGCGATATCACTGCGGGCATTACCTACGATCCTGCCAGTGCAGGCTATGCGTTAGCGGCGGTTGCGAGCACGCTGCTTAACGGTGAAGCGATCGCCGAGGGGTTCTCAGTTGAAAATCTCGGCAAAGCGGATGTAGATAACGAAAAACGTATCATTAGTTTCCATAAAGTGCTGCTGGTGACTAAAGAAAATATCGATACGCTTTATTGATTATGCTTATTCGGGGCGCCCCGCTTTCCTGTTTGCCAGGGGGTGTTATGGAACCATTCCTGTCCCTGAGCCATGTCAGTAAAACGTTTCATGGCACGCGTGCGCTCAATGATATTTTGCTCACCTTTATGCCGGGCGAAGTGCACTGCCTCGCCGGACAAAACGGCTACGGCAAGTCGACGCTCATCAAGATAATACCAGCCGGATGCCAAGGCGCGCATTGCGCTGGGCGGTAAAATCTGGCCTAAATTGACGCCAGGTGCATCAGTGGCGCAGGGCATCCAGGTGATTTATCAGAACTTATCACTGTTTCCTAATTTGAGCATTTGGAAAAACATCGTTATCAACCACTATCACCACGGCCTGCTGGTGAAACGCAAGGCGCTGCGCCAGATCGCAGAGCGCGCGCTGGCGAGCATCAACGTCAACTTACCGCTCGATGCGCAGGTGGAGTCGCTCTCGATTGCGCGCTGCCAACTGGTGGCGATCTGCCGGGCGTTAGCGCAGGATGCCAGGCTGATCATTATGGATGAACCCAACGCCTCCTTGACGCATCAGGAAGTGGAAGGGTTGCTGCACGTGGTGCGCCAACTGCGTGGTGTTTGTTAGCCACCGGTTGGAAGAGGTCATGGCGGTATCCGATCGTATCACTGTGCTAAAAGACGGCAATCTGGTGGGAACCTATCCCACCAACGAAATGAGTACGCGCCAGCTCGGCATGTTGATGACCGGGCAAGCTTTTGACTACAACATTCGCGAACCCTGGCAGGGTGATGCGGCTCGCAAGGTGCTGGAGGTGCGGCAGCTCAGCCGCGTGGGCGAGTACCGTGATATCTCGTTTTCGCTCGGCGCAGGGGAAATTGTTTCCATCATCGGACTGCTGGGCGCGGGGCGCACCGAGCTCTGCCTGAGTCTGTTTGGTATGACGCACCCTGACAGCGGAGAGATACGCATCGACGGTCAAACGGTGCAGTTGCGCAGCAACCGTGACGCACTGCGCTAAGGCATTGGCTATGTGTCGGAAGACCGTATGTCACGCGGGTTGGTGATGGCGCAGTCCATTGAGGACAACATTATCAGCACCATTTTCGATAAGGTGCGCAATGCTTGCGGGCTGATCCGCAAAAAACAGGTACAGGCGGTAGTGAACCGGCTGATCGCCTCGCTGAGTATCAAAGCCCCCGATCCACGCTTGCCGGTGAGCACGCTGTCGGGAGGCAACGCGCAGCGCATTTCCATTGCCAAATGGCTGGCCATCGATCCACGGGTACTGATTCTGGACAGTCCCACGGTCAGCGTCTATATCGCCAATAAAGCCGGGATTTATCACATCATCAGCGAACTTGCTGCGCAAGGGATCGCCATCCTGATGATCTGTGATGATCTGGATGAAGCCTGGTATCAAAGTCATCGTATCCTGGTGATGAAACAGGGGGAAATCCATCATACGTTCACCCCGGGCACCAGTAACCCCACGGGGATTGCCGGAGTTGTAAATGGCTGATTTAAAAAATTATCGGCATGAAGTCTGGCTGGCGTTGCTGATTCTGGTACTGTTTATCGGACTGGCCTGGCGTAGCGATGAATTTCTGACGCTGGGGAATTTGTACGATTTGGTCAACAACTACGCCATGTTGACTATTCTGGCCTGCGGACTGTTCATGGTGCTGATTTCCGGAGGGATTGATATCTCGTTTCCTGCCATGGCAATCATCGCGCAGTATGTGATGGTGCTGATACTGCGCGATATCGGTGGCAATTTTGTCGTGGCTTACCTGATTGCCGGCGGTGTGGGCATCCTGCTTGGCAGCGAGAATGCCATTCTGGTTAATCGGCTGCGGGTGCCTTCCATCATCATTACCATCTCCACGCTGAACATCTTTTACGGTCTGCTGCTGTGGTTTAGCAAAGGGGTGTGGCTGTACGACTTCCCCGCATGGTTTGAGTCAGGCTTTATGCTATTCAAGTACACTGATGCTGATGGTTACGACTATGGGCTGGGGTTGCCCATGCTCACCATGTTCGCGGTGCTGGCGTTGACCGCTTTTATCATGAATTTCACCACCGTTGGACGCAAGATTTATGCCTTGGGTGGAAATCGTGAATCGGCCAGTCGCCTTGGATTTAGCGTATTGCTGCTGCAATGGTTTGTTTATGGCTATATGGGACTGATGTCCGGTGTGGCGGGCGTAGTGCAATCCTGGACGGTGCGCACCGTCGCCCCGGACTCACTGCTGGGCTACGAATTGACGGTGCTGGCTGCGGTGGTGCTAGGCGGCACTAGCCTGGTGGGTGGGCGTGGCACGCTTATCGGTACCGTGCTCGGGGTGATCCTGCTGGCAGTGTTGCAGAATGGACTCAATTTGCTGGGCGTCTTTTCCTATTGGCAGACCTTGATCACCGGTATCATCATTGTGGTCAGCATCAGTGCCACTGCGTGGAGCCAGCACCAAAATCGGAGTCTGCTATGAAGATATCGCTGCGCGAGAACGTAGAAACCTACCTGATGGGCTTGCTGGTGCTGACAGTGATTGGGTTTAGCATCACCATGTTGGAGGTGTTTTGGTCGGTCAATAATTTTCAGTCCATCGCCTCGCAGATACCGGTTCTCGGTATATTAACGCTGGCGATGGCTGTCACCATGCTGTGCGGTGGCATCAAACTGTCGATTATTTCGACGGCGAATGCCTGCTCGTTAGTGATGGCATGGGTGGCGGTCAGCTACCCGCCGTCGCTGTTGACCATGGTTGCCACGCTGGCGGCGGGCGTTGGGGCGGCGGCGATGATTGGTCTGTGTAACGGCGTGTTGATTGCGGGCCTCAGTGTGTCGCCGATCCTGGCGACGCTTGGTATGATGACGTTGCTCAAGGGGATCAATATTTTGATTACCGGCGGCAGCGCCATTGCCAATTATCCCGAATGGGTGCTGTGGTTAAATCGCGCACAGTGGTTTGGTGTGCCGCTCCCGATGTGGCTGTTTGTGGTAGTTGCCATCGGGCTATGGCTGGTGCTGGAGCGCAGCACGCTGGGCAGGGCGATTTATCTTATCGGCTCCAATGAGCGCGCCACCGGGTATTCCGGCATCAATACGCGCCGGGTGCTGCTGTGGGTGTATGTGATTTCCGCAGTGTTGTGCGCCGTGGCGGCATTTTTAATGATGTCGAAACTCAATTCTGCCAAAGCCTCTTACGGGGAGTCTTATCTGTTGACCTCCATTCTGGCGGTGGTGCTTGGCGCTGGCCAGTCGTGGGGCAGTTCGGTGGCAATAGTGAGAACATCTCCGTGGCGTGTCACACCCAGCAGCGTTTCGACAATCAGGCGATAGGCCCAGCCCGCCGAACCGGTATACCAACTCCAGCCGCCGCGCCCGGTATGGGATTCGACGCTGTAGATATCCGCTGTCATCACATAGGGTTCGACTTTATAGCGCGCCGCAGTGTGCGGGGTCAGACTGTGGTTGATAGGATTGATCATCGACCAAAGCTCCCAGGCGCGCGCCCGATTGCCGCTGTGCGCAAACGCCATGATCGCCCAAATCGCACCGTGGGTGTACTGTCCGCCGTTTTCCCGCACGCCGGGCACGTAGCCTTGAATGTATCCCGGGTTTGGCCCGTTGCCATTAAATGGGGCGGGGCAGTAGTTGAATGAAGCCGGTGTTCTGATTGACCAGGTAGGTATCCAACGCCCTCATGGCCTGTGCACTGCGTTGCGGGTTACCTGCGCCTGACAGCACCGACCAGCTTTGGGCAATGGCATCGATCAGATTCATGCCATCGTTCCAGTCCCCGGCCCCCATCAGGGGCAAACCGTGGCGACCGGTGGCAAGCCCGTGCTTGATAGCGCGCACGCTGTGTTGCCATAGCGTTTCAGACTGCGCACTGACCACTGGCTGCTCGTAGGCTGACTCTTCACCGGGAAGCAGTTGCCGTCCTTCCAGATAGGGCACCGTCTGTTCCAGAATGGACAGATCGCCCGTGGTTTCCACGTAGTGGCATAGCGCCAGAGGCAACCACAGATAATCATCCGAGCAGCGGGTGCGCACCCCATTGCCCAAAGGTGGATGCCACCAGTGTTGTACATCCCCGTCAATAAACTGGCGTGAGGCACAGACTAAAAGTTGATCGCGTAGTCGCTCGGGGGCGGCATGGCTGAGTGCCAGCGTGTCCTGAAGCTGATCGCGAAAGCCGAAGGCACCGCCGGATTGGTAATAACCGCTGCGCGCCATGATGCGACACGCCAGCGTCTGGTACAGCAGCCAGCCGTTGGCTAACAGATTAACGGCGGCATCGGGCGTATTGACGATGACCTTATCAAGCATCTGGTACCAATAACGGTGTACGTCGGCCAACTCGCCCTGGGCGGCGGTTTTATTCAGGTAACGCGCGATCAGCGCTTCAGCTTCCTGCGGGTTGTTACCCATGCCGAGCGCGAACACTAGCGTTTGCCGATCGCCATCGATCAACGTGACAACGGACTGCACGGCGGCACAGGGATCGATCCCCGCTCCGGTTTTCTCCGACAGCGTGCCATGGGCTATGGCTGCCGGGCGATAACGCGATCCGTTGCGTCCGAGAAACTCACGCCGATCGACTGTAAAGGAACACTGCGCGCCGCTGACGGAGAAAAACGCCGTTTGCTCCGAACCGTTGCTGACGTAATGGTTAGTGGCCAGAATTCCGCAGCCTTTGTGCACGTTGGCCGGACGCGTCGCTACATGCAGCGCGCTGGAAAGACGAGAAACGCTAAGCACCCATTCAACGTAGCCAGTTTCGGAAAGCTTGCGTGTACCGCCTGAACGGTTGTGAAGGGTGAGCATAGCGAGTTTCACCGGGGCATCCAGCGTGACCAGTACGGTTAATTCGCTGTCAATACCGGTTTCGCGATGGGCAAATACACTATAGCCAAAGCCGTGACGCGATAGGTAAGCCCCCTGACCGCGTAGGGGGAGCGTGGTTGGCGACTATACAGCACTGCTCTCTTCATCACGCAAGTAAAAGGACTCCCCAGAGCGGTCGCTGATCGGATCGTTTTCCCACGGCGTTAACCCGTATTCATGGGCATTTTCATACCAGGTGTAGGCTTGTCCCGCTTCTGAAACGACGCTGCCGAACAGGGCGTTAGCCAGCACATTCGACCAGGGGGCGGGGGTCGTGTCACCCTCGTTCAACACGATGTGGTATTCCCGGCCATCCTCTGAGAATCCCCCGAGACCATTGAAAAATTGCAGGTTGTGCGTGTCGGGATGCCAGGGATGATAGTGCGCGCTATCTCCTGTCGCTCGAGCTATTCGCGTGGTTTGAGGAGCAACGGTACCGGACAGTTTTTGGGTCAACTGTGTCGATAGGTCACCAGCACGATCGTCGAGCAAAATATGCGCCACGCTCATCAACAGCAGGCGATCCTCGGCGGAGAGCTGTTCACCGTTGCGCACGAAGATGCCGCCCGACTTGTCGATTTGATTGCCTTCTGCGCAGGCGGTGATCAGGTTGATAATGCGGTGATGCAGTTCCTGCTGGTAGCCACCCTGACGGGTGTTGAGGATAACCATATCCACCTTCAGGCCTTTTAGCCGCCAGTAGTGGTGCATCTGAACCAATGTGGCGATCAACGTCATGCTTTCATCGCTGGTGACTGTCAACAGCACAATCGGCACGTCGCCAGAAATTCCCCATCCCCACAGATCCGATTGCCCTCGACGGTTACGCGTGATGACGTGCCCTTCGGCGCGTTATTTTCAACTCTGAATCCCACGCTGAGCCGGTTGGTAGTGACATTGTAGAGAAACGCAAAATCCATCTGGGCGTGTTGGTGCAGACGCTGTTCGATGTCTGCCATCAGGCTAAGCTGTGCGTGTACTGCGTGCACGGTGTCTGCGTCAGGCGTTCCCGAACCGGCAGGGCTGGCCTGAGCCAGCCAGGAGAACGACGGTAACCGGGCGTCGCCCCAGTCCACTGGCAACCAGCCAAGCAGTGTCGACCAGGCGTCGCACAGCGCACTCAACTGTTGATGAAGGCGTTCAACCCAGCGCTGAACCTGCTCCTCATTCGCATGGCACAGGTTGAGTAATCGACTGGCGAGGTCGCGCATGTGCACCAGTTCGCCAAATAAGGCCGTGGGTGAGAGTGAGGCAGCGCGAGTACAGTGGCGCAGCGTGGTTGGCGCATTCCGGCCCCAGAGCCTGACCAGAATCCGCCGCGTATCATCAAGACCGGCCACAACCTGTGCGGCATCAAAAACCGGCTGATCACGCAGTGAGCGCATGGCCGCGTGCAGCGTGAGCAGGTGACCGGCCATATTGTCACTGTCAACGCTGGAGATGTAGCGCAGGGCCAGCGGGGTTAGCGTGCGAGTGTCGTACCAGTTATACAAATGTCCGCGATAATGCTCCAGTTTGTCCAGCGTATCCAGGGTGGATGCGATGCGTGTCAGAGCGCCTTCCAGCGGCAGATAGCCGAAATCACGGGCAGTCAGCGTTGCCATCAGCGACAGACCAATGTTGGTGGGTGAAGAGCGATGACCGCGTGCGGCGTTTCCTGATAATTGTCCTGCGGCAGCCAGTTGTCGTCTGCGGTGACAGAGGTATCGAAAAATGCCCAGATTTTTCGGCTGTTTTGTCGCAGTCGTCTTTGCTGCCTGCTCGTCAGCACCGTTCGCTGGCGTTGTGGTTCGCGGCTCATCCAGCTCATCAGTAGCGGTGTGAGACACCAGAGCGCCCCAAGAGGCAGTGCCACCGCCAGCGACAGGGGCGCAAACTGTGCGCTAAGCAGCGGAAGTGCCAGTCCTGTCGCTACGTTGAGCCACATGGCGCGGTAAAAACGCCCTGGCGTCGTCTCGCGTTGCGCGTTGCACTGTGCAAAGGGGGTCCATTGATTAAGATTACGTCGGCTGACACCCAGTCGCCATAGGGTGATGGCGATGGCGTGTAGCGAATACCCTGCGCGGTGCGGCAGAGTGAGAATCTCGATGCCCATACGCAGTAAGCGTTGGCGTGCGCCGCGAATCACTAACCGCACATGCTGCTCGAACGGACGTCTCCGAGGCTTGCTGATGATGTCCTGAAACGTGGACAGCAGCGTGGGCAGCAGTACTGTCAACGTTAACGCTGACAGCCAATAGGCCTTGTTGGGCACGACTAACAGGGCGCAGAGTAACAGTGTTAAAAATGCAGGCGGTACCAGGCTGCGGCGCAAATTATCGAGCAGTTTCCAACGTGAAAGCAGGCTCAATGGGTTTTTACTGTGCGAGCCATCAGCACGCCTTACCTGGGGCTTCAGCCAGTTAAGTAATTGCCAGTCGTCCCGAATCCATCGTGTGCGGCGTGCCACATAGGTCAGATAATGGTTCGGGTACTGTTCATACAGCAGCACGTCGCTGACCAGTCCTGAACGGGCATAACAGCCTTCGAGCAGATCGTGGCTTAGCACCAAATCTTCCGGACATACCTGTTGCGTTGCGGCAATAAAGGTATCCACATCGTAGATACCTTTGCCAATAAAAGAGCCTTCGCCAAACAGATCCTGATAAATGTCGGATGACATCATGGTGTAGGGATCGTTACCCGCCGCACCGCTGAACAATGGGGCATAACGACCTTGCCCGTAACGGGGGATCTCCTCTGCCATTCCCGACTGCAAAATACCATAGCCTTCAACCACACGCTGGCAGGCAGGATCGTACTGCGGATGGTTTAGCGGATGTGCCAGCGTTGCAATCAGTTTGTGTGCGGTGTCGCGTGGCTGCACGGTATCGCAATCCAGCGTGATGACATATTTGATCGTGTTTACCGGGCCCGTTGCGTTACCGACAATGTGAGAAAATTGCCCTTCGGGATGGCGCAGCCAGTGGTTTAACAGGGCCAGTTTGCCGCGCTTTCGCTCATACCCCATCCATACCTCTTGTTTTGGATTCCAGGCGTGGGCGCGGTGCAGCAGATAAAAGGCCGGATCGCTGTCACGAGCATAGCGGCGGTTGAGTGCGTGGGTTTGTTCGTCTACCCATGCCAGGAGATCGTTGTGCTCCTGTGTGCCAGGGGTGGTACTGTCAACAAAATAAGTGAGCAGCGCAAAATAGAGGTGCGCACTGGTGTTCGCCAGATAGCACACTTCGAGTCGCTTGAGCAGTTTACGGATACTCTCGCGGTTGGTCAGCAGGCAGGGGATCACCACCATACTACTGAATGCGGCGGGTATCTCGCGGGAAAAATCCATGCGGGGCAACGGCGTAGGTGTGCAGCAACGCGTGGTTGCTTCACTCAGCAGGAAAGTGGCTAACTGACTGGCGACCAACATCAGCGGCACGGCCAACAGCCACAGCATCCAGCCCATGCCCTGTTCGTGGGTTTTAAGCAGTAAATGGGCGGTGAACGCCGTGGTGAGCAGGCTAAGACGAAAGCAGCGGGATCTGATTAAAACCGTCTCGTAATCGCGCCAGCCATGAAATGTCGGTTGCCAGCTGTTGCTCCAGCCGCGCTCTTCCATCGCCAATCAAGTAGTAGCCCACATGGTGAGCGGTGGTACTGGCATCCCCCTCGCGTGCCAGAGCAAGCACCTGCTGCGCAATCTCTCCCTCGCTGTGGCGGCTATGGCGGGCAAGCATCTCAATCACATGGCAATAGTGATCCCGAGTGTCAAAATGCATTTCGGGATAGACGCCCGCAGGGTCCTGTTGCAGCGTCCGGTCAACCAGACTCATTGCCTCAGTGAAATCGGCCCAGTGGGTTTCACTCAGTAACCGCAACCCGTTAATGCTGTTACTGACGAAAAGCTGCTGGGCGGCGAGTTGCTGACTAAAGCGCTGCGTTAGTGCATCAGCGGTAGTGCCGTTATTCGCCAGTTGCTGTTCTAACCACGTCAGCGGCAGCATCAGCAGATGGCCTAGCCCCTGCAAGCGGCGTACTAACTCGGCCACAAAGGCGCTGTCTAATGGCGGTTTGGCACGGGCCAAATCGGCAATCAACATCACCAATTCTGATTGGCGTTGTTCGGCACAGGCGACAAGCTTGCTCACCCAGCGCTCCGCTAACTGACGTGCCTGTTGGGTGTTTGGCACCTCAATGCTGACGCGGCGCAAATTTTCAATCAATGCCAGGCGTCGCATACCGGGCAATGCCCAGAGTTCTCCCAAGGTGAGTGGAGCCACCTCTTGATAGGCGACGATAAAATGACTGAGGCTCTCTTTGTCCCAACGCCCATCACCGTGGGCGATAATTTCGGTGGCAATGTCATAAATACGTGGGCGACGGTGGGGAGGGAGTAAAACAGGTAGCCCTTTGCCAAAATCCTTGGGTAAGTGGTGCCTCACCAGACGGATTTGCTCTTCAATCAGATAGTAATTATCCAGTAACCATTCCCCTGCGGGCGTAATGCTGGCTTTATC
This sequence comes from Candidatus Symbiopectobacterium sp. 'North America', assembly GCF_015762685.1. GTDB lineage: Bacteria > Pseudomonadota > Gammaproteobacteria > Enterobacterales > Enterobacteriaceae > Symbiopectobacterium. The sequence goes on along the minus strand of NZ_PEHF01000050.1, from coordinate 45,574 downwards.
GGCGGCACTAAGCATCGAGCAATGCCGCGTGATGACTGCTTCATTCTCATCCAGACGCCGGGTTAAATGGTAAGACATTGATGTGGAAGATAGTTTATGGGATTGTGCCAGCGTTTTTCCGTACTGTGCCATCTGTGCACTTGAGAAAAGTGCTGCCTTCAGAGGGTCACCATCTGCGTCTGGCGTTGCAGACCACGCTGGGGACGGTTGCCGTTGCTTTGTGAAGGAGGAAAACCATTGCGTTAAACGTATTTTCATCAGATAGCTCATCAACATTAAAGTCTACACTGCGGCCAAATTGATTTTAGTATAGATTAAATATCGATTTATTGGTCTTTATGCGATATTAAACTCTGTTATTGTAACTTGCGTTGACTTTATTGACTGATTATTAGTTTGATGCAAAGTAATAGCGAAAGTGGTCATGAATTCAATTCATAACGCTATTGCACTTTTCAGGGATTAATCAGGCGCTACCCGTCAGGTAGGATGCGAGAGTACGCTGGCTCTTCTGATGGCCTTGGCGCTAACTGCTTAGTGAATAAACATGAATCAACTGCAACAACCCGTTACCCGCAAACGATTACAACAGGGCGGATGGGGGTTTATTGTCATCCTCAGCGCTTTGATGGCTTTCACTTCACTTTCTACCGATATCTATCTGCCTGCGATGCCAGTGATGGGCAGCGATCTGTACGGTAACGCTGAATTAACCATCACCGGATTTCTGGTGGGTTTTGCCATTGCGCAGTTAATTTGGGGCCCGATCAGCGATCGCATTGGGCGACGTCGGCCGCTGTTTATCTGCATGGTGCTGTTTGTGATTGGCTCTATCGGTTGCGCTCGTTCCAGTGCTATTGAGCAGATTGTATTCTGGCGTGTGTTTCAGGCGCTGGGGGCCTGTACCGGGCCGATGTTGGCGCGCGCGATGATCCGCGATCTGTTTGCCCGTACGCGTGCCGCCCATATGCTTTCCACGTTGGTGGTGGTGATGGCGATTGCGCCGATTGTTGGCCCGCTACTGGGCGGGCAGATTATTCGTGTCAGTACCTGGCCGATGATTTTCTGGCTGCTGGCAGTGATAGGCATTGCGATGTTTATTTCTTTGTTGTGGCTGCCGGAAACGTTGCCGGTAGACAAGCGCGTCAATGCTTCATTTACCGATGCGTTTCGCAACTATTTTTCTTTGTTGAAAAAACCAACCTATCGCCGATTTACCCTGTGCGTGACCTTTTATTATGTCTCGGCCTATGCGTTTATTGCGGGATCGCCATTGGTCTATATCCGTTATTACGGCATTGATCCGCAGCACTATGGCTGGCTTTTTGCGGTGAATATCATCGGGGTGATGGCCCTAAGTCTGGTCAATCGCAAATTGGTACAGCACCTTACGCTGGAAATATTAGTAAAATACGCCACGCGGATCGCGGCGTTGGCCATGCTGGTTATGGCGGCGGCCGTCAAGATACAGTGGGGCGGTAGTCTGGCTATCGTGGTGTTGGTGTTTATTTTCTTCTCCATGAACGGCATCGTGGCTGCAACCTCCACCGCCGCTGCACTGGACGCAGTGCCGACCATGACCGGTTCGGCCTCGGCGTTGATCGGCGCATTACAATACGGCAGCGGTATTATCTCATCGCTGTTGCTGGCGTGGTTAAGTGATGGTACGCCGTGGACTATGGCATGGATTATGGCGTTGTTTACCGCCGCCAGTGCAGCGATGGTGGTCGGCGTCGGTGCTAAACCGGTATCAGATGACTAATGCTAAGGGACGAGGGATGAATGTTATTTTCGATATGGATGGCACGCTGATTGATTCTGTGCCGGGCATACGCGCCAGTCTCGCCTACGCACTGGATCAGCAAGGGCACCGTTTGGCCGAAGAAACAGACATCACCGCCTTGATTGGGCCACCGATGGATCAGATTGTCGCGGCGCTGCTGGCGCCGTTTGGAGACGATCGCGTGGCGCAGACAGTGGCGATCTATCGTGAACATTATGGCCGCGTCGGATTACTTCAGGGATTGATGTACCCCGGCATTCAGCAGGTGCTTCAGACGCTGCACGCCGAGGGGCATCACCTGTTTATCGCCACCTCAAAACGACAACCCTTTGCGGAACGAATACTGGCGCGTATCGGCATCAGCGCGCTGTTTGACGAGATTCTAGGTACACCGTGGGATGGCAGCATAGACGATAAGCTATTGCTGGTCGCACATCTGCTCGGCAAGCAGGGGTTACTGCCTTCTTCATCGGTCATGGTAGGCGATCGTAAAGAAGATATTGTTAGCGCGCAGCATAACGACTTGTTGTCGAGTGGTGCACAGTGGGGCTATGGTTCGCAGCAAGAGTTGACCAGCAGCGGCGCAGATCGGTTGTGCCAATGGCCTGCGGATTTTCTTCCTGCTATTCATGCGTTAATGACGACGTCCACACGCTAGTATCGGAGCAAGGTCACGGTCTGAAATATAGCCTTAGGACTCCGGTTCAAAGGCGTGAATGCGGCTCAAGCCGTAGTGAATTTTGCCGAACACAAGTCCATTGTACGGTTATTATAGCGTTTGAGGCACGGCCTCTGCGATGATGGCTGCGCCGGATTCCATTACCGGCCCCTTGCTTAAGGCGGCGTTGAGTAAATAGCCTGTTCGTCATCAACTGAACGCCTGGCCCGAGATAAAACATCTCGCACCAGGCGGCTTTCGGTTTAGTTTAACCGTGCCAACGCGGGCAAGGTGTCCGTGCCATCGTCAACGCGGAACTGAGCCACGGTGCGCGACAATCCCTGAGCCTGATCGCTGAGCGATTTGGCGGCGGCCAGTGCTTCTTGTACCAGTGCGGCGTTTTGCTCTGTGCTTTGATCCATCTGCGCGACCGCCGGGTTGACCTGCTCGATACCTGAGCTTTGTTCTGCGCTGGCTGCGCTGATTTCGGCAACGGTGGCCGTTACGCGTTGCACGCTATCTACCACTTCGCTCATGGTGACACCGGCGCGTTTCACCAGTGTGGTGCCTTTGTCCACTTTGGATACCGAGTCATTGATCAGACTCTTGATCTCCTTGGCGGCTGACGCGGAGCGCTGTGCCAGCGTGCGCACTTCGGTGGCGACCACGGCAAAACCGCGCCCTTGCTCACCGGCGCGCGCTGCTTCAACGGCGGCGTTTAACGCTAGGATATTGGTCTAAAAGGCAATGCTGTCAATCACCCCGATAATGTCCACCACTTTACGTGATGAACCGTTGATAGAGTCCATGGTATTCACTACTTGTTTAACAACAGCACCGCCGCGAACAGCGACGTTGGAGGCTGACTGCGCCAACGTGTTGGCGTTGCGGGCATTCTCAGCGTTGTCATGCACTGTCGAGGTGAGTTGTTCCATCGCGGCAGCGGTTTCCTGCAACGCACTGGCTTGCGATTCGGTGCGTGATGAAAGGTCTTCGTTGCCTGAAGCAATTTGCATCGATGCGGTGGTAATGGAGTGGGTGCTGCTGCGTTCCTGGCTCACCAAATAGGCCAATTTGTCGCGCATAGCGCTGATGGCAAACAAAATGTTGCCGTCGTCGCCAGGACGCGTTTGCACTTCAACGGTTAGGTTACCGTCGGCGATTTCACGTACCACCTCGACCGCGTATTGCGGCTCGCCACCCAATTGACGCAGCAACGTGCGCAGCATGTTCCAGGCCAACAGCGTGGTGGCGAGTATCAATACGGCAACGAGCGCCGGCAGCAGCAGCGCATTGCGCCAGAACGTTTGCTGAATATCATCAATATAGTCGCCCGTGCCGATAATCCAGTCGAAGGGTTCGAAGCGCGTGATGCCGTAGAGTTTATCGACCAAGCCTTCGGTACCGGGGCGCATGCCCTTACCTGAGGTGAACGCCAGCGTTTGGCCCTGCTGGGCCGCCTGCTTAAGCGCATCACGATTACGCACGCCGGATTCCCGGCCGCCATTGGCATCAACAATACCGACGCGTTTCGCATCAGGGTGAACGTAGTTCACGTCATCGCTGTAGCCGAGTAAGAAGAAATAACGCGTATCTTTATGAAAACTGCCAATGGCACGTTTTGCTTCAGCCATTGCTTCGTCATGACTGATCAGACCCGCTTTTTCCCGGTTATACGCTTTTTGTGCGGAGGCTTGCGCTAACTCAACCAGCGTTGTCAGGTGGCTGGTGCGCTCTTTCATCAGCGAAGAATAGAGTGTATTCAACGCGACAGCAGATAAAATCAAAAGACCCAATAGTGTTGCGCCGCAAAGCAGCATAATCCGAGTGCGTAGTTTCATGGTGTAGTCTCTTCTCTCATTTTCAAGCAAATCAAGCGTCACACTAGGCGCTGGCATAGTGTTTCAATAAGGAAATGACGGCGTTGTTCAAGCGTGCAATCTGAAGATGTAGGAAGGGAGGGCTGGCTTACCAACCGCCCATCCTTGGCCGCCGCAGATAACATTTACAACGTGGTACCCTTACACCACCTGTCGTTTTATTAGGCAGATAAGTCCATATTATTTATTGGTTTTCCTTATTAATACCTCTATCGGCACGGTAACCTGCTTCTTTATAGAAAAATGGCCTTATGCCGGTTTAGTACCATACTTATACTGTCTATGGATAGCGTTGCTATGGCGTAGATGGATTTTATCATTATGAAATAATTGAATATTTAGCATTCTAATTAACGAAAAGTGGCAATGAATTTATTTATTTCATGGCTCGGGTTAATGCGCTTTATAACCGCTATTTGCTGTGAATACGTTATTTTTCCACATTACAAAAAATACACGACGTGCGCTTTATGCTGAATATTTGCGTATGAATGATATTTATATTTGTGCCTTATGTGGATTGCCTCCGGAATTAACTTTTTTGGCGTGGAGCCTCGGATAAGGCACGATCGCGGTTCATATAATGAGGAGCTAAAACAATGTTTGAAACACTTAACAGAGCCGAATCACTCTCTGCCGAGGCTATTGCACAGCAATTCAAAGCGTTGGATCAGGTTATGGCGATTGCGAAGTTTGATCTCGATGGCGGGTTATGTCACGCCAATCAAAACTATCTTTCGCTGTTTGGTTACCGTGACGATGAGATTTTGGGTTGGGATCACCGCCAATTTTGCTTTCCCACATTTGCCAATAGCCCTGTATATGCAGCGTTTTGGGACAGTTTGCGTCAAGGTGCGTCCCATTCCGATCTGGTTGAGCGTCAGCGCCGCGATGGAGCACAACTTTGGCTTGAAGCGACCTATATTCCGGTGCGGTGCGGTGCGGTGCGAGAGCGGTGAGGTGCAGCATATTCTGAAAATTGCCATGAATGTCAGCGCCAGAGTCCAGCTCGAGCATGACCAAAATGAACGGCTGAGGCGTTTATCGCTGGTGCCTGATGCAACGGATACTGCCGTGCTGATCAGCGACGCGCAATGGTAGATTATCTATGTCAACGTTGGTTTCGTGCATATGTTTGGTTGGACGGCAGACGAAGCCATAGGGCGAATGCCGATAGCGTTGATTTCGCCCCAACAAGATAGTGTGATGGTGGAGGAGTTGCGTGCCATTTTGCGCTCTGGCAAGTCGTTTGAGCGGGAAGAGGTTCTGGCCGGAAAACACGGTCAGCGTTATTGGGCAAAAGTGATCTCGAATCCGGTGATGAACGCAGAGGGAAGCCTATTGTACACCGTATCGACGCTGACCGATATTACAAGCGCCAAGATGCATGAGGTGCTACAGCATCAGGCGCTGGAAGCGCTGGTGGCAGAGCGTCCGCTGACGGAAGTGCTTAATCTGATGTGCCGCGAAGTGGAGCGCATCGCGCCAGATATCGCGGCCACCATTCTGGAGGTGGATAATTACGGCAAACTGCATCCGCTGGCAGGGCCCAGTATGCCCGATGCCTATTCTCAGGCGCTGGATGGCAGCTCCATAGGGCCAAAAGCCGGGGCCTGTGGCACCGCAGCGTTTCGCAACGACGTGGTGATTGTGGATGACATCGCCACGGATCCGCTCTGGGACGGTTATCGTCAGTTGATCCTGCCGCTCGGTTACATAGGCTGTTGGTCTACGCCGGTACGCAACAACCATGGGCAGGTTATTGCCACCTTCGCGCCTCTATTTTCGCACGCCGCGCAACACCAGGGCGAGAACGTTTCATCAGGGCCTAATCGACGCCTGTACTAATTTGTGTACACTGGCGCTGGTGCGTGAGCATGAACGCCAGCGCATGCGGCAATTGGCGTTCTATGATAGTTTGACGGGCATGCCCAACCGCAGCCTGCTCGAAGCCACCACCGATCAGGCTATTGCCGCCGCCACCAGCGACGACGACGAGATGGCATTTTTGTTTATCGATCTCGATCGCTTCAAACAAATTAACGATTCGCTGGGACATCCGGCGGGGGACGAACTGTTGCGACAGGTCGCCGCCCGCTTGCGCCATGAGTTGCGGGCGGTGGACATTGCTGGGCGACTTTCTGGTGATGAGTTTGTGGTGATTTTGCCGGGATGCGGTGTGGGCCAGGTGGGTGACAGAGTCGAGCAGATTCAGTCGATACTGGCTGAACCCATGGTGCTGCTGGGTACCAGCGTGTCGATATCCGCCAGCGTCGGGATCGCCATGTTTCCGGCTGACGGCCGAGATTTGGATACGCTGCTGCATCGCGCCGATATGGCGATCTATCAGGCCAAAAGTGGTGGACGTGGGCAATCTCGTTTCTACAGCAATGAAATGAATCAACTGGCACAAGAGCGTCTTGTGTTGGAAAACGCACTGCGCCAGCCATTAAAACTCAATCAGCTCTCCTTGCACTACCAGCCACAAATTGAGCTGGCAACCGGGAAACTGTACGGTGTGGAAGCGCTGGCGCGCTGGACGCACCCGGAGCTTGGCAGTATTCCGCCTACGCGTTTTATTCCTCTGGCAGAGGATTGCGGATTGATCGCCGATCTGGGCCGCTGGGCGCTGCGCGAAGCCTGCTGCCAACTGGCCGCCTGGCCGCCTGGCGTGACGAAGGGCTGCCGGTGCCCTCGGTTTCGGTCAACCTGTCGCCCACCAGTTTCCACAACCTCGATCTGCCGCACATGATTGCTTCTACGCTTGCCAGTCATGCGTTGTCGCCGGAGCATTTAACCCTAAAACTCACCGAAAACGCTCTGCTCGATACCAATCCCAACACCATGAAAACCATCGCTGAAGTGCGTGAGCAGGGGGTGCGCCTGTCGATGGATGATTTCGGCACTGGCTATTCCAGCCTCAGCTATCTGCGGCGCTTGCCCGTAACCGAGCTAAAACTGGATCGCAGTTTTGTCGCCGACTTAGAGGCGGATGAAGCCGCGCGGGCGTTGAGCCGTGCCATTCTGGGGATCGGCAGTAGCCTGTGCCTGACCGAGGTTGCGGAGGGAATTGAAACACATGCGCAAAATCGCTTTCTGCGCGAGCAGGGTTATCCGGTGGCACAAGGCTACCTGTTTGCCAAGCCAATGGCTCCCGAACAGATGGGGTGTTGGTTAACGGAGCGAAAACAGTGTGGTGCCGATGGCTCAGTCTCAATTGAGATGCATTACGCCCCGATCGCGTGGCACAGCGCCTGAGCGACGTTTCTCGCCTGATCTCGCGCTTACTGCTGGAAATCTCTGATACCGATCGGCTGTATTCTGCGATTTCGGCGGCCAATATGCAGCGCGCTATGGAAGACAGTGTGAAACGGCAACATCAATCGTTGGCCGATCTTCCCTGTGGCATGACGGTGGACCGCTGTGGGCTGCGGGAGATATTTCAAGCGGGCGCGCTTCAATAGATACCCGCCGCGATGTGCATATTCAGTCTGTGGGTGGGCCGGTGTTGCTGGATAATACACTGAGCGGTGAAACAGAAGCCCTGTTTGTCAGCACGCGTCTGATGAGCGGTTATGATTTCTCATTGGGCGCATGGCGCACTGGCCCGTTGGTCGAAATGGATTATACCCATTATCGTATCAACGGCTTTGATGACCGGGAATCGTTACGCACTGCCGTTCGCTATGAAAAACAGAACCTGAACTCGCTGGAAGCACGTCTTGGCTGGCGTGTGCGCGGTAATATCGATCTCGATTCCACATTCTCTCTGCAACCTTATGCGTCAGTCAGTTGGGTTAATGAGCTGGCCGATGGATTAAATGACCGCTTTACCGTTCATGCGCGCGATGGTGGCGGGGCGCGCAGCGTGCAAGTGACATCACCGGATAAGCATTTTGGTCGTGCCGCGCTGGGGTTGCAGTGGGTGACGGCAAAACACCTGAATGTCTACACCGAAGTGGGCAGTCGTTTTGCCCATGATGACGGCTATCAAACGCAATATACTTCAGACCTCCAGTGTATGTTCTAATAACCCCTCATTAACCTTTACCTGCGATAACAACGGTTGTCGCAGGTTTTTTTTGCTAAACATATCCGTTTTCCGCATTTAACTTTGCCTATTGTAACACGCATAATTCAAAAAAATATTTCAATTAAGCTTTTATTCTTTTTTAAGAATAAGAATCGGCACGGTATTGGCTAAAGGACTGAATGATGACTATCGCGACAGTGAGTAATATTGCTACGTCAGAAAATACCCATGAGATTGTGCAAAATGGCGCATTTGTCAGACAACAGAATAGATTCACCACACCTTTCGGTGATCAGGCGGGTGAACTTCCGGTAGAAAAGGATCGTTATCGCCTGCTGTGGACGCCTATTTGCCCCTGGGCGCACCGTGCGGTAATTGTGAGAAAACTTCTGGGATTATAAGATGTTATCAGTCTAGGAACAGCACACCCGGTGAGAACGACGCGTGGATGGGCATTTTCTCTGGATGAGGGGGACGTGGACCCGGTATTGGGCATTCATTATTTGCCAGAAATTTATGCCCAAAGTGATGCAAATTATACCGGGCGTGCCACGGTGCCTGCTGTGGTCGATGTAAAAAAGGGCATCGTGGTAAATAACGACTATTTTAAACTGACAAATTATTTGGAAGTTGCATTTAAAAAATTTCATAAAGCGAATGCCCCCGATCTCTATCCTGAGGATTTACGCACAGAGATTGACGCGCTGAATACGGTTATTTTTCATGACGTCAATAATGACGTTTATAAAGCCGGGTTTGCGTATGAAGCAGCATGGGACACGTTATTTAATCGACTGGATATTTTAGAGCAGCCGCTTGCCACTCAGCGCTATTTGTTTGGTGATCGCATTACGGATTCAGACGCCAGGTTATGCGTGACGTTGGCGCGGTTTGATGTGGCGTACTACAGCGTCTTTCGCACTAACCGTAATCGCGTGATCGATTTTCCTCATTTATGGGGCTATGCTCGCGATCTCTATCAGACGCCGGGTTTTGGCGACACCACCGATTTTCATGCCATCAAACAGGGTTACCAATTAGGTGATTTTAACGCCAACCCTTATCAAATTCTGGCAAAAGGGCCTGATGTCTCGCTCTGACACTTCCCACATCAGCGGGCCGCGCTGTAATACCAACATTGCGCATCAGATTGGGTCCTAGATAACAACACATTTCTTACCATCAGGATAATCACTATGAATTTACAGATGACAAAGCACGCGGTTGCATCGTTTTTTTTATTGGGTGCTGGTGTGGCTGTCGGCGGTTTTTATGGCATTGAGCTTGTCAACGCGTCTACGGCGGATAAACCGGTTAATATCGTTATCGCCACCTCGGCCGGCCCGCGGCCCTTTACCTATTTTGATAAGGATAATCAGCTGGTGGGCTATGATATTGATCTTGCCAGAGCGGTGTTCAGCCATCTGCCGCAATACAAGGTCTCTTTTACTACCACCGAATTTCCCTCAATACTGGCCTGGCTGGATTCCGATCGTTTTCAGGTTGGCGCGAATAACTTTGCTGAAAACAAACAGCGCAAAGAAAAATATATTTTTACCCAGCCGATATTTGAAAATCAGTTTGTGATTGCCATCAGCGAAAAAAATGACAGCATTCATTCCCTGAAGGATCTGTTGGGGAAATCCACGGAAGTCAATCCGGGAATCAACTTCACCACCGCGTTGGAAAAGTATAACCAGCAACACAAAGAGAATCCGGTCAATCTGAAATACACCGAAGCGGAACTGTTACCCGTATTGCAAAACGTGGAGAGTGGCAAAGCAGACTTCCAGTTGATTGATAAATCGATGTTGGAACAGTACATAGCAGAGTATCAGTTGAAACTGAAGGTGATACCGCTTAGCAAAGAAGAAAGCGGGCTTATCGGTGCACCTTACAGCTATTTCCTGGTCGCCAAAGGCGCGAAGGGAGAGATCCTGGCGAACGACATCAATGCGCAATTACAAAAATTGATTGCAGATGGTACGATAACCGCGATCAGTCAGAAATATTTCCACGGCGACTACGCACCAAAATAAAATAAGGTCTGCGCTGAATGCCTACTATTTTTGACATAAAATTGGTTTTTACGCAGATCCCGGCGTTGCTGGAGTATTTACCGGTAACGCTGTTGATCACCGCGTTTTCGATGATCGCCGGTGTTATTCTGGGGTTTGTGATTGCAATAATCAGAATCAAACGCGTCTGGTTGCTTAATTCCGGGGCAGGCGTGTTTGTCTCTTTTATTCGTGGAACGCCACTGATCGTCCAGCTCTACCTGACCTATTACGGCATACCTATTCTGTTAAAACATTATAATTATTACAACCAGATCGATTACAACGTTAATGATATTCCCTCGCTGCTGTTTGTGCTATTGGCCTTTTCGCTCAATGAAGCGGCGTATAACTCAGAAAGTATTCGGGCGGCGCTATTATCGGTGGATAAAAAGCAGATCGAAGCTGCCCAATCGTTGGGCATGACGCCTCTTCAGGTGTTAAGGCGCGTGACGATCCCCGAAGCCTTTGTGGTGGCACTGCCCACGTTAGGCAATGCCTTGATTGGTTTATTGAAGGGCACTTCATTGGCATTTGTCTGTTCGGTGATTGAATTAACCGCGCGCGGCAAGATCCTGGCGAGCAGCAACTATCGCTATTTCGAAGTGTATGTCTCTCTGGCGCTGATTTACTGGGCACTCACCATTATTATTGAGGCGCTGATTAAAGTGATTGAAGCCCGAATTCGGATACCTGATCAGCCACAGGTAAATAAGAGTGTGATAGCAAATGATAGACATTAAACATTTATCGAAAATCTTTCAGAACGACACCATCCTGAATGATATCTCGTTCCACCTGGAGAAAGGGGACGTGATGGCGATTATTGGTTCTTCAGGCGCAGGGAAATCAACATTGCTGCGCTGTATCAATCGCCTTGAACAGCCAGAACAAGGTGAAGTGGCCATCGCTGGCGAGGTTTTCAATCTTGCGACGTTATCGCGTCGTGAACTGGTGCATCTGCGGCAGAGCACAGCGATGGTGTTTCAGCAATTCAGCCTGTTTCAGCAAAAAACGGCGCTGGAGAATGTAATGGAAGGCTTAACCATCGTCAAAAAATACCCGAAAGACAAAGCAAAGAAGATGGCTATGGCCCAATTAAAAAAGGTTGGGCTGGCTGAACGTGCTGATTATTACCCACGCCACCTATCCGGTGGGCAGCAGCAGCGGGTAGGGATAGCGCGCGCATTGGCCATGGAGCCGCAAATTCTGTTGCTTGATGAACGGACATCGGCTCTGGACCCCGAATTGGTGACGGAGGTGCTGGATGTGATTAAACAGGCGGCGCTGGAGGGCAATACCATGATCATTGTGTCCCACGAGATGGATTTTGTGCGTCAGGTTGCCAACCGGGTGCTTTTTTTGGAAAAGGGAAAAATCATTGAGGATAGCAGCGCACAGCAGGTATTTGATAACCCGAAACACGAGCGTACCAAAGCCTTTCTGGCCCGCTACTACCGACGGCTAGAGCCTGAATACCAGATTTAAGCAACACACATCACGCGCCCTGACAACCTATGTTGGAGAGCGCGTCTCACGGACTTAGTGCGTAGCGATAAAGATATGCTGGCGGTGATACGCGAGTTGGCTGACATCGGGCGGGAAAGCGATGGGCAGCCTGAGCGCGTGTCCTTCGTATTTTGCGAAACTGTCTTCACTTACTGCACTTTTTAGCTGCTTGATGCGGGGTGAAAGCACCAGTTCAAGATGCTCGTTAAAGGTGATCAATCCGCGATCGAAGGCTTTATCATGCAAGCTGGAAAGGCACAGACCGTTACTCGGATTAAGGCGATGTTCAGCGGCATTATTCCAGGGACGGATGTGACTGGCGACCAGTCGCATCGGTTCTTCCAGACCGGTTAAACAACAACGGTTTTCGTAGGCGTCTAACACCCGTTTGCGAAACAGTTGCTGCCCGACACGCGCTTTGATGATGGTGGTTCTTTCTTTGCCGCTGAAATCTGCTGCGGGAGTCTCTTGCAACGACGTCAGCGGTTTTTCCAGCGTGGCCATTGCAGATTGGCATTGTTGCTCGAAAGCATCACTATCCAGATCCATCTCCTGCCATAATTCACGATCCGCTTTCGATGTGCCTGTCAGACCGCGACGTCCAGATTCGATAATAAAAGGGTCCAGACTGGCAATGTTCACCAGCTTCATGGCCAGTTCCGACGGTGTGCGGCCAATCAAACCGGCATAATGGATAATATCAGGATTGAGCGCATGCAATTTTCCAAAAGGGATCTGACTGTAGAGCGTAAAAGCCACCAGTAGCTGTTCCCGCGTCCAGCGATTTATGGCCGCCATAAGCGATTTCTCGGCAAGTAATTCAACATGTTATCTGTAACGTTTACTATGCCAGGCTTGGCGGCCATTGCATACCTATACGTTTGTTGAATTCACCGTGGCCGTTCTCTCAAGCCAAGACCAATAGCGCTCCGTGCCCGCACCGCCGGGTCCCGAGGCCAACGGTGAACCGGCCAATGCATCGCGCTGGTGAGGCACTTGCCAGCGCAGCAGGGCCGCATCGTCGGTAACGCTTGCGATGCGTTCGGTGCCGAAGCCGTAGCGGTAGGTGCCGTCGGCCTGTGGCAATAAACCGGTGGCGATCTTATCTGCATCATCGGCAAAGCCCGGCGTGGCAAACAAATCGCGCGCATAGGCCCACAGGTGCGGGAAATCGCTGATGGCGAACGCGGTGCCTAACTCGGGAGGCAGGCTGGGGCAGTATCCCCTGTCATACGACAGTAAGGTTTGGAATAAACGGACGTCGGAATCGGTAATCTGTGCCCCAAACAGGTAGCGCCGGGTCGTCAAACGGTGGTCGTAATCGGCGAGCCGCGCTTCAAAGATATTTTTGGCTATCCGCGCGGCCAGCAGAGAGTTGGCAAACAGGATCTTGTACGGGCCATTGTTGACATCGTCAAAAATCTGCTGGTTAAGCAGATCGATGGCGGGACGCAACGCGGTGGGGTAAAGATCCGGTGCGGTTGCGCTGTGCAAAGTTGCCCACGCCGTTTCGAGATAGTAGGGCAGGGTATGGTAGTCGTTGTTAACCACTTTCCCGGTTTTCAAATCGACAAGAGTGGGTACGGTGCCGCGTCCGGTGTAATCAGGGATGGTGCGGCGGTAGAGATCGTTGAGTCTTTTCACGCCGAGCACTGCATCAACGCCACCGGGCTGTCCGGCAAACAGCCAGCCGTCACTGTCGCGATGGGATACGTATCCCACGGAAATCGCCGCTTCCAGTCCCAACAAGCGACGTAAAATAAGAACGCGTCGTGACCAGCCGCAGCCTGCGCTGACGATCAGACGATAGCGACCCGCTTCGACCGGCAGTTGATGACTACCAGGGCCGAAACGGGTGGTGAAAGCGTTACTTTGGCGACGAAACCCGCCATCATCGGTTTGCTCGACGGTTTTTTCTGGGTATAGCACGGTAGACATAACAACTCCTAATCAGGGTAACTGGCGATCATTTCAATGAATGTAAAAACTGTTCCTGACCACTGCGGTAGTCGGATGGACTGCTGCCGCACCAGGATTTAAAGGCGCGTCGGAAGCTGCGTTCGTCCGAGAACCCTAAGCGCTCGGCGATATTCGGTGTGGTCACACCGCTGCGCAGCAGGCGACGAGCTTCGGTGAGACGCACTTCACGCGACAAAATGGAGTAGCTGGCACCTTGCTGATCGAGGACGCGGGCCAGCGTGCGGCGGCTGATGCTAAGCTGTCGTGCCATGTCGTCGGCAGAATGAATGGTGTCCAGGTGCGCCTGCAAAAACTCAAGCAGGCTGTGTTTGTCCCTGAGGCGATCCACTACTGTGGACGCCAGCCGTTCAGCCTGTGTACGCAAGGTACTGTTCAGTGCAAGAATGGGGCGGTTTAGCCACTGGAGCGAGAAATCGATCTGTGCGATGCCTTCATCAAAGAACACCGGGCAGCCGAAATAATGCTCAAGCGTGGATTTAGCAATGCCACAGGAGCGCGTAAAGCGCACGCTGTCAGCAATAGGAATGCCCGGCGTGTGGGAACGGGACACTGCAAAGCAGTTCACAAAGTGAAAATGTTCAAGCGTCGCGCGCAGCTCTGGGTCGTAAAATCTGGGAATGTGCAGCAGGCTGAGGCCCCCAGATCGATTGGATTCTGGCACCGCACTCCACGGCGTTTGGAAATGTTTGGCGCAAAAACGAATACTCTCTTCACCGTTGTTCAGTGTCATTGCTGCCAGGCTGATCGCACCAAAACTGGTGTAATTAATCTGCGCCGCATGATTGAATAAACATGCACTTCGGTCTTTATTTTTCCCCAACCACAGACGTTCAAAAATATAACGCAGTTCCTGATAGGAAATAGTGGTGGATGACCAATTTCGGCGGGTTGGGTCAATATTGCATTGCTGTTGTAATGTATCAGTTAAAATAGATTTACTGGCTGAAGAGAGTAGTAAACCTGATATTTGAAATAAAGTAAAAAACCGGTCATTCGTCCCTAACTGTTGGTGTGCCGGGACAAGGTTTCTGCTGTTCAAGGACAGCGTATCCACGCGTTGCGATTCCATTTTTCACCTGGTGCTTTGTGGTGATGTCATCATGACTAAAAATGTAATCAGGATAACCCCTCAATAGCAATGCAATAAAACAGCTAACGAAAGTCTGTTTTTATCTATCTGTGGCACGGATTGTCCTTTTGCCGTCAGTGCCTGTTATTAAACAATAGCGATAACGACCGATAGGTTATTGGAAATATTATTGGTGAGGGGCATTGCCATGGCGGTATCGCAAAAAGAATTACTGAGTGACTCGTATTATCAGGCGTTGCCTGCGGCGTCTGGCTGGCAGCAAAACAGCCATCTGTCGCTGGCGTTCATCTGGATGTTGGGCGTGGTGTGCGTCCTGGATTCAGCCATTATTTCCTCCCTGCTGACGCCCATCAAAGCCGAGTTTGGTTTTAGCGATGAGCAAATGGGGCGTTTCTCTTCCAAGTTCACCCTGGCCGGTATCATTGGTGCACCTATCATGGGCACGCTGGCAAACCGGTTCAGCCGTAAAACGGTGTTGTTGATTGGCGCAACGGTGTGGAGTGTGGCCTCGTTGTCGACGGGGCTCGTCACCGGATTTATCGGCTTGCTGTTTTGGCGCGTACTTACCGGTTTCAGTGAGGCAGCCTATAACACGGTAGCGCCGGGCTGGTTAGCCGATCTTTACCGTCCGCGCTGGCGCAACGTGGTATTTTCGTTATACATGTTGAGAAATAAAATTGGCACTGCTGCCGCGCTTGCGTTGGGTAGCCTGCTGGCCAGTGAGTATGGCTGGCGCACGGCGTTCTTTGTCGCAGGTTTGCCGGGTATTGTGCTGGTGCTGCTGTTGCTGCGCGTGAAAGAACCGACCATTGGCGCAATGGATGGCGTACAGCTGGGGAACAGAACAACCGAGAAAACCGGGATACGGGACAGCCTGGCGGTGTTTCGGTATCCGGCCTACGTGTTGCATACGGTTGCTTTGCTGCTGTTTTTTATCGCCATGTCAGTGCAAATCTGGATACTGGCTTATTTGCATCGTGTTTTTGCGCTCACCAATCCGCAGGCTTCAGGCTTTTTGGCGTAGGTGTTGCTGTATACGTTGCGAATGGGGTTGATTGGCGGTTATTTTTCCAGCCTGTTATTGCGTCAGTATCGCTGGGGGGTTTCCGCTGTTTTTAGCCAGCACCTCACTGCTCGCGGCGCTGGCGTTTTCGTTAGCCTATAGCAGCCCGGCGTTGTCACATGCACAGGCGGGGATTGCGGCAGGGATCGCTGCCTTTGGCTTTAGCGCGGGAATCTTAACTACGCTGATTCTTGAGACAGTGCCGCCGCAGTTGCGTAACAGCGCCATGGCCTATTCTATCGTGCTAACGTCCGGTCTTGCCGGTGTGATTGGCCCGAAGCTGGTTGGTCAGTTGTCCGATCGCTATACCCTGGGCGTAGCAATGTATGTTGCGCCCGTGGCGTATGCCAGTGCGGGGGCGGTATGGCTGGTGCTTGCCCTGTGGCTGGCGCGATCGCAATCAGGTACCACGACGGCATAAGTGAGGGAAAAGTTAAAAGGGCACCGGAGGTGCCCTGAAATTGATCACTGAGTCACTGTACCTCTCGTCATCCTCGGCGAAAGCCGGGGATCTCTGTGAGAATAAACGCGTTTCTTCGGAAAGAGATTCTCGCCTTCGCGGGAATGACGGTGGGAGTAGAGGCCTCTGTGGTTCGGGAGTCATCAATTCAACGTTTTGGTCACGCGAATCAATGAAAACAGCCCACCCTCGATGATGTCACCTTCGGTCTTATAGCCCAGTTGCAGATAAAACTGTCGCACGTCCCACTTGCTGGTGATAAGTACCTGGGTAAACCCCAGATCTGCCGCCCAGGCTTCCATCTCGCGGATCAGCAGGCTGCCTATGCCTTTGCCCTGATAGCCAACTGCAACGCTGATCAGCTCGAATTTTGCCTGTCCGTGATAATGACGCAGGCGGCCAGTAGCCACGGGTATTCCACCGTCCATGATCAGCAGATAGTCGCAGTTATCCCCCGGTTTTTCGTCGATCTCACCGGAAATAGCAATATCCAGACTTAACGCCACTTGAATGCGAAGGTAGTGCACGGCAGCGATCTGCCAGGGTTCTGCCACTCTGATTATTTCCATATTGTTTCCTGTCATGCTGTACGTTGCGCGGCCAGTTGATGCAGTATTGCAAATACCCGCTGGTTCTCATCGGCATTGCCGATCGTCACGCGAATCCACGAAGGAAGGCCCACTTCCCAGCCTGAGCGCAGCACGATGCCTGCGTCGAGAAACACTTCCGCGACCTCATCGCCATCACGTTCAAGGTTGATCATCAGAAAATTGGCGAAACTCGGAATATAGTCGAATCCCAGCGCCTCACAGCAGGCATAGTAATCGGCCAATCCATCGCGTACCAGTGTGACAGAACGAGCCAGAAAATCGTCATCGTCCAGTGCGGCGCTGGCGGCAATTTGGGCCAGATGGTTCACATTGGGGGGGACTTTGACTTTATGCAACAGACTGGCCGTTTCGGCGCTGGCAACCGCATAACCAATACGCAAACCCGCCAAATCGTAGGCTTTGGAAAACGTACGCAGCACAATCAGATTGGCATACTGGCGCGCCAGCGCAATACCATCAGGTACATACGCTGTCACGGCATATTCACGGTACGCTTCGTCGAGCACGACGGGAATGTCGGCAGGGAGGTTAGCGAGATACGCCTGTAATGCTCCCGTGGCAACCATAGTTCCTATCGGGTTGTGCGGGTTGCACAGCCAGATCAACCGCGTTTGCGGCGTGATAGCCTCCAACACTGCACTAAGGTCAATGGCGTGTTCGGATAAAGGCACGGCAACCACAGTGCCGCCATTCAACCGCGTGGTCAGGTTATACCAGCCGAAGGAGGGGGTCGGGATCACCACTTCATCGTCATCACTAACGAATACTGTGCTTATCAGCGACAGTATCTCAAAAATACCGCTGCCAAACACCAGACGCTGCGGGTCAATATCGTGATGTCGAGCCAGCTTTTCTCGCAGTGCATCGCAGAAGGTGGAGGGATAGCGCGAGGCGGATGTCAGCGCTGTGCCAAGAGCCTGCGCAACCAACGGGGAATAGCCAAGGCTGTTTTCATTAAGTGCCAGATTGATTAACGGGCCTTTCGCGTCTTGCAACGCTTGCGGCGGGTCAAAACGGCGAAGTGTGTCTAAAACCGGACGATAGTGCATGATTAGGGGTTCCTGCCAGATGTTTACTATGACCATAGAGGGTGTCTTTCATGTTGGCAGAGGAACCGGGGCAATAAACAGGACATTTGGTGTCAGGCCATAAACAAAAAAAACATAAATAAGAATGAATAGCGCATAAAGCATCGCGCACGTTTCCCGCTTAGGGCAGAACGCTATTCCTGCTGAAACAGCGGCGGTGAGTCCACGCCGTCCTGTGGTAATCTGTTATGAGATACGTATCCTTTTATTGAGTCGAGTTAACCCATGGTTCAGTTACGATCTTCTACGGTCGCTGATACGGCCCACATTATGGCTATATGGCGTAACGCGGTAGAGGCAACCCACTTTTTTGTTGCACCAGAACATCTTGTGGAGATCGAGGCAGAGTTGCGCACCTTTTTTCCTCAGGTGGCACTCACCCTGGCGGTGGAGTTGAGTGGTAACATTGTCGGTTTTATGTATTTACATCAGGGGCATTTGGAAGCGCTTTTTGTGGACGCTGATTACCATAGCAAATGCATTGGCCGTGCGCTGATCGGCGTTGCGTTGGCGCACTATCCACAACTGACTACCGATGTGAATGAACAAAATGTCCAGGCGTTGGCTTTCTATCAACGCCTGGGTTTTGTGCGCACCGGGCGCTCTGCCCTAGACGGGCAAGGGCGGGCTTATCCATTGCTGCATTTGCGGTATCTGTCGCCGCCCTGATTCAGTCTCTCGTTTTTCTACCACGAGAGAGATATGGGGTGTCGATAGAGATGACGGTTCAGGAATTGCCTGGAAAATCAATAATATAACAATATCAGTATTTTACACTGACAATTCCGTTCTGTGACTCGCGTTGAAAATTGCTGCTGTCCTGCTAAAGAAATCCCTGCTGACATCGTTAAAAATAACGTATCCCCTATAAAATATATGGACGTATAGCATGTGCAAAAATGGCATTTTAAAAACCACGCAGGCGCGCTTCAGCCTATTTCTTATCGGCTTTTTTGGATTATTACTCATTCTCACGTTTGTTGTTATCCGCCAATTTGTTTATCCCCAGTTGATTGAAAATGAAAGTAATCTGATCGGCCTTACTGTTGATCGCCAGGCGCGAGCGATTCACGGAACAGATGAATCGGGTGCAGGCGCAGCAGAAAACCATCACTGAACTGGTGAGTGTATTAAGCAGCGAGCAGATTGATACGCTGCTTCCCAATCTGGTTAACCAATACAATGATTTGAACGTGTTTGGTGGCGGGATTTTGCCATTGCCGGGCGTGCGTGATGCGGAGCGCGATCGCTTCAGCACTTTTTTTGCGCGCGATGCGGCAGGCCAACTGCACGTCAATACGGTGTGGAACCAGCCTGGTTCCGAAAAATATTGGGAGCAACCCTGGTATAAAGAGGGGATGAATATGGCCCAGGGCCAGTGCGCATGGGCCAAAGCCTATCAGGATGCCGCCAGCCCGCAACCGCGTACCAACTGTGCCATGGAGATAATCCGCGACGGCAAACCCTGGGGCGTTGCCACCATCGATGTCACCTTAGGCTTCTTCAACAAGCTCGCCAATGAAATGAGTACCGCCGTTGAAGGTAACGTACTGATTGTGGAAGCGGATGGGAAAGTGGTTGGCAACGGTCAACCGGATCAGGGCAGCGCGGCGTTGCTCAATCTTAAGGATCTGAAGACCCCGGTGGCGTCACCGTTGCAGGCGTTGTTATCGCGTGCCGATAACGCAGCTATCGATGGCATCTACGACGGGGATGATGGAGAGCATACACTGCTGGTTCAGCCGATTGCTGGCAGCCCGTGGTATTTGGTTGCGGATATCCCCTCCAGCCATTTGTCACGCCACACCAGCAGCATACTGACAAAACTCACCGTGGTGCAGGGAGCACTGTGCTTTCTGTTGCTGATTGTTCTGGTCAGTTTCTTCCGTATTTTCATGAAAAACTTAACGCTGTTACAGCATAATATTCAGGCGCTCTCCAGCGGTGGCGCTGATTTAACCCAACGGCTGCCAGCCAGTAAAAATCCTGAATTTAATGCGGTCGTGCAGAGCTTTAATGATTTCATCGCCTATCTGCAAGAGTTGATGCAGCAGGTGGGGCAAAGCGCGTTGGCGATGTCCTCGGCGTCGCGTCAGATTGCCAGTGGTAACGCCGATTTCTCTTCGCGTACCGAGGAACAATCATCATCGATTGTCGAAACCGCAGCGTCCGTGGAAGAACTGGGGGGAACGATACGGCAAACGGCCGACAACGCGCGTCACGCCAGTAAACTCGCGGAAGATGAGTCCGGTATCGCGCACAAAGGCGCATCAGTGGTGAATGACGTGGTCTCCACCATGACCAAGATAAACGCGTCATCCAACAAGATTGTCGAGATCATTAGCATGATCGATGGCATCGCCTTCCAGACCAATATTCTGGCTCTGAATGCCACCGTCGAGGCGGCACGAGCGGGTGAGCACGGACGTGGTTTCGCCGTGGTAGCGGGAGAAGTGCGTTCATTGGCGCAACGGAGTGCAACCTCAGCGCAGGAAATTAAAGCACTGATCGAAGAGTCGGTCACCAATATTGAACAGGGCAGTAACCTGGTGCGGCAGGCCGGTTCAACCATGGAAGAGTTGATGAGCGGCGTGAACAGTGTAACCGGTGTTATCGCTGAAATAAGTTCAGACAACGAAGAGCAAAGTAAGGGTATCGATCAAATCAACTTTGCCATCAACCAGTTGGACAATACCACGCAGCAAAATGCGGCATTGGTCGAGCAGGTTGCTGCAGCGGCGCAGTCCATGGAGGATCAATCTGTTCAATTGGAACAGGTGGTGTCGCGCTTTACCTTGTAGCTGCTGACCAATGAGGACGATAGGGAACCACCTTGAGACTGGTGACAACGTCACAAAAATGGTTCCCTTGCTCTTCGCTGAGGCACTACCGATCGTGCTACCCGCGTGGCTGCTGGTTGACCCAAACCAGATTATCCACCGCAAAGCCGAGGGTTTTCGCTATAGACAAATAGCGCTGTTTTACCTCAGCCGGGAGCTCTGGTGTGCGCGACAGTAACCATAAATAATCGCGGTTTGGTCCACTTACCAAGGCGTACTGGTAATCGTCATCCAGCGCGATCACGTTATATCCTCCATAGAAAGGACCAAAGAAGGAAACCTTGAGCGCCGCTGTTGTGGCTTTACCGGTGAAATAGGCTTTGCCTTCGCTCGATTTTCACTGTTTCTTTAGCGGATCATAGCCTTGATTCAGCACGATCAGTCCCCCGTCACTGCGCTTTCCATAGGTTGCCGTCACCTGTTCCAGACCTCGCTCAAAACGGTTTTCCAAACGCGCTATTTCATACCATTTCCCCAGATAACGTTCAGCGTCAAAATCAGCAACAGGATTTACGCCTTTGGGGGGCGAGGGCGACTGGCAGGCGACCAGCGCCAGTGACAGTGCGACACCAGTAAGGATTGGTCAAATTTTCATGCGTACTTCTTGCGTGTTTTTGAGGGAGTGAGCAAGTATAGAGGGGATATGCTGTTTTTACTGTGTACGCCGCTTAGCCATGCAGGAAAAAGAGGAAAATGCAGTGGTATTTCGACATTAAACTCACTGATCTGAAAAATAATTTTTGCCTTGGAGAAATACGTCATTCTGGACGACGCATTTCCAGCGTAAAGCGACAGCCTTTTTCTGAGCTATCGACCTGCATGTGCCAGCCCAGATGCTCCACAATGCGTTGCACAATGGATAAGCCAAGTCCTTCGCCACGTTGCTGCGCACTGTGCAGAAAACGCTTAAATTGCTGCGGATCGATGCTGAGCGGCAGACCCGGGCCGGTGTCAGAAACGATAAGCGTTGTGTCATGCAGCGTAATCCGCACTTCACCTTGCTCCTTATACTGACAGGCATTGCGCAGCAAGTTCCAGATAATACTGCGCGCCAGTTCTGCGTTGGTATGTATGTGAGGCGTTTGCGGTGCCTCCAGAATCAGCGTCACCGGTTTTTTTGCCAGCCAAGGCTGGCAGCGTGTAATAGATTCCTCGATCAACGGACGCAGCGGCATGTCCGCGCGAGCTAACGTGTGCGGATCGCGTGAGAGCAGCAGCAGGCAGGTCAGTTGGCGTTGCATTTCCTGCGTGGTGCGTACGATGCGTTCAGTGCTGGGTATCAAGTGGCTGTCGGCAGGCAATTGGTGCACGATAGTTTCCGCCGCACCGCCAATGATAGCCAGCGTAGTGCGCAATTCATGGCTGGTATCGCTGACAAAGCATCGCTCACGGTGCAGAAACTGCTTCAGTTCATCACTGTGCTGTGCAAACGCGCGCGCCAGCACGCCAATTTCGTCACTCGCATCCTGAAACGGCAAAGGCTTCTGCTTGCGTTGTACCACGTCGGCCAGGCGAGTAATGGGCATGGTAACGCGCGCCGACGTCAATCTTCCAATCCAGAACGCGCACAGAATACACAACAGAATCACCAACGGTGCGAAGCCGTCAATCAGGAATTCTAGAAATCTGTAGTAGTTGCCATCCTGTAACAGGTAGTAGCGTTGATCGTTGAGTGTAAATACCAGCAGATACCAATGATCGGGTTTTTCCAGGCGGTGGTAACCTGGGGCGTAATGCCGCAGAGCATCGGATACGGTCTGCACATCGTAAAACTGGCTGCCTTCAGGCAGGGGGAGAAATGCCTTTGACAATAGCGCTTTCTAGCCGAGGCACCTCGTCGTGCAGACTTTTCGCGATGACATACGATCTTACTTCATCATAATCAAGTTGCTCCGCGATAACCACAAATCCCATGACGGCTACCATTAGCAGTACAAATGAAATCGTAATGCGTGTCTTGAGCGTCATTTGCTGATAAAGGGATTTCATGATTCTGGGTCTACTCGCTGTGTGATAATTCCGGCGCAACCTCCCCGGGCGTATGGAGACGTAAACCGACACCATGCACCGTTTCTATCAGAGCAGATGTGAAGTTTTTGTCAATTCGCTGGCGCAGGTCATGAATGTGTGTGCGCAACGCACCACTTTCAGGCGGTTCGTCGCCCCACAGCAGGTATTCCATCTGTTGTTTTTTTACCACGTCAGGTGCAGCTCTGATCAGACACAGCAGCAATTTGTGCGTGGTGGGTGTCAGGTTGATGGTCTGGCCCTGCCGCCATGCCTGCGGTGAGCGGGTGTCTACCAGCAGGTCTTCCCATGCTAGCTTGCCTTGCACCTGTCGGCCTTGGGCACGGCGCACCAGCGCCTTGATGCGGGCGTCGAGTTCCTTGAGCGAAAAGGGTTTGACCAGATAATCGTCGGCACCCAGCGCCAGGCCTTGCACACGCTCTTCTACGGGATCGCGTGCGGTCAGCATCAGCACCGGCACGGGATTCTGAAATTCCACCCGGAGTTTGCTGCATAGCGTCATACCGTCCAATCGCGGCAGCATCAGATCCAACAAAATGGCGTCATAATCATGCTGCGTAGCCATACGCAGACCTGTGACGCCGTCACGTGCATCGTCCAACACATAACCCAGTGGTTCGAAAAAATCGTACAGATTGGCCACCAACTCAGGATTGTCTTCAATGATAAGCAGGCGCGTCATAGGTCATCGACATCCTTAAAAGATAAACGGCATTTTAACAACTTCCTGACACGCACTTTTTGATACTGCACAGACCTTTCATTGATGGGGAATTGCGCGTGTATAACTGTCAGATATCCAAGTGATTCACTCTGCTATCGTTGACCTGGGCAGTCGGGCTGTTCTTTACCGCCATTGGATTGGTTGTGCAGTGGCAAACGCCAGAGTCCAACGTGGAGATCAACAGCCTGCAAACCAAAGAAACCACACGGCCTTTTACCATTATGCGCAATATTATCGGCTATGTGAAACACGGCCTGAAACGCACCACATCACGTCTATTGCGCGCACTGGATGAGGATGCCAAACGTCCCCAAGTGCAGCCGCAGGTGCTCAGACGAGAGCGGTATTGCCGATTTGTAGCACAGGGCGTGGTCGTGTTTACGAGGCGCTGAACACCCAGTTTAACCGGGTGTTCAGTAACTGCATTTATGCGGGTTCGCGTTGGCTTATCATCAGCGCTAAATCGACAAAACGGTTTGAAAATCCCCATTCATTGTCGTACCAGGCGAGGATTTTGACCATATTGCCGCTGATAACCAGCGTCGAGAGTCCGTCAATAATGGACGAACGTGGATCGCCCTGGTAATCGCTTGAGACCAACGGTTCGTCGCTATAGCCGAGAATACCTTGCAACGGGCCGGAAGCAGCTGCTTCACGAAACGCATCGTTGACTTCCTCTACAGTTACCTCGCGCTCAAGGGGCACCGTGAGATCAACGATTGATACCACAGGCACCGGTACGCGCAGGGAATAGCCGGTCAGCCTTCCATCCAGTTCAGGGATCACTTTCCCTAGCGCTTTGGCCGCGCCACTGGAGTAGGGCACAATCGATAACGCGGCGGCGCGCGCGCCACGCAGATCCTTTTCCGGCTGATCGTGCAATGCCTGGCTGTTGGTGTAGGCTTGAGTGGTATTCATCAAGCCATGTTTAATACCAAAATGTTGGTGCAGAACCTGTGCAGCCGGTGCCAGACCGTTGGTGGTGCAACTCCCATTGCTGACGACATAGTGCTTTTGCGGATCGTATAAACCATGGTTCACGCCCATGAACACCGTCAAATCGTCATTCTTGCCCGGCGCAGAGATGATGACGTGCTTGGCTCTGCTGCTATGAATATGCACAGCCGCTTTTTCGCGTTCGGTGAAAAAAACCGTCGCTTCGATCACGATATCTACCTCAGCATCACGCCAGGGAATGCGTGCAGGATCGCGCTCGCTGAACACGGTGATAGGGTTACCATTAACGCTAAGTCGCCCATGGGCTGCTTCAACGGGGGCTGAGAGTGTGCCCAGCAGAGAGTCGTATTTCAGCAGGTGGGCCAGCGTTTTACTGTCCGTCAAATCGTTGATTGCCACAATTTGGATGTCTGGGTTGCCCAACGCAGCACGCAGTACGTTGCGCCCGATTCTGCCGAAACCATTGATACCGACCTTGACCATGATGAACTCCTTAGTGGTTGTCTCTGGAGTGACTTTAGGTCATAGGGCTTTTGGCGTAAATGACAAAAAAGAATCACATTACGCCATTTTGCGACAGTGGAAGCGCTGGCGATATTCCCCGGGGGTTAATTGCAGCTGTTTTTCAAAAATACGGCGTAGGTTAATGCTGCTGCCAAACCCCGTATTGGTGGCAATGTGCTCCAGCGTATCGGTGGTTTGTTCCAGATGTTGTCGTGCGGCGGCAAGGCGCGCTTCTGACACGTAGCGCGCCGGGGAAACTCCGGTTTCACGGGTAAATACGCGGGTAAAATTACGCGGACTCATAGCGACTTTTTCTGCCAATGCTTCGACGCAGAGATCCGCAGTAATATTATCGAGTATTCACATCTGCAAATCGCCGATCGGGCCTGCATTGCCGGTTTGGCGCAAGTTGTAACGGCTAAACTGTAATTGACTGCCACGACGATGCAGATACATCACCAAATCCTGCGCGACATCGCGGGCAAGACTGAAGCCGTAATCCTCCTCAACCAGCACCAGCGTCAGATCAAAACCAGAGCTGACACCGCCAGAGGTACAGATAGGGCCATCCTGTATATACAGCGGACCGGCTTCGACCTTTACCTCAGGGAAGGTTGCTTGCATGGTTTCCAGCAGTTTCCAGTGGGTGGTCGCCTGCCTTCCATTCAACAAGCCGCTCTGAGCAAGCAGCATCGCACCGCCACAAATCGATGCAACACGGCGCGCATGTGGAGCAGCAAGGCGCAGCCAATCCACCACGGCAGTGCCTTCCTGCTCATTTTGACCACGGCCCATCAGTATGGTGTCGAGCGGCTCTCGGGGATCGAGCTCATGCAAACGGTGATCCGCAAGCAGATTCAGCCCGGATTGACCGTGGATCACCTGATGCGGCTGTGTGGTGGCAATATTGATGTGATAACGAGGGCGCACCAACCCGTCAGTATACAGTTGGTTCGCTTGCATCAGGATGTCAGCGATACCGGCAGACTCAAACAGCATGCCGCCATCGGGAACGATAATCAGGATCTTCTTCATGTCCGAAAAATATACTTTTTGCAAAATAAGTCAACAGAGCAATAACCCTTGCTACATTTAGACATGGCTCTGACATCGCAAGATGTAACGCGCGCGATAACGCTAACAGGTAGGCAATGCCATCATATGATATTTATTGCCATTGAAATTAAAAAAGCCGACATCCTCAAAATGGTTTCGGGAGTGAAACGCATAAGATCGTGGGTTCAGCACATTCACAAAAGTGACCACAACAGGGTAATGTATAGCAAAAACCTGTCGTTGATGGGCTAAAAGTAATTCACCGATCCCTCGCCCCCGGTACTCTTCGGCAATACAAACCGGGCCGTATTGATAGGAGTGTGCCGGATCAAGTTTATGATCGTTAAAGGTATACTCATTCAGAATGCTGGCCATATAGTCAAACATTGGCCAGGGTTGAAGGAACGCCCAAGATGCCCCGAGAAGCAACCCCACCACGCGGTTGTTACTCTCATCAACGGCAATGGTGACACCGTTTTCAGCGTGGCGCAGCGTGTCAAGTTGCTCAACTGTCATGTCCGTCGTCACGAAGCCGTTATCGCATTGATCGGAAATGAGATTTTTTGCGTGATAGCGTTCAAGCAGCGCTTTCACTTGTTGAATATCAGCCAATCCCGCAGATCTAATGGTGACGTTCCCTTGGCTCATCGCCATACGTGTTTCTCCGAAAAAACGAGCGTTTCTTATTCTACGCCTTCTCGTGCTGAGGAGGCGACATACCCTTTGTCCACGATGACGTGCAGACGCAATAGTTAACAGGTTCACCCTCATAACGCGATGAACCTGCTTGCGTTTTAACGTATTACGCTGACATTTTCCAACTTCACCGAACTCTCAGGCTTATCATTAAGCTGCTCGGCAACTGGTACAAACACGTTTAGATCTTTCAGCCAGGCCGATTTGCTACTGCTTATTGGCTGACCTTTATGGGTTTGCTGATACTCAACTAAAAGATATTTCCCACTAAACTCAGGCGCAAGGCTATCCGCATTTCCTTCTGCTGTGACCTCACAACGCAACGCCCCTGAAGCAGGTACTTTTTTGTTGGAATCAATACCGTTCCATTGCGCCTTATAATGTTGACCCGCTACCAGCGGGAAACGCAAATCAGTCTGCAACTGGTCAAGCTGTGTCGTTTCACTACTGATGGACATGACAAACTTCAGTTGTAGTTGCTTCGCCAGCGTTAAGCGCTGCACCTTCCAGATACCATAATCTTCCAGTTTGCGCACATAGCCATCTGGTTGCGCATCTAATTGCACATTGACCTTACCGAGTGCGCTCACCTGTGTATAACGAACCTGTTTAAAGCGCGGCATTATGTCGAAGATTTTTAATTTGATTTTAGCGAGATACGCCATTATTTAGCATGTCGTACTGCTCATTTTTGACTGCGTTGCTATATATATACGGATGGGGTACGGGGGGAGCTATAGGGAACTACGCTATCTTCGCGGCTCCCCCCGTCGTGGTTGAATAATGCTATCAACCGCAGTGGCAGCCTATTTTCTTAGGGCAGAGTGTCATGCCATCGTTCCCCCCTCAAGTTTCGTAGGAAATATTATAGGTATTACCCGTTCGCTCAATATGGGCAAATCCGAGTTCGCCAAGGTGCATGCCAGCAATAAGGAGCTTGTCCGAACTGACAGTATCCAAAAGTTTCGAGCGCGTGTCGGCTGAAAGTATCGGATCTTGGTCGAAGGCAATTGATACGGCGGGGTGGGAAATCTGAATGAGAGGAAAATGAACAATATCTCCCCAAATCAGTAGACTACGATCTCTGGATTCAATCCGATAGCCAGAATGACCAGCAGTATGTCCCAGTAGAGGAACAGCACTAATTCCGGGAAGGATGTCGTTATTGGTAAATCTGCGCAGCCTTTTCCGATACTTATCGAACACCTTCTTGGCAAGGAGAAAGTTTCCCCGAGCATGCGCACTCGCTCTGCTGAGATTGCCATCGTCCTGCCAAAAAGCAACTTCATTCTGATGGACGGCTAACTCTGCATTGGGGAATGCCGCTTCCCCGAGCGAGTTAATCAACCCCCCGATATGATCAGGATGAGCATGAGTCAGAAGAATCGTGTCAATGTCGGAAGGCTGCACGCCTGTAAGTGCAAGATTCGCTTGCAGTGTGCCTCCCCATTGCTTAACGCCTCCTGCGCCAGCATCAATCAGGATCGTATGACCACGACCACGAATCAAGTAGCAATTAATGTGAATAGACGATGGGTCGTGAGCCCCTGCGTTTTTCTGTAACTCGGATGCAGGTATTGAATTTATATTTGAGAGTAAATCAAGGTTTGCAGAAAGGTATCCATCACTGATGGCTGTAATCGAGAAGTCGCCAATCTGCTGACATGGGAGTGTTATTTCATTCATAATTATATTCTTGCCCGACTTACGTGCCCAGGCTTCTTATGTTGATGTTTGGTCATGATAGAGACCTAAAAATAGCTTATAAATCGAATTTTTGGTATAATTCAGTGACAAAAGATCAAGATAAGTCGTCATGCAGGCACAAACCAGGAACACTCATGCGTCGGAAGCTCCCTAGCAACACTTCACTAATGGCATTCGAGACTGCTGCTCGTCATGGCAGTTTCGCTCGTGCGGCAGACGAATTGTCTCTCACTGAAGGCGCTATAAGCCGTCAGATCGGCCGCTTAGAAACATTCCTTGGCGTTAGGTTGTTCGAGCGAATCGGAAATCGCGTCAGACTCCTCCCCAACGGGGAGCGCTACGCGGGGCAAGTTCGTGAAGTGCTCGAACGATTGGATCGGGATAGTCTGTATCTGATGTGGCAGCCTCACGACAGCGCAAGTTTGGATATTGCCACCATCCCGACATTTGGGATGAGATGGCTTATTCCTCGCTTGGAACTATTTCAGCAGAAACACCCGAACATTACCGTGCACCTTGCCGAACGGATGGAACCCTTTGTTCTGCTTGGAAGCGGATTCGATGCGGCCATCCATTTCGAACATGCCGCTTGGACGGGAATGCATACGCACGCCTGTTGAATGAGACCTTGGTTCCGGTGTGTCGCCCAGACCTTGTAGAAAAAAGCCGTGGGACAGTTACGCTGGACAGTTTACCGCGCCTACACCGACGACAGAATTCCGATGCATGGCAACGTTATGCTCAGGAGACTGCAATCCCACTGACCAATCCTGCGAGTGGTGCGCGCTACGACCTGCATGCGATGTTGATCGAAGCTGCATTGGCTGGTCTCGGCGTTGCTCTAGTCCCGCGCCTTTACGTTGAAAAAGAACTTGCACAAGGCCAGTTGGTTGCTCCCTGGCCAGATGGAAAAACCATTTCCAAAACTTTCTGCCTTATTCTTCCCGCATCTATTGAATTGAGCGGTGAGCCAATACAAGCCTTTGCTCGATGGATCCTGGACGAAGCTGATCGTGGTTGAGTCGTGAGACTATTTGGTTTGATTTACTCAGGTCGCATCAGCCGTCAGGCAATCGGTAAAGGTGGCAAGAAAATCCGTTAACCATTCTGACTGCACACGACCTCCCAGCCCAGGGCGATGCACCAGATAATAAGCCGCACCGATTTTCACCGTTTCGCTAAACGGCATCACCAGCCGCTGCCGGCGGATATCTTCTGCCACCAACGTCACATCCGCCATCTCGATGCCAAAGCTCTGAATCGCAGCACTGATGGCTAAGTCCATGGTGTAGAACTGTTGATTGCGGCACATGACCTGTTCGTCAATGCGATGTGTCTTTAGCCACAGTTTCCAATCACGTTGGTCATGGGTGGGATGCAACTGTGTCAGACGCGCCAGTTGTTCCGGCAACAAGGTTGTCTGCCCGGCAAGCAACAGATGCGGTGCCAGTACCGGCGATAGTACTTCGTCGAACAATTTGCTGTAATAGTGCCGCGGTGCGCCATCCGGTGCGAATACCACCGCGACATCAAAATCTTCATGACGAAAATCTATGCCATGTTCTGTGGTGGTCGTTAGCGAGACATGGATATCCGGCCGCCGCTGTTCCAGCATCATCAGATGAGCTACCAACCAGCGCATGGCGCAGGTCGGTGCTTTCATGCGAATTGAACGACCCTCTTTCACCGGGTTTGTCACCCGAAACAGTTGCTCAAATACCTCGCGAACTTCCGGTAACAACTGACTGCCTTGCGACGTTAACCGTAAACCACGGGCATGGCGTTGAAACAACGAGAAGCCCAACCAGGGTTCCAGCGATGCGACCTGCCGACTGACGGCCCCTTGCGTGACGAAAAGTTCCTCCGCAGCCCGGGTGAAATTGAGGTGACGCGCCGTCACCACAAAAGCGTGCAATGCATTCAGCGGCGGGATGCGATTATTTATGGTCATGCACACTCTCCGTCAGACACCCATAAGAAAATCGATTACATAACTATGCAGAAAAAGCAGCGCGGCGCTAAGCCGGATTTACCGAAGGAAATGGCCTCGGTTGTCCCGGTTTAGCGGTACATCGCAGCACTCGTTACATTATTTTATTGCTTGCATTGCTATAAAACGCGAACGCGAGCCATGCGTTTTTTTCATGGCTATTATGACAACAATTCGATTGTAGTACCACCCGCAGAAACGTTTAATGCATGAATAATTATTCATCTAAAGCCAATAAACTTTAGCAGGCAAGGCTTCATTATCGTACCGCTCGTACACGAGCAGGTCTGCTATGGCATTTAACGGAGACGCCATGTCTATTCAAACCCCGGTGCAGTTCAGTTCTAAATTACCGGATGTGGGCACGACGATTTTTACTGTTATCGGCCAGTTATCCAGCCAGCACCACGCGATCAACCTTTCTCAGGGGGTGCCCAGTTTTCCATGTTCTCCCGAACTGATCGCCGGGGTAACGCGTGCCATGAGTTTGGGCCATAACCAGTACGCGCCGATGTCCGGACTGGTATCGCTCAAAGAGGTCGTCGCGGAGAAAGTCAAACGACTGTACGGCCAGCACTATGACGCCGGGCGGGAGGTTACTATTACCGCCAGTGCCAGCGAAGGGTTGTATTCGGCCATTTCCGCGCTAGTCCATCCCGGTGACGAGGTGATTTATTTTGAGCCGTCATTTGATAGCTATGCACCCATCGTCCGATTGCAAGGCGCAACACCCGTGGCGCTGAAACTCGCCGTACCGAGTTTCACCATCAATTGGGATGAAGTGCAGGCTGCCATCACGCCGCGTACCCGCATGGTCATCCTCAACTCGCCGCATAATCCGAGCGGCCAGGTGCTAGGCGCTGACGACCTGACTCAATTGGCGCGACTGACACACAACACCGATATCGTGATCCTCTCTGACGAAGTCTACGAACACGTGGTGTTTGACGGCCAGCGCCATCACAGCATGGCAACTCACAATGAACTGGCTGATCGTCTCATCGTTCGGTAAAACGTTTCATGCCACTGGCTGGCGCGTCGGTTACTGCCTGGCTCCCGCCGCATTGATGGACAAGATCCTCAAAGTCCACCAGTTTATGATGTTTTCCGCCGACACGCCGATGCAATACGCCTTTGCGGAGTATATGGCTGACCCGGCAACCTACATATCGCTCGGAACGTTCTATCAACACAAACGCGATCTCCTGGCGAGCGCCTTGCAGAACGGCCTATTTGAATTATTGCCCTCCGCCGGTTCGTTCTTCATGTTGGCAAGCTTTGCCAACTTTAGCGATGAAAGTGACAGCGACATGGTAAAACGACTGATTGTTGAGCACGGGGTAGCGACCATTCCGCTGTCAGCGTTTTACACCGACGGAACCGACAACAAACTGATTCGACTGTCGTTCTCGAAAGATGACGCAACGTTGCTGGCAGGGGCGAAAGCGCTGTGTCAGGCAGCGGAGCGCTGGTGATAAACGCGGTTGTGCGCGATGTGTATTTGATGCATGCATGATGTGATGTTGATAGCTGTTAAAGACTACTCATTGATTTACCGGAGATCGTTCCCGCTATGAAAAAATTAAATATGTTGATGTTATCACTGGGTTTACTGTCCTCCTCCGTCGTGCTGGCGCAGACCGAATTGCGTTTTGGACTGGAGGCAGAATACCCGCCGTTTGAAAGCAAAAATACCAAGGGCCAACTGGAAGGCTTCGATATCGATCTGGGTAATGCCATTTGTGAAGCGGGCAATTTCAAATGCACCTGGGTTGAAACCTCATTTGATGCTCTGATTTCCGTCGCTACAGGCCAAAAAGTTCGACGCCATCAACTTTGCGATGAACATCACCGAAAAGCGTAAGGAAGCCATTGACTTCACCGCGCCTATTTACCGCATTCCGACCCAACTGCTTGGCAAGCCCGACACCGGTCTGGCTCCGACGCCAGAAGCGCTGAAAGGCAAGAATATCGGTGTATTGCAGGGATCGATTCAGGAAGTTTACGCGAAGGCGCATTGAGAGCCGAAAGGTGTTACCGTGACCGCTTACAAGGACCAGAATCTGGCCTATGAAGATCTGGCGGCAGGCCGCTTGGACGGCACGCTGGTGATGGTCGCAGCAGGACAATCTGGTTTCCTGGATAAACCGGAAGGCAAAGGTTTTGGTTTTATTGGCAAGGCGGTGGATGACGCTACTATTCTCGGTAGCGGCATCGGTTTCGGCCTGCGTAAAAGCGACACAGAGTTAAAAGTGGAGTTGGATAAAGCGATCAAACAGGTGCAGGATGACGGCACGGTCGAGAAACTGGCGAAAAAATACTTCCCTGGTTTTGATGTGCGGGTGCGTAACCTACGCTTTGCACGGCCCTCCACTAGCGCGATAGAAAAGAACTAATAAGGCCTGCGCGATTGCGCGGGCTTTGTTGTTGGCAACGGCATTTCTAATTAACGGAGAATTCGCGTTGTGACGCTGCGAAGGGGAGGCAAATATTATCTAAAATGCCCGTACTCATTTTTGACAGCGCTGTAATGAGATGGCGTGAGACGCTATTAAAACAAAAATCCACGCAAATGCGTAGATTTTAAAGGGGTTGTCAGTGTTCATGCGATGCATTGATATCCCATGAGACAACAAAAACGATTTAGACGTTAAACAAGAAATTCATCACATCGCCATCTTTAACGATGTATTCTTTTCCTTCAGAACGCATTTTTCCTGCTTCTTTCGCGCCTTGCTCACCTTTGTAGGTGATGAAATCTTCATACGCGATGGTTTGGGCGCGGATAAAGCCTTTTTCAAAGTCGGTATGGATTTTACCTGCGGCCTGTGGGGCAGTAGCGCCGACAGGTATGGTCCAGGCGCGCACTTCTTTTACGCCTGCGGTAAAGTAGGTTTGCAGGTTAAGCAGTTCATAACCGGCGCGGATCACGCGGTTCAGGCCCGGTTCTTCGAGCCCCAGTTCCGCCATGAATTCGTCGCGATCTGCATCGTCCAGTTCGGCAATGTCTGATTCCACCGCAGCACAAACCGGGACAACCACAGAACCTTCGCTGGCAGCGATTTCACGCATCCGATCCAGGTAAGGGTTGTTTTCAAAGCCATCTTCATTGACGTTAGCGATGTACATGGTGGGCTTGAGCGTCAGGAAACTCAGGTAACGAATGGCAGCTTTCTCTTCAGCATTCAGATTCAGGGCGCGCAGCATGCCAGCTTTTTCCAACTGCGGCAGACATTTTTCCAGCGCGGCCTGTTCAATTTTGGCGTCTTTGTCGCCGCCTTTGGTTTTCTTCTGCACGCGTTGCAGTGCGCGCTCACAGGTATCGAGATCCGCCAGCGCCAGTTCGGTGTTGATGGTATCGATGTCATCAGCCGGATCGACCTTGCCCGCAACGTGGATAATGTTGTCGTTCTCGAAGCAACGCACCACGTGGCCGATCGCTTCCGTTTCGCGGATGTTTGTCAGGAATTGGTTACCCAGGCCTTCACCTTTGGACGCACCTTTTACCAGACCCGCGATATCAACAAACTCCATCGTGGTGGGGAGAATACGCTGCGGTTTAACAATCTCGGCCAGCTTATCCAAACGCGGATCGGGCATCGGCACCACGCCAGTGTTAGGCTCTATGGTGCAAAACGGAAAGTTGGCCGCTTCGATACCGGCTTTGGTCAATGCATTGAACAGCGTAGATTTGCCCACGTTAGGCAGCCCAACGATACCGCATTTGAATACCATACTTTTATCACCTTAAATAGCTTATCAATCAGATGGTTGTGGTTTGTCATCTGAACAAATAAATACGTTAGCGCTGATTATACACGGAATGGCGCATTAACTCGAACCGCCTGCGCGCGAATATCACTTCACGTAGGTTTATAGGCGTGCAGTCGATTCATCGCTTTTACCATATCGTCTTTCAGCAAAATCTCGGTGCAGCGAATGGCTTCGTCGATCGCGCCGTCGATCAGCGTCTGCTCACTGGCGGGCGGTTTGCCCAGCACAAAACCGGTAACCTTACTTTTATCGCCGGGATGGCCGATACCAATGCGCAAACGGTGAAAATTAGGGTTGTTCCCTAATTTGCTCATGATGTCTTTCAAGCCTTTGTGCCCGCCGTGTCCGCCGCCCAGTTTTAGTTTGGCAATCCCCGGTAAAAGATCCAGTTCATCGTGCGCCACCAGAATTTCATCCGGTTGGATGCGGTAAAAGGTTGCCATTGCCGCCACCGCTTTACCACTGAGGTTCATAAAGGTGGTTGGCACCAGCAGACTAACATCGTGGCCGGCCAGCGTGAGGCGCGCGGTATAGCCAAAGAATTTGGCCTCTTCCTTAAGCGATTGCCGATAAACCTCAGCTAACTGGTCAACGTACCAGGCACCGGCATTGTGGCGCGTGGCGGCGTATTCGGCTCCCGGATTCGCCAATCCGACGATCAATTTGATACTGCTCACGTTAAGTCCCAGATTTTGCGTCTCATGACGCCCGATAACAGAAGGTCAAACGCGTAGTTTACACAGGAGTAGGGCAGTGAAAAAGCCTTCAGCAGGTTGTTTGTCGCGCGTTCGACGGGCGTGCAGCAGAAAACGGTTGGAAACGATTTACTTTAGCAATAATTCAAGTTTGTTATTAATTATATTCACACTTTGTCAGCACTAAATGTAAAAAAACGTTTCTACACTTGCTTATCTGTGATCGCCTACGCAATACCTTATTGTCTACAGCGTCTATAATTACATCAGAACAAGGACGGTTACGTAGCATTTTCATTTTTCCGAACGGTCACGTATTTTACCTGACCTTTACAAGAGGTGACAGATGAAACGCAAAAATGCTGTCATGCTGGGCAACGTATTTATGGGTATCGGTATGGTGTTAATGGTCAAGGGGATCGCCTTCACCATTATCAGCCAATTACCGGAGCTGAATTTGCCCGCCTATTTTACCTATTTCAACCTGATGGCCATTTTCGCTGGTGCCATGACTTGGCTTGTTGGGGCACGTATTGGCGGCCGTGAAGCCGTCGCCGATCGCTATTGGTGGGTGAAGCATTTTGATAAACGCTGCCGCCGTCAGCAACCTCATTCCTGATAAGACCAGACGCCTGCTTGTTCGGCAGGCGCCAGGACGTTTTTTTCTGCTTGCAGAAAATACCCGCTTTGCGCGCTGATTATATTTCTCCTGTGATGTTGTTGAACCCGTAAATAATTATCGCCACTGTTCGCAGACAATATTATTGCCACGCCAAACGATATTATGTGCAATACGTGACCATATCTACGAGAAAATAAAAAACGCCACCCTAAGGTGTCGTTTTGTCGACAACAGAAATGGACGCAGTTGATTAATGTTCAAACATGGCAGAAATAGACTCTTCGTTGCTGATGCGACGAATAGCTTCTGCCAGCATGCCCGATAGTGTCAGTGTGCGCACGTTAGGCAGTGCTTTGATATTTTCCGACAGCGGAATGGTATCGCAGACGATAACTTCATCAATCACCGAATTCTTTATGTTGTCATACGCATTGCCGGAGAAAATCGGGTGAGTGGCATAAGCAAAGACGCGTTTGGCACCTCGTTCTTTTAATGCTTCTGCCGCTTTGCACAGGGTGCCACCGGTATCGATCATGTCGTCGACCAGAATGCAGTCGCGCCCTGCGACATCACCGATGATGTGCATCACTTGAGAGACGTTGGCGCGCGGACGACGTTTGTCGATGATCGCCATGTCAGTGTCGTTCAGCAGTTTAGCAATGGCACGCGCACGCACAACGCCACCTATATCCGGAGAAACCACAATCGGGTTTTCCAGATTCTGCTGCAACATGTCTTCCAGCAGAATCGGGCTGCCGAAAACGTTATCGACCGGAACGTCGAAGAAGCCTTGAATCTGTTCTGCGTGCAGGTCCACGGTCAGGACACGGTCAACCCCTACGCTTGACAGAAAATCAGCGACCACTTTGGCGGTGATCGGCACACGCGCAGAACGCACACGGCGGTCCTGACGAGCATAGCCAAAATAGGGGATAACGGCGGTAATACGTCCCGCTGACGCGCGGCGTAGAGCATCGACCATCACAACCAGCTCCATCAGGTTGTCATTGGTTGGTGCACAGGTGGACTGGATGATGAAAATGTCGCCACCACGAACGTTTTCATTGACTTGCACGCTGACTTCACCGTCGCTAAAGCGACCTACAGCGGCGTCTCCCAGGCTGGTGTATAAACGGTTGGCAATACGTTGCGCTAGTTCGGGGATAGCGTTACCAGCAAAAAGCTTCATATCAGGCACGAGAAGAACCTCAGGCTTGCGTCCAGAGAAATATTGTACCCGGTGTCTCGAGGGCGTTGCGAGGCAGCAGGTAAAATATGCATACGGGTGTATGAGTTAAGCGTTGAACTTAAGGCATAAACCCGCCATACGGGGTAAAAATGTTTTCAACGCTTAACGTTGCCCGGAAAGCACACGGTGCAGCGGCGAGGTATTCACGCCACGCGCAACAAAACCGTTCAGCGTTTCCGGGGCCTGGTCAAGCACCTGACGAGCGGCGAATTCGGTGTCGAATTCAGCAAACACACAAGCTCCCGTTCCTGTCAGGCGTGCCGGTGCGTATTCTAGCAGCCAAGAAAATCGCTGTTCAACCTCGCGAAAACGTTTTCTTACGGTAGATTCACAATCATTGACGAAGGTCTGTTTTTGTAGCTCATCTAATGTGCGTACCGGTGTGTTGCGTGGTAAGTCCGGATCGCTAAACACCAGCGGGGTCGGAACGGTGACGCCAGGATGTACCACCAGATACCATTTTTCCGGCGGCGAGGCGGGTGTCAGTATCTCACCAACGCCTTCGGCGAAAGCGGCGTGCCCGCGTACAAACACCGGTACATCTGCGCCTAGTCGTAATCCCAACTGCGCCAGCGAGTCCTCATCAAGGCCGCATTGCCACAGATGATTCAACGCAACCAACACCGTAGCAGCGTTGGAAGACCCGCCGCCCAGACCTCCGCCCATTGTCAGGCGTTTATCGATAGCGATGTCAGCACCGCTATAGGCCAGTGTGCGACCCTGCTCATGGCTGTAGGCCTGTAACAAGCGTGCCGCGCGTACGGCCAGATTGGTGTCGTCAGGCACGCCGGGCAGCGGGGTGAGTAGCTGGATAACGTCGTCGTTGCGTAATCGGATGTCGACCGTGTCGCCATAATCCAGAAACTGAAACAGCGTTTGCAGCAGGTGATACCCGTCGGCGCGCTGACCGGTGATATACAGAAACAGGTTGAGTTTGGCCGGAGATGGCCAGTGCGTCAGTTGTGCCGTATCGCTCATGCTTATTGCACCGTCCAGTTATTCATTTTCAGCTTGATGCGTTGCTCTCCTTGCGTCAGTTCCAGTGCGTTGGGTAGGGTGGGCGTGACGCCATCATCGTAACCGAGGTATTTTACTTCCCACGTCAAGCCGTTTTGTACCAGCGTTGCCGTACTGAGCCGCGCGTGCTCATCCAGCGTAAACTGCTGCGCATCTCCCGGCAGGCAAATCATCCACTGGCGCAGATTGGTCAATGGAATACGCATCCCGGTCAGTTGGGACAGCATGTACTCGGCATCTTTGCCGATATAACGTTTACCTTGCCCATCGGTGATTTGAATGCCATCGGGCTGCGCGCGTAGTTCCAGTTCTGTGCCGCCGAACGGGTTGGTAAGCAGCAGACGGTAGCGTTGCGTTGAAGACTCTTGCCAGAAAAAGTTGGCCGAAAGTTTCTTGCTATCGGAGAGATAGGCAAATGCACCGCGTGTCTGATACTGGCTCAATTGTTGTACCTGCTGCTTATGTTGTAACCAGGCCAGTGAATCCGACGTTGCGTTGGGACCAGAGGGCTTCGTCAGCGTACAGGCAGTCAGCAGTAAACTGGCTAAAGGCAGGAGCCGTAAGGCGCGGGCGGTGTGACTTAACATGTTGCATATATCCTATTAAGGGTAGATAAACCCCGTCATCATGTCGAATGGATACAGTGTGCCATGCGTTGCAGGCGATGCCCAGCGGCAATGTATGACAGAGAAAAAGGAATGCGGCACGCAATATCAACTACGCCAATAGAGGTACTTCGCACCGCGTCGCTTTTCATGCTGCGCAGCATCAAGTAGAATGCCCCTACTCGAAGACCATACTAATGTCGGCATTACTATTGACGGCATTTATTCAAGAATGACCCAATGACCCTGCTTGCGCTTGGCATCAACCACAAAACCGCCCCAGTATCACTCAGGGAACGTATCGCGTTTTCCCCTGATGCGCTGGGCGATGCTTTGCACAGCCTGCTTGCGCAGCCGTTGGTGCAGGGTGGGGTTGTGCTGTCTACCTGCAATCGTACTGAGCTGTATCTCAGTGTCGATGAGCGGGAGAACCAGCGCGAACAGGTGGTCGACTGGCTGTGCCAGTTCCACCACCTGAACCCTGATGAGCTGAAAAACAGCCTCTACTGGCATCAGGATAATGCGGCGGTTAACCACCTGATGCGTGTCGCCAGCGGATTGGATTCGTTGGTGCTGGGCGAGCCGCAAATTCTTGGGCAGGTTAAAAAAGCCTTTGCCGAATCCCAACGCGGTCACTCACTTTCCAGCGAGCTGGAACGCTTGTTCCAGCGTTCGTTCTCAGTGGCAAAACGGGTGCGCACGGAGACGGATATCGGCGCCACTGCGGTGTCGGTGGCCTTTGCTGCCTGTGTGTTGGCGCAGCAGATTTTTAAGTCACTGGTGGGTGTTACCGTGCTGCTGGTTGGTGCGGGAGAAACTATTGAACTGGTGGCGCGCCATTTACGCGAACATCATGTGAAGCGTATGGTGATTGCCAATCGCACCCGCGAACGCGCGCAAGTCCTTGCCGCTGAAGTGGGCGCTGAAGTGATCACGCTGGGCGAACGGGACGACTATCTGGCGCAGGCCGATATCGTGATCAGCTCCACCGCGAGTACGCTGCCGATTATTGGAAAAGGCATGATGGAAAGGACGCTGAAGGCGCGACGCAATCAGCCGATGCTGATGGTGGACATCGCCGTGCCGCGCGATATCGAGCCGGAAGTGGGTAAGTTACCCAACGTTTATCTGTATAGCGTGGACGATTTGCATGCCATTATTCAGCACAACATGGCGCAACGTCAGGCCGCAGCGGTGCAGGCTGAATCTATCGTGCAGCAAGAGTCTGCCGATTTTATGGCCTGGTTACGTGCGCAATCTGCGGTGGAGACCATTCGAGAATACCGTTCACAGGCAGATGCGATTCGCGCGGAAATG
Source organism: Candidatus Symbiopectobacterium sp. 'North America' (assembly GCF_015762685.1). Taxonomy (GTDB): domain Bacteria; phylum Pseudomonadota; class Gammaproteobacteria; order Enterobacterales; family Enterobacteriaceae; genus Symbiopectobacterium. Next base: position 5,581 of record NZ_PEHF01000050.1, on the reverse strand, counting down.
ACGGCGAAAGCGCTTACGGCCATTCAGCAAGGTAATGACGTGGAAGCGGTGCTGGACGCGTTAACCTCGCGTCTCACTAACCGCCTCATTCATGCGCCTACCGCCGCGTTGCAGCAGGCTGCCCGTGATGGCGATCTGAACCGATTACACATTTTACGCGACAGCCTCGGGCTGGACTAGCACCCCCTCTATTCTTAGTTGACAGGAATTAACCGCACGCATGAAGCCTTCTATTGTTGCCAAACTGGAAGCGTTACAAGAACGTCACGAGGAAGTACAAGCCCTGCTGGGTGAACCGAGCGTTATCTCCGATATGGAGCACTTTCGGGCGTTATCTCGCGAATATGCCCAGTTGGCGGACATCACGCGCTGTTTTCAACGCTGGCAGCAGGTGCAAGAAGACAGTGAAACCGCAGAATTGATGCTGGACGACGCGGAAATGCGCGATATGGCGCAAGAAGAATTAAAACAGCTGAAGATTGACGGCGAAGCGCTGGAACAGCAACTTCAGGTGCTGTTATTACCGAAAGATCCAGACGATGAGCGTGGTTGCTTCCTTGAAGTGCGTGCAGGTACCGGCGGTGATGAAGCCGCGTTGTTTGCGGGCGATCTGTTTCGCATGTACAGCCGTTATGCTGAATCACGTCGCTGGCTAGTGGAAATCATGAGTGCCAGCGACGGTGAGCATGGCGGTTATAAAGAGGTGATCGCCAAAGTAAGTGGCGATGGTGTTTATGGTCAGTTGAAATTTGAGTCGGGCGGCCACCGCGTACAGCGCGTACCTGCCACAGAATCGCAGGGGCGTATTCACACCTCAGCCTGTACGGTTGCGGTGATGCCCGAGGTGCCCGAAGCGGAAACCCCCGATATCAATCCGGCGGATTTACGTATTGATACCTTCCGTTCTTCCGGTGCCGGTGGTCAGCACGTTAACACCACCGACTCGGCCATTCGTATCACCCACTTACCGACCGGGATTGTGGTTGAATGTCAGGATGAGCGTTCCCAACACAAAAACAAGGCGAAGGCCATGTCGGTGCTGGTTGCGCGTATACGCGCAGCAGAAGTGCAAAAACGTCAGCAGGAAGAAGCATCGACGCGTCGTAACCTGTTGGGCAGCGGCGACCGTTCTGATCGTATCCGCACGTATAATTTCCCGCAGGGGCGCGTGACCGATCACCGCATTAACCTGACGCTTTACCGGCTGGATGAAGCGATGGAAGGCAAGATGGATATGCTGATCCAGCCTGTGGTGCAAGAGTATCAGGCCGATCAGTTGGCTGCGCTGTCCGAGCTGGAATAATGGATTACCGCACCTGGGTGGCAACGGCGCTACAGCAGCTGATCCACAGTGAAAGCCCGAAGCGTGACGCGGAAATTCTGCTAGAACACGTCACGTGCAAAGGGCGCACGTTTTTGCTGGCGTTTGGCGAAACCTTGCTTGATGACGTGCAGCTTCAGCGCCTGTCGGCACTGCTGACCCGTCGCATCAACGGCGAGCCAGTGGCGTATTTGACGGGCGAACGTGAATTTTGGTCTCTGTCACTGGCGGTCTCCCCGGTAACGCTGATTCCACGTCCAGACACTGAGTGCCTGGTGGAACCGGCGTTGCAGTGCATGGCGCAGTTCAGTGCTCCGACGGTGCTGGATTTGGGCACCGGAACCGGGGCGATCGCGCTGGCTTTGGCGAGCGAACACCCGGACTGCACCGTAACCGGGGTTGACGTTCAGCCGGATGCGGTGACATTGGCACAACGCAACGCGGCGACATTGCAATTGTCCAATGTGCAATTTGTGCATGGCAATTGGTTTGAACCCGTCGCGCCCACGCGCTTTTCAGTGATTGTCAGCAACCCGCCTTATATCGATGCCGAAGATACCCACCTGCGTGAAGGGGATGTGCGCTTTGAACCGCTAAGCGCACTGGTGGCCGCCGAAGGTGGACTGGCTGATTTGCGTTGGATTATTCAACAGGCTCCGCAACATTTGAAAAATACGGGCTGGTTGCTGTTAGAGCACGGTTGGCAGCAAGGTGAACCAGTGAGACAGTTGCTGCAACAGCTCGGTTTTGATCAGGTTGCCACCTGCTGCGATTATGGTGGCAACGAGCGCGTGACGCTGGGGCAGTGGCTGGCGGCAGAGGGAGATGCCTGATGTCGTACCACGCCGTCGTTCTCACGGTGCACGTGCTCACCGCTGTTGTAACGCTTAGCCTGTTTGTGACTCGTTTTTATTGGCTGTGCCGCCACTCTCCCGCGTTACAACAGTGCTGGGTCAGGGTAGTGCCGCACATTAACGATACGCTACTGTTAGCGAGCGGTATTGCACTGATCGTTATCAATCGCTTTTATCCTTTCTCTGCGCAAGAAAGCTGGCTGACGGCGAAGCTGTTTGGCGTTATCATTTACATTTTACTGGGACACATCGCGTTGGGGCGGCGCCAACGCAGCCTGAGTCTGCGTTGGGTGGCGTTTATCCTTGCCTTGATGTGTTTCTTTCTGATTGCACAGGCAGCAATCACTAAACTCGCATTTCTGATGGAATAACTATGAGTTCTATTGCGGATTTTGAATTCAATCAGTCGCCGTTAAGTGAAGGGGTTATTTTAGTTTCACAGAGAGTGCGAAGTGACTTCTCCGCCCTGAATGTACGCAAGAAACTGCAACAGTTGGTTGATGAAGCGCGTAAAGCCATTCCCCGCGATCTGGATCAGGATCAACAACTGGATATGTTGTTGACGCTTTTTTACCACACCTGGGGATTTGGTGGTGCCAGTGGCGTTTACCGTTTATCCGATGCGCTGTGGTTAGATAAGGTGCTGAAATCCCGTCAGGGAATGCCGGTATCGCTGGGAATTGTGTTCCTGCATATCGCTCACGCCTTGGATCTCCCCATGATGCCGGTGATTTTTCCGACACAGTTGATCCTGCGCGCGGACTGGATGGATAACGAGATGTGGCTCATCAATCCGCTCAATGGCGATACTCTGAGCGAGCATGTGCTGGATGTGTGGCTTAAAGGTAACATTGGCCCGTCTACGCAACTGATGGATGAAGATCTGGACGAAGCGGAAAACGTGCTGATTGTACGCAAATTGCTTGATACATTAAAAGTGGCGCTGATGGAAGAGAAGCAGATGGAACTTGCGCTGCGGGCCAGTGAAGCCGTGCTGCAATTCGACCCAGAAGACCCTTATGAAATTCGCGATCGCGGCTTGATCTATGCGCAATTGGACTGTGACCATATCGCGGTGTCTGATTTAAGCTACTTCGTGGAACAGTGCCCTGAAGATCCGGTCAGTGAAATGATCAAAGTGCAAATTCACTCGATAGAGCAAAAACATATTGTATTGCACTAACGCATTTTTTTAATGTTAATCACTCCGATAAGGTAACAGCATGAAGAACAAAGTGGTCAAGGTTGGTGATATTCCTGTTGCCAACGACGCGCCTTTTGTCCTGTTTGGCGGTATGAATGTGCTTGAATCGCGCGATCTCGCCATGCGTATTTGTGAACATTACGTCACCGTAACGCAAAAACTGGGCATCCCCTACGTGTTCAAGGCCTCCTTCGACAAGGCTAACCGCTCCTCCATTCACTCTTATCGTGGGCCGGGTCTGGAAGAGGGCATGAAGATCTTCCAGGAACTGAAACAGACCTTCGGTGTGAAGGTGATAACGGATGTGCACGAAGCACAGCAGGAGCAGATCGTCGCCGATGTGGTGGATGTGATCCAGCTACCGGCGTTTTTGGCACGTCAAACCGATCTGGTTGAGGCAATGGCGAAAACCGGTGCGGTGATCAACGTGAAAAAACCGCAGTTTATCAGCCCAGGACAAATCGGCAATATCGTTGACAAGTTCAAGGAAGGTGGCAACGAGCAGGTTATTTTGTGCGATCGTGGCAGCAACTTTGGTTATGACAACCTGGTTGTGGATATGTTGGGTTTCAACGTCATGAAGCAAGTGTCTGGCGGCTGCCCGGTGATTTTTGACGTGACTCACGCGTTGCAATGTCGCGACCCTTTCGGTGCGGCCTCCGGTGGTCGTCGTGGTCAGGTCACTGAGCTGGCACGTGCAGGCATGGCGGTCGGGTTGGCGGGGTTATTTATTGAAGCGCATCCGGATCCGGCCAACGCGAAATGTGACGGTCCGTCTGCATTGCCGCTAAATAAGCTGGAGCCCTTCTTGCAGCAAATTAAAGCGATTGATGATCTGGTCAAACAGTTCCCGGAACTGGATACCAACAACTGATTATTCGCGTTTAATTATCCGCTCTAAAAGCAGATTCCCGCTCACCATAGTCATTCCCGCGAAAGCGGGAATATCGTGCACAAGAAACGCATTTATTCTCACAGAGATCCCCGGCTTTCACCGGGGGATGACGAGGGGTAAAATGACTTTTTAGGTGGGAATCCGCACTTCAGCAAAAAATTCCAGCACGCGATTATTTATACAGATCCGCGCTGATGGTCATATTGCTGCCTTTGTTAAACCACTGCTTGGTAATATGGTAGTACTTGGCACCCTTGTCGGCGGCACGTTTTGCCACGGCTTCTGATACATCTGTCGTTCCGTTGAAGTTGCCACGGAAGGTGATGGAGTCGAAGGGGGTCATCTGTGCTGCGGTGGCCTTGTTCAATTCCTGAATACTTTTGCCATCGGCCAAATTCACCGTATAGCGTCCGCCTTTAGATGTCTGCGTTTCGTAGAAATTACCCACTTTACGGCTCGGGCTGCCAGACATGGCAACGCCGGGGATTTCCACTTTCGCCGCGGCTTCACCACCTGCTGCTAGGGCTGCGCGGCCCGCGTCAGAGTCAGCGGGAATCACATCAGTGCTCTGGACCACGCGTTTCGGCGCATCGGCTTTATAGACATAAGCGGTGATTTTCTGGTTAGTGCCAGTGCTGTTGATATCGACCTGACGCACGATAAAGAAAGAGGCGGCATTCTTCTCTTCAGCGGCTTTGGCGATGGCAGCATTGATGTCAGGTTGGGTAGAGAAATACCCGCTGACCGATACGGTATCAAACGGCTCCAGATGGTAAGCATCATATTGTGGCAGTTCGCGAATGCCATCAAAGGTGCGCTGTGCCGGAGTAGCATCCGCTTTCAGTGCCTCTTTATGGTACAGATCGACATAAACCGTCTGACTGTTGCCTCGGTTTTTTTCGTTGATCGCCTGAATGTAAAACGCATCAGCGCCAGCTTTGTCGGCACGTTTTGACGCTTCAGCCACCGCGTCAAAAATGGCGTCAAAACGGCCACTAAAAGAAATTCGATCGAACGGTTTTACCGCAGCAGCCTGCTCTGGTGTCAATTCCTGTTCCGCCGGTATGCCGACCGCGGTCAGTGTCGCTTTGAGCTCCGTAACTGCATCAACCCCAGCGTGATTCGTTTCGAGGTCATCAAGGCCAGCACCACCTGGCGAGCTGACCTGCCATACAAACCTATGGTTAATGGTCCGCAGGTTGCCATCGTGGTCGGCCCGGCGGGGGAAGAAATCTACTGCGATGAACATGGTCGAGGGCTTTGTTGAATAAATCAGATTTGGTATAAGCATCCTCGTAGCAGGTTGC
>NZ_PEHF01000061.1 GCF_015762685.1 Candidatus Symbiopectobacterium sp. 'North America' | reverse complement strand
CTCTCCTGAAAGAAAAACACCCTGTCAGCGTACCGCTACAGGGTGGGGGTGACCATCTCATTAGCCCCGGCACCTGTTTGGCTGGGGCTTTTTGTTATCAGAACAACGTTATTACAACGCAGTCAGGGTAAAACGGGCTTATTTAATGGCCTGCGTAGGAACCTGTGCTGCGCTGTTGAACGTGATTTCGTTGATGGCACTCCATTTATTGGTATAGGTGCCAAACGTTTCCAGCTTGATAAAGCGCGCGTTGACCGCGGGGAAGGTGAATTTCTAGCCCTCTTTGGCATCGTTAGACGTGACCAGATTATCAGCCAGCTTGGTCCAGCTCTTGCCATCAGCGGAATAGGACACAGAGAACTTCAGCTTGCGTTCTTCTGCTTTGAACGACACCAAGACAAAGTTTTCAATGGATTGTGCCTTATGGAGTTCCAACTGTACCCAACCTTCACCGTTTACCGCCCAACGAGTTTTGTTGTTGCCATCAGCAATGTTGGCTGGGGTATGGCCCTTATCGGAGTCATAGCCGGAAGCGGTAACATTGGCGACTTGCGCAGCGGTAGCAGAGAGGGAAAACAGGCCTAACACACAGGCAGTAACCAGAGCGTATTTTTTCATTTTTTTACCTCATTCACAGGGATAAAGGAACGCAGATCCATTGCGTTAATGTGAAATTAGAGTATGAAAAAAAGAAATGCCATTTCATTTACCCGTGTCGCGTTATTATGATAAGTGCAGCAGCAAATGTGGTCAGCCCTTTACACATGTTGTGCGTTTGCGGTGTTCTGCGCGCAAACGCGGGCAGCTCGGGCAGAACACCCCGCCTTCCAGACGATAAATCAGACAGCAGTGCCGCAGCTCCTTTTTTTGTTCACCAGAGAGAAGGGGACGTAAACGGATCGGTTGATACAGACGATTTTTTTCGCCGTTGGTAAGCTCTGTTCTATCAAGTAAATCAGCGGCATGGCGCACATCTGCCCCCTCTTGTTCCGCCTGATTCATCCCCTGGTAAAAACGCACGCCGGCATTATTCCAAAACAGCGCTGCACTTAGCCCTGAGAGTGCGGAGAGTTGTTGGCATACGGGGGCGATGTGTTCATCGATCAGAGGTAAAAATGCCTGCCACTGGCGCTCCTCAACCGGACTGCCTAGCGAGGAGAGGACAAAACGTTGTGGCGTACCTTGTTCGCTTTGCACATAAGCAATGTCCGCCAGATGATAAGGGAGTTGCCACTGATGGCGCAGGTGGATATAGACCCAGGGTGCAACCAGTAACGCAAAATACCACTGCGACCATCTGGATATCAGGTAGGGACTGGCTGTCCTTGGGTCAGCGCGTGCAACCATGATGGCATTCCCGCTGTTAGCGGCGTTTGCAGTAGCGCAGTGGGAAAGAGTGCGGCCCCGTCAGGCGCAGAGAGCAAAAAACGCGTTTCTATTACGCGTCTGATTTCGGCATGTTGTTGTTCTAGGCCACAGCTATTCACACCGACTCCGATGGGGCATTGGCAACAGAAGGAGGATTTTTCATAATACGACGCAAAATTGGAATGATAATAATTACTTTTCTCGTTATTGGCTTATCGGGTGCCTTTTCTCGCCGTCATTTATTGAAACTGGCTTCGCTCTCTCCATGGTCGACGTCGGGCTTTGTTTCGGCGTCTGATCCTATTGTCAGCCTCGATCGGATTATTGCTCTGGAGTGGCGACCGGTAGAATTGTTGATGGCTCTGGGCATTACGCCGCTTGCCGTCGCGGAGAAGGGGAATTATCACCGTTGGGTGGTCGAGCCTGCGTTGTCTCACCGTGTGATTGATGTCGGGTTACGCAATGAGCCCAATATGGAATTGTTGCAACGCCTCAATACCTCTCTGTTTCTGGTGTCACAGGGCTTTGGCCCCGATATTGAACCATTGACCCGTTTGGCACCTTGCTTCGTGCCGGGTTTCCGCGATGCGCAGCACCAACCGCTTGATGCAGCCCGGCGCGATCTGCTTTTGCTCGGTCAACGCTTGAACCTGATGCATGCTGCGGAGCAGCATCTGCTCGAATTTGATCGTGAGTTGGGCACTCTGGCAAAACGTCTTCGTGCTTATTCGCCCCGTCCTTTGCTGCTGTTCTCGCTGCTTGATAGCCGTCGTGCGCTGGTTATGGGTCATAACAGCTTGTTTAACAACGTGCTCATCCGGCTCGGCTTAACCAATGCCTGTCAGGAAGAAACCAACTTTTGGGGGAGCTCTGTGGTAGGCATTGAGCGTCTGGTGCGCTACGAAGACGTGCAAGCGCTGTTCTTTGTTCAGGGCGATACCGCGTTGCTGGATGCGGTTTCCCAGTCAGCGCTGTGGCGCATGATGCCTTTTGTTCGAGACAACCGCTGGCAGACCTTGCCTGCGGTCTGGTTTTACGGTGCAACGTTCTCAGCGCTACGCTTTGCACGACTTCTGGTGCAGGAGTTGGAGTCGACGCCATGAGAACCTTTGGCCTGCTGTGGTTATCTGCACTGACGTTTGTGGCGATTGGGCTGACCGGTGTGAATTTTAGTCAGTTGGTACCGACACCTCTGTGGTGGCACAGCGTGTGGAGCCCAGATGGGCAAGATGCCAACCAGATGCTGTTTCATTTTAGACTGCTACCCCGAACGGTGCTGTCGTTGCTGGTCGGCTCCTCGTTGGGGCTGGTTGGCGTATTGTTTCAGCAAATTTTGCGTAATCCGCTGGCGGAGCCTGCGACGCTCAGCGTTTCTGCGGGCGCGCAATTAGGCTTGGCCCTGGCAACGCTATGGGCCTTGCCTGGCGGAGAAACAACGCGACAGTTAGCGACTATCGTTGGTGCAGTAGCAGCGGGTGCCATTGTGTTTGGGGTGGTATCGGGGCGGCGTATGTCGCCCATTACCCTGATTCTCGCCGGATTGGTGGTGGGGCTGTATTGTGGTGCGGTGAAAAGCTTACTGACGCTTTTCAACCATGAACGTTTGCAGAGCCTGTTCCTGTGGGGCAGCGGTATGCTCAATCAGTATGATTGGGGCGCCGTTTCGTTCCTTTGGCCTCGGATGCTGATCGGCCTGGTTATCATGTTACTCATGATCCGTCCGTTGGCGATGCTGGCATTGGACGACGCCGTTATCCGCAGTCTGTGGGTAAACCTGACGGTGGCGCGTATCGCTGGGCTGGGCATCGCCATGGTGTTGAGCGCCATGCTGGTGAGCGTAGCGGGTGTTATCGGTTTTATTGGTCTGTTTGCCCCGCTACTGGCACGCATGTTGGGTGCCAGAAGATTAGGGCCGCAGCTTGCGTTGGCGATGCTTGCTGTCGCGGGCGCTTTGATGCAGAAGTTGACGGGAAATCCAATGGCCAGCCCGGAAGTATTGGGCGTTACCTCGGGAGCCGCTTTTGGCGTGGTTCTGCTGCTGTTATTGGTTCCTTGGGATGTGCCATCGTGGCGTTGCTGGTCGGCAGTGCCGGTGCGGGCGGCACATTGCTGCTGATCATGCTGCTGGCAAACCGTGGCGGTTATTCTTCCAGTCGTCTTCTGTTGGTAGGGATTGCCTTGAGCACCGTATTTTCCACTCTGCTGACCTTTATTCTGGCGAGTGGCGATCCCCGTACCGGAGCGCTATTGGCATGGCTGGCCGGTTCAGCCTATAAAGTCAGCACGCAGCAGGCGTACATCTCGGCCCTTATTGGGCTGTTACTACTGAGCGCCACCCCGCTGATACGCCGCTGGATTGCCATCATGCTGCTGGGCGCGAGCGTGGCCCAGTCCGTGGGGATTGCGTTGCGTCCTGCGCGTATGTCGATTTTACTGCTGGCGACAGGGTTGGTCGCGACCGCGACATTGGTGATCGGTCCGCTGAGTTTTGTTGGCCTGATGGCACCCCATCTTGCCCGTTTTCTCGGGTTTCGCCGCGCATTGCAACAGGTCGTTATCGCTTCATTGCTTGGCGGCATGCTGATGCTGATTGGTTGGGACGCGTGTTGATTTTTCCTTATCAAATTCCTGCCGGTCTGTTAGCGACATTCCTGGGGGCGCCGTATTTTATCCTGCTGTTACGTCGGCAACATTCTGCCTGAGAGCAAGAAGTAAACCGTATCGCTGCTTGCATTTGTAAATCGAATTCGCATAATTGCGAAGCAGAATAATAATAATTTACATTTGCAATCAAGGGATAAAAATGACAGTGTTAACTCATATAGCACGTAAGCCAACCCGGCTTGCGGTGCTCATCGGGGCGTTCTGTGGCACGATAGCATTGCCGATTCTGGCACAGGACACCGCTTCAGTGGCTGCAAACACGGCAGCGCAAACGGCCTCTCCAACCGATAGCGTAAACAGTAAAGATACCATGACGGTGATTGCCAAACCGGAAGATAACTTCCGTGCCGGTGGCGATCAGTTGGTACCTGCTTATCTGGATGGACAGATCGCCAACGGCGGACGCGTCGGTTTCCTCGGCCAGCAGAACGCGCGCGATGTGCCGTTCAATGTCGTCAGCTACACCAGCAGAATGATTGAATCGCAGCAGGCGCAAACCCTGGGCGATGTGGTCAAGAATGATGCGTCGGTGCAAAGCGTGCGCGGCTACGGCAACTTTGCGGAAGCCTAACGTATTCGCGGCTTTAAACTGGACTGCGATGACATCACTATGGGCGGCCTGTTTGGCGTGATGCCGCGTCAGATTGTTTCCACCAATATGATTGACCAGGTTGAGATCCTGAAAGGGTCCAACGCGTTTCTTAACGGTGTTTCCGCAGGCGGCAGTGGCGTGGGCGGTGCGGTGAACGTGGAGCCTAAACACGCTGATGATGTGCCGCTAACGCGCGCTACGATCGACTACACCTCTTCCTCACAGGTTGGGGGCGCGCTCGATGTTGGGCGGCGTTTTGGCGACGATAACCGCTTTGGGGTACGCGTCAACCTGCTGCACCGCGAAGGCGAAGCCGCGATTGACGATCAACGCGAGCGGGTTTCATTGGCTGCTGTCGGACTGGATTATCGTGGCGACCGTTTCCGTTCCTCGCTGGATGCGGGCTACCAGCACCAGTATCTGCACGGTGGCCGTATGGGGATAAACGTTTCGGCTGCCGGGTTACAAGCTATCCCTGAACCGCCAACCAATACCCACAACTATAGCCAGCGCTGGGTCTATACCGATATGAAATCCCGCTTCGGGATGCTGCGCGGCGAGTACGATCTGGATAATCATTGGACGCTCTATTCTGGCCTTGGCATGAGTAACACCGAAGATATAGGTAATTACAGCACGCCAAAACTGACAGCAGCCGGTGATGGCAGCGCTACGCTGGGCCGTTTAAGTTCGGCATATATCGCTCAGAACACCTCATCGCTAGCAGGTATTCGCGGCAATTTTGATACCGGCCCGGTTAAGCACGAAGTCAACATGGACTATTCGGGTATATATAGTAAAGCCAGAGCGGCGTACACCATGTCTAAGTACGACTACGCTACAAATATCTATAACACCCCGGTAGTGGATTTCCCTGCGACAACCAGCAGCGGCGGCAATATGGACGATCCGAAAATACGCAACCGCATGCACAACTGGGGGCTGGCGCTTTCCGATACGCTCTCGGTGCTGGATGACAGCGTGCGCTTTACCGCAGGGTTGCGCCGTCAGGAGATATTGATACGCAATTATGAATACAGCGGTATCGAGAGTGGTACAGGAGGACGCTTTGATCGCACCAAGGTGAGCCCGATATTCGGCGTGGTTGTAAAACCTTGGGAACACGTTTCGCTGTATGCTAACCATATTGAGGCATTGCAGCCGGGTACCAAAACCTCATCCACAGAAGCAGTAAACCGTGGGCAGATATCAGGTATCTACGTTGCCAAACAAAATGAAGTCGGCGTGAAATTTGATTATCAGCGCGTCGGCGGGTCGCTGGCGTTTTACGAGATCAAACGACCAAACAGCTTTATCGATCCTGTGAATAAGCTCTATGGCCTGAACGGCGAACAGCGTAATCGCGGTGTGGAACTGAATGTGTTTGGTGAGCCGATGTACGGCCTGCGCCTCAACGGCAGCGCTACCTGGCTGGATGCCACTCTGGCCAAAACGCGCGCAGGTGCCAATGATGGCAATGACGTCGTGGGTACACCCGGTTACCAGCTGGTATTTGGCAGTGAATATGATGTCCCTTCGGTGGAAGGCTTGACGCTGTCTGGCACCGTGTTGCGTTACGGTTCACAATACGCCAATGAAGCCAATAAGTTAAAACTGAAGCCGTGGACGCGGTTGGATTTGGGCGTGCGCTACAGTACGCCACTGAACGACCACACACTGGTGTGGCGTGCCAACGTCGAACGAAAAATATTGGGCATCGGTGGATGATACTGGCACATACGTGACACAGGGCGATCCGCGCTCGCTGAAACTCTCGGTATCCGTGGATTTCTAATACTGACTGCGCCTGTTGCCATGGTTTACTGGCGCAGGAGCATTATTATTTACAGCGGCAATGCCATGATCACCGCATCTTCGCGCCCGTTGGCTGCCGGGTAATAGTTACGCCGCAGCGACACTTCATTAAACCCCAATTGCTCATACAGCGCGATGGCGTTGGCGTTGGAGGCGCGAATCTCCAGCCACAGCGTGGTAATGCCGCGCGCCTCCAGCGTTTCAATCAGTTGTTCCAGCAGACGCCGACCATGGCCTTGCCGTTGGTGTGTCGGGTGAACGGCAATATTGAACAACGTCGCTTCATCCAGCACAACCTGGGTAATGGCAAACGCCACCAGCGTATTGTCGCGCGTCAATTTCAGGTTCAGGTAGCGTTCGCCCTGATTACTGTTAAAGGTGCTTTCCGTCCACGGAAAAGCGTGGCTTGCCTTTTCGATGGCAAAGGCGGCAGGCAAATCGTGGGACGTGAGGGGAGAAATAACGTGCATGATAAACAACCTGAATTAATGGGCCTCTGAGGATGCCAACAAGGGAAGATGTTCACTGATTTGTTGCCACAGGGCGCGTTTGTCACTGGCGTTGGCATAAAGCTCGTCCAGCGTCGGACTACTCAATTGCACACCCGTCCAGGCGGGCGGCACATCAACCCCCAGGCACCAGCTATGGCAATGTGTCGAGGTGGGCAGCATGGCAGTCTGTTCCGGTGTGAGCGGGTACACCTGTTCGGGGCGCAGTGACAAACTGTGCAGCACATCGCCAATCAGAGTGTCATGGGCGGAGGGGAGCGAAGTGGCAACAATCACTAGACGCGTTTGTGCGGGCAGGGTAACGGCAATCTCGCCCTGCAACACCGTGGGGCGGCGTAACGTCCACTGCGTAATCCCCATCTGTTGTAAAAGCCAATCGCGTCTTGGTGCCATGATATCCCGTGCTCGGTTCGCCATGATAGCCGCGCTATGCTAACAAATCTGATACGGATGCGCCAATAAAGTGAACCGCAGCAGCGCGTTCCCCTTTAAGCCAGGTAATGACCAACGCCGTATTTTTCACACCCTGCTTAGTGGAAAGTAAAATATCTCACGTTAATGACGCTTCAATGTGATTTGCTGCAAGGAGTGCCATATGCGCTCTTTGTCGCTGTTTTTTAAGTTAGCCTGGTCAAGAACACGGAGAAAGGCAACTTTGTCGGTGAATTGTTCGCCTTGGGTCAACGTTGCAGTAATACAAGAGAGAATGTCGGTGTTCAACACGCTTATTTTTGATCTTACCTGAGGCAATGGGTCGGGTCGCCAGCCACTTTCTGCAACAGACAGCCAGTCAGCGCGGTAACGATATTGGATGGCCTTAGCGGCATCCATCTGTGCCTGGATAAACGGTTTTACCGACTCGCCGAGCAACCCGAGCTTTTCTGCCACCGTGACGGAGTTGGTCATCACGTTGACTTCCTGAGGCACGTCTTCAATGGCAAGGTGTTTTTCCGCTTTATACCCCGCAACATCCTTCATGTAAGACAAACGCTGGTTAATCAATGAGGCCAGATCGCCGCATTGTGTGGGGGAGGCTAATGCCGTTTCGGAAAAGAACAGTCCGGCTAAAAGTAGCGACCTTGCTGACACTTTACTAAACATTTAACGTCACCTTTTGCTATTAAGGGGATATATGCCTTCGATGTAGGTTCCAACGATGGAAATAATAGCGGGTCAGCCAAACGCGTTGATAAACGCTGGCTTAATAGAGAGCCATCTAGTGTACCTGCGCGTCATCTTCAAGGCTGGCAACTGCGTTGTGTTTGCGTTCTTGCCGTTTTGCGCCCATGCAACCGGGATAATTTAGGGTATAATCGCCGTTCTATTTTTGAGGAGCGAACACCTGATGTCAGCATTAACCCCCGCCAGTGAAGTGATACTGCGCCACAGTGACGAATTTATTTCCCGCCGTGTGCTGTTTGCCGGCGACATTCAAGATACGTTACCAGCACAGTTTGACGCGGCGGAGGTGCACGTGCATCTCACGCAATATCACCATTGGTTGCCGCTGAACAAAACCATGGGCGACAACGCGCAGTTTGGTTTGCTGGTGGATGCTGAGCAGGTGGCCGCCTGCGATACCCTGATTTACTTCTGGCCGAAGAGCAAACAGGAAGCGCAGTTCCAGCTCGCCAACTTGTTATCGCATCTTGTCGTTGGCAGCGAGATTTTTGTGGTGGGTGAGAACCGCAGCGGTGTGCGTAACGCGGAAGGTATTCTCGAAGACTTTGCACCGTTAACCAAGATTGACAGCGCGCGGCGCTGTGGGCTTTATCATGGCCGATTAGAGGCTTCTGCTGAATTTAATCTCGATGACTGGAAAGACAGCTATTACGTTGAGGATGTGCCAGTCGCGACGTTGCCCGGTGTCTTTAGCCGTGATGGTCTCGATGTCGGCAGCGCACTGCTGTTATCTACCTTTGCGCCGCACATGAAAGGCAAGGTGCTGGATATTGCAAGCGGCAGTGGCGTGGTGGCGGCGGTGTTGGCAAAACAGTTGCCAAAGCTGCGTTTGACGCTGAGTGATGTCAACGCGGCGGCATTGTTGACCAGCCGTGCGACACTGACGTTAAACGAATTGGAAGGCGATGTGACTGCCAGCGACGTCTACTCGGATATTGCCGGGTGTTTTGACCTGATCGTCTCGAACCCACCGTTTCATGATGGCTTGCAAACCAGCCTGAGTGCGGCCGATCGTCTGATTCGTGAAGCGCCTAAGCACCTAAATATTGGCGGGCAGCTACGTATTGTCGCTAACGCCTTCCTGCCTTATCCGGCGTTGCTGGATGCCACTTTTGGTAACCACGAAGTGCTGGCCCAAACCGGACGCTTCAAGGTGTATCAGGCCACATTAACGCGCGCTAGCAAGCATGCCAAACCGGCTGCGCGCTAACCGTGTGCAGGCCTCGGTGATACACCGAGGCCTCAGGTTGATGAAAGCGAGATCTTCCCCTCTTGTCATCCCCGGTTTCTCCCTCGTCATCCTCGGCGAAAGTCGGGGACCTCTGCCAGAAGAAACGCGTTCAGTTTGTACGAGATTCCCGCCTGCGCGGGAATGACGTGATGTATGCGGGAATGACTGTTTTAAGTGGGTTGTCAGTAACCTGACAGCGTGTTTTTGTGCTCATCGCTGTTAGCGGAGATTATTAATGGTAGCCATGCTCTCCGTGCCGTAACGATCGCCCGCTGCTGCGGCGAAGGGAAAGATGGCTTCAATCTCTGCCAGTTCCTCTGGTGTTAGCTGAACATCCAGTGCGGCGATATTCTCTTCCAGATAGCGACGGCGTTTGGTGCCCGGAATTGGCACGATATCGTCACCCTGCGCCAATACCCATGCCAGCGCCAACTGCGAAGGGGTGATGCCTTTTGCCCGTGCCAGTTTTTCTACTTGCTCAACCAGCGCCAGGTTTTTGGCAAAGTTATCCCCCATAAAGCGCGGATTGGTACGGCGGAAATCATCCGGAGCCAAATCTTCTGGGCTGCGTAACGTACCGCTCAAAAAGCCACGCCCGAGTGGGCTATAGGGGACAAAACCAATCCTCAACCGGCGGCACGCCGGGAGGATCTCCGCTTCTACATCGCGTGTCCAGAGAGAATACTCCGTTTGCAGCGCGGTAATCGGGTGTTCACGGTGTGCACGCTCCAACAATGAAACCGGCGCTTCATTTAATCCGATATAGCGGATCTTGCCGGCGGTCACCAAATCGCTCAATGCGCCGACGGTCTTTTCAATCGGTACGCTCGGATCGATGCGGTGCTGATAGTAAAGATCGATCTCATCGACACCGAGACGCTTCAGGCAGCCTTCGACCGCCTGACGCACATAATCCGGGCGACCACAGACACCGCGTGCATGTGGGTTGCTTGGATCGCGCATTATCCCGAACTTGGTGGCAAGTACCACCTGCTGGCGTTTACCTTTGATAGCGCGTCCGACCAACGCTTCATTGGTGTGTGGGCCGTACATATCGGCGGTATCCAGCAGCGTGACGCCCAGTTCCAGTGCGCGGTGCAGCGTAGCGATGGCCTCTTTTTCATCCTGCGCGGTCGAGTAAAAATCGCTCATGCCCATGCAGCCAAGCCCGATGCTGGAAACCAACGGTCCTGCTTTGCCAAGTTGACGTTGTTGCATTGTGTGTTCTCCCTTGCTCGTAAGATGGAAGCAGTGTGATTGTTCAGGGAATAAAGATAAATGGCGGATAATGTGCAACACTGTTCAAAAATCACCAATAATTGGGGTGTCGATGGATCATATTCAGGCGATGCGCACCTTTGTGCGGATTATCGAACTGGATAATTTCAGTCGGGCAGCAGAAAAGCTGAATTTACCGCGCGCCACTGTCAGCCATACGATAAAACGGCTCGAGGCGCGTCTTGGCGTCCGACTGTTGCTGCGCACCACGCGTCAGGTACAGGTGACGGCTGAAGGGCGGATTTACTACCAGCGCTGCCTGAGATTGCTGGGGGAGATAGACGAAACGGATACGCTGTTCTCACGCCAGAAATTTCGCCCTTCCGGGCGCACTCGCGTCGATATGCCACACTCACTGGCGCGTGAGATTGTGATTCCCGCACTGCCGCAGTTTTATCAGCGCTACCCGGAGATCACTCTGTGCCTGAGCGCTAATGATGCATCGATCGATGTGCTGCGCGAGGGGGTAGACTGCGTACTGCGGGCCTGGCAGGCGGAAGATGAATCGTTAATTGCACGGCATTTGCCCGCGTTGGAGCAGGTAACCTGTGCGTCGGCAGACTACATTGAGCGCTATGGATTGCCGCAAACGCTGGATGATTTAGCCACACACCAGACAGTGGGCTATTTTTCTCAACGCACGACTCGCCACTATCCGCTGGATTTTATGTCACAGGGGGTGTGCGAGCAGCAAACTCTGCACAGCCAGATTGATGTCAGCGGGGCGGATGTCTACGTGGCGGCGTGTCGCGCCAGGTTGGGACTGATCCAGTCTCCGAGCTATGGCGTGCGGCACTGGCTGGAAAGCGGTGAACTGGTGGAGATTCTGCCTGAGATGCCGCCACCGGATATGCCGTTGTATATAATGTACCCTGCTGGGCATTTCCTGGCACCACGCGTCAGCGTGCTTATCGATTGGCTGCGGGAGTGCTTCGCGCGTCCCTTATAAGGCCAATATGACGATTTTTGCAGCAAACCCAGCACCCAAGCGGAAATAATCATTGACGTTGTTGAGAAAATCTCTAGAATTCGCCCCCGTGGTGACACGATGCAGATCGTGTGACGGTGTTGCGAAGGTGGCGGAATTGGTAGACGCGCTAGCTTCAGGTGTTAGTGTCCTTAGGACGTGAGGGTTCAATTCCCTCTCTTCGCACCATTTCTTAATGCTTTTCCCTTCTTTTTTATTTCTTCGTGTCGATCAAAAATTTTTTCTGGTACTGCGTGACGTATTGCTCGTTATGGCCACGTCGTTTGGAATGCCACCACCAACGCGCTCAATCCGCCCGCCAGCGCAATGTAGGAAGGCAGCAGCAGGTAATGGTGCAAGCGAGGATGGAACAGCATGACGGCGGTCGCCAGCAGCGCAATCGCTACGATCAGCTTCCAACTGTTGAGTTGAAGATCGAGCAGAGCAAGCAATGGCATCAGTGCGGCGGGTAGCAGAATACCCCAGGCACTGCTCAGGCGTTTACCCAGACAACAGCTGGCACTCCATAACCCGCATGCGGTAATCATTGCGGTTAGCATGGCTGCGCTCCTCTATGGATGATGAAACCCATGAATAATGATAATGATATGTGAGTTTATATCATTTACGGACAGGCGTAAACCCCGGCAAGCGATGCCGGGGGAGTAGAAATAATGAAGGGAAACCTGCGGAGAGAGAATCAGTAGATTGACTGATATAGCGCCTTGATTTGCTCCAGTGTCACATTACGTGGGTTGCCGCCGGTTCAAACATCGTCGAAAGCGGCCTGCGCCAACGCCGGAATATCCTCTTCCTTCATGCCCACTTGACGCAGACGTGCTGGGATATCCACAACCTGAGAAAGTTGCTTCACGGCGGAAATGGCGGCTTCCCGCGCTTGCGCGATCGGCATCTCTTGTGCACCCGGGACGCACATTGCAACGGCAATCTGGCGGAATTTATCGCCGGTGTAGTCAGCATGAACGCCATGATATGAGGCAGCAGGATGGCGTTTGCCACGCCGTGCGGGGTGTCATAGAAAACGCCCAACGGGTGTGCCATACCGTGAACCAATCCCACACCCACGTTGGATAAGCCCATGCCGGCGACGTACTGTCCTAAGGCCATTGCCTCCACGCCTACGGCATGGCCTGCCACGGAATCGCGCAGCGAACGGCTGATGATTTCGATGGCCTTCAGATGCAGCATGTCGGCCAGCTCCCACGCGCCTTTGGTGGTAAAACCTTCAATCGCGTGCGTCAAGGCATCCAGGCCGGTTGCCGCCTTCAGTGAGGCGGGCATGCTGGCCATCATGTTGGCATCGATAAACGAGACGATAGGAATGTCATGTGGATCGACGCAGACGAATTTGCGACGTTTTTCTTCGTCGGTGATCACTTAGTTAATCGTGACCTCGGCAGCGGTGCCTGCGGTGGTCGGGATCGCGAAGATTGGTACGCTAGGACGACGCGTGGGCGCAACGCCATCGGCATATTCCGGGTTGTTGATGATGATACCAATCGCCTTACAGGTATCATGTAGCGAACCGCCGCCAATAGCGATCAGGTAATCGGCCTGCGCGGCCTTGTAGCGCTCAATACCTGCGGTCACCACGCGAATAGTGGGATTGGGCACTACGTCATCGTAAACCTCGTAGGGCAGGCCCACTTGATCAAACAGGGTGATCTCTTTACTCACCACACCATATTTCACCAGGTCTTTGTCGGTGACGACCAACGCTTTGTGGAAACCACCCCGGGTTATTTCTTCCACGATATGTTTAATCGCCCCCGCACCAAAATACGAGGTTTCGTTAAGGATCATTCTTTGGGTCATCGTCGTATTCTCCATAACATTCTGATTTTAAAATACCTGTCATACTTCAAGTTGCAGGTGTGTTGGCTGCACTCGCTCACCCGAATCACTTACTTGAGTAAGCTCATCGGGATTCCCTCATTTGCCGCCTTCCTGCAACTCGAATTATTTAGGGTATAGATGCTGAAAAGGGTCGGGTAGCGCAAGCGATCGGGGCGAGAAACGCCCTCATGGCCCGAAATGTTAATCCTCATAGCGTTAGCTTCTATGCCATCAATAACGGAAAGACCGTGATGGATAGCTGATAAATGGACATTACCTTTTTAATCAGTATGGATATGTGACATGAAAATTGCCTTCCCCTCGTTGCCATCAGCAGTGACGCGGTGGCAGTGAGCGCAGGGTGGGTGTGATCGTCGTCATCTTTAGCGTTTTTGGCACCATGACATAATCGTAGCCTTTGGTTGAAATAATCTAATTTCAGCCATTTTTTTGCATTATAAAAACTAATCCATTGCAAGTATCTGTGTGGCGATCATTCTCTAATGATTCGAATGTTTGTGTCATTATTTTTGTTTCAAATGTCTATTATTGGTGTTTTGTTTTAATTAATGATTTTAATTTCGCGGGTTTCGTTGCCTTGTGCTCTGTCGCTCTTTTTGTCTTTCACAGTTGGTATATAGTTTAACTTATAACAAAGGGTGTGGTAGCCCTGTGGAAGAGGTGGTAAGTTCAACGCAAAGAAAGCGTTTGCGTGGCGTGATTCGCGCCGTTCGCAAGGAGAGGTTCGGGAGAAAAAATGACACAGCAAACTCCGTTGTATCAGCAGCATGTCGCCGATGGCGCGAAGATGGTCGACTTTCACGGCTGGATGATGCCGCTGCACTACGGCTCACAGTTGGATGAACATCATAGCGTTAGGCGTCATGCGGGCATGTTCGATGTGTCTCACATGACCACTGTGGATTTACACGGCCCGCGCGTGCGCGAATTCCTGCGTTATCTGCTGGCGAACGACGTTGCCAAACTCACGCAACCGGGCAAGGCGCTTTATACCGGGATGTTAAACGCCTCGGGTGGCGTCATTGACGATCTCATCGTCTACTTTCTGACTGAAACGCATTGCCGGCTGGTGGTGAACTCCGCCATGCGGGAGAAAGATCTGGCCTGGATCGCCGAGCATGCCAAGGCGTTTAACGTGGAGTGGCAGGAACGCGATGAACTAGCGTTGATTGCGGTTCAAGGGCCGTTGGCCCAGGAGAAAGTGCAGGCGTTGCTCAGTGCGGAACAGCGCGCGGCAACGGCGGGCATGAAACCCTTTTTCGGCGCACAACCCGGTGACTATTTTATTGCTACCACCGGGTACACCTGTGAGTCAGGCTATGAAATCGCACTGCCCGCAGAGCAGGCAGTGGCGTTCTGGCAACAACTACTGGCGGCCGGTGTGCAGCCGTGTGGCCTCGGTGCGCGCGATACGTTGCGCCTTGAAGCGGGCATGAGCCTGTATGGTCAGGACATGGACGAAGGCGTTTCACCGCTGGCTGCCAATATGGGCTGGACCATCGTCTGGCAGCCGGAAGACAGGGATTTTATCGGCCGGGAAGCGCTGACCCATCAACGCAGCGAAGGCACTGAGCAGTTGGTCGGACTGGTACTGCGTGAAAAAGGGGTATTGCGCCATGAAATGCCCGTGCGCTTTACCGATGCGAGTGGCACGGTACAGGAAGGCATGATAACCAGCGGTACCTTTTCTCCAACGCTGGGCTTCAGTATTGCACTGGCTCGCGTGCCGCAAGGTATTGGTGAAACGGCGTTGGTGCAAATTCGCCAGCGCGAAGTGCCCGTAGAGGTGACCAAACCGGTATTTATTCGTGGCGGAAAGGCACTGGTTTGACGCCGTCCCGATCTGACCATGATTATTGATTAACGTTAGCGCGATATATGCCGCCACACCTTCGCGTTGCAGGAAGGCGGATATCGCTCGATTCGATACGACGAAGCGATTTTTAAGGAGAGCAGGCAATGAGCAGCACAATCCCAACCGAGTTGAAATACACCTCATCCCATGAGTGGGTCCAGGCCGAAGGTGAGGATGTCTATCGTGTCGGTATTACCGAACATGCCCAGGAACTGTTGGGGGACATGGTTTTTGTCGATTTGCCTGACGTTGGCACGCAGGTTGCGATGGGTGACGACTGCGCTGTTGCTGAGTCGGTCAAGGCCGCCTCAGATATCTATGCGCCGTTGAGCGGTGAGATCGTGGCAGTGAACGATGCGCTGGAAGGGCAGCCGGAACTGGTCAACAGTGCGCCTTATGCCGACGGTTGGCTGTTTAGCATCAAAGCGTCTGATGAAAGCGAATTGAACGACCTGCTGGATGCCACGGCTTATCAGGCGTTGTTAGAAGAAGAAGAATAACCTTGTCACCCCGTGACGGTTTTATCGCGCATCACGGGGTAAATCGATTTGTCAGAATGTAAGACACTGAGCGCAGTCTACCGCGTTCGCACTTGCTGTTTGCCATGAACGTTCACTTGCTATACCCGTCATACTTCAAGTTGCATGTGCTTTGGCTGCACTCGCTTACCCGAATCACTTACTTATGTAAGCTCATCGGGATTCGCTCCCTTGCCGCCTTCCTGCAACTCGAATTATTTAGGCTATATAACAGTTGATTGAAGCAGGAAATACCCCTAATGACTCAGACTCTCAGCCAACTCGAACATGACGCCGCTTTCGTGGAGCGTCACATCGGCCCTACGCCCGCGCAGCAGGCTCACATGCTGGAAACACTCGGTGCGGATTCATTGTCGGCGTTGATTCGACAGATTGTGCCGGCAGATATCCAGTTGCCCAACCCGCCAGCGGTGGGTGATGCGCTGCCCGAGCATCAGGCGTTGGCGGAGCTCAAGTCGATTGCCAGCCGCAACCAGCGCTACAAGAGCTATATCGGCATGGGGTACACCGCTGTGCATATGCCGCCGGTTATCTTGCGTAATCTGCTGGAAAACCAAGACTGGTACACCGCCTATACACCTTATCAGCCTGAAGTCTCGCAAGGGCGGTTAGAAGCCTTACTGAATTTTCAACAGATGACGCAGGACTTGACCGGGCTGGAGCTGGCCTCCGCCTCTCTGCTGGATGAAGCGATGGCAATGGCCAAGCGCGTCAGCAAGCTGAAACAGGCTAACCGCTTCTTCGTGGCAGAGCATGTGCATCCGCAAACGTTGGATGTGGTGCGCACCCGTGCCGAGACCTTTGGTTTTGAAGTAGTGGTCAGAGATGCCGCCGCCGCATTGGAAACGGAAGGCGTGTTTGGCGTGCTGTTGCTGCAGATGAACACCTATGGTGAAGTGCATGATTATCGTGATCTTATCGCGCAACTGAATGCGCGCAAGATCATCGTTAGCGTCGCCGCTGATATCATGGTTCTGGTGCTGCTGGTCGCGCCGGGCAAGCAGGGAGCCGATATTGTGTTTGGCTCCGCCCAGCGTTTTGATGTGCCGATGGGCTACGGTGGTCCGCATGCGGCCTTCTTCGCCTGCAAGGATGAGTATAAACGCGCCATGCCGGGGCGTATTATCGGCGTTTCGCGTGATGCGGCAGGTAACACGGCGCTGCGTATGGCGATGCAGACGCGTGAGCAACACATCCGCCGCGAAAAAGCCAACTCCAACATCTGCACCTCTCAGGTGCTGCTGGCGAATATCGCCGGTTTCTATGCGGTTTATCATGGGCCGCAGGGGCTCAAGCGTATCGCTGAACGTATTCATCGTTTAACCGATATTCTGTCCGCTGGGTTGCAGCAGGGCGGCTTGAAACTGTGGCACACCACCTGGTTTGATACGCTGGCGGTTGAGGTCACAGACAAGAACGCCATCATCGCCCGCGCGCAGAATGCCGGGATCAACCTGCGCACCGATCTCTATCACGGGGTCGGTATCACGCTGGATGAAACCACCACTCGAGAAGATGTCGCTGTGTTGTTTGACGTGCTGCTGGGAGACAGATCACGGTCTGTCCATTGCTGCGCTGGATGCCGTACTCAGCGGCGGCTCATCATCCATCCCTGCTGTGCTATTGCGCACGGATGCCATTCTTACCCACCCGGTGTTCAACCGTTATCACAGCGAAACCGAGATGATGCGTTATCTGCATCGCTTGGCGCATAAAGATCTAGCGCTAAATCGTGCCATGATCCCGCTGGGTTCCTGCACCATGAAGCTGAACGCGGCGGCGGAAATGCTGCCGATCACCTGGCCTGAATTTGCTGAACTGCATCCGTTCTGCCCGCCGGAACAGGCACAAGGTTATCGTTTGATGATCGAACAGCTTTCCGGTTGGCTGGTGCAACTCACTGGCTATGATGCCGTGTGTATGCAGCCCAACTCGGGTGCGCAGGGCGAGTATGCCGGTTTGCTGGCCATTCGCCGCTACCATGAGAGCCGAGGTGACGATCAGCGCACGCTGTGTCTGATTCCAAGCTCTGCGCACGGCACTAACCCGGCATCGGCACAGATGGCCGGGATGGCGGTAGAGGTGGTGGCTTGTGACAAACAAGGGAATATCGATCTGCACGATCTTCGGGAGAAGGCCGCGCAGGCGGGCGATCGCCTTTCCTGCATTATAGTGACCTATCCTTCCACGCACGGTGTCTATGAAGAGACCATTCGTGAAGTGTGTCAGATTGTCCATCAACACGGCGGACAGGTGTATCTGGACGGCGCGAACATGAACGCGCAGGTAGGTATCACCACGCCGGGCTACATTGGCGCGGATTGTGTCGCACCTTAACCTGCATAAAACGTTCTGCATTCCGCACGGTGGCGACGGGCCGGGCATGGGGCCGATCGGGGTGAAAGCGCATCTGGCACCGTTCGTGCCGGGGCATCAGGTGGTGCACATTGATGGTTTGCTCACCACGCAGGGCGCGGTATCTGCTGCACCTTTTGGTAGCGCGTCCATTCTGCCTATCAGTTGGATGTATATCCGTATGATGGGTGCTGAAGGGCTGAAGAATGCCAGTCAGGTGGCGATCCTCAATGCCAACTACATTGCAACGCGTTTGAAGGACGCTTATCCGGTACTGTACACCGGCCGTGATGGCCGTGTGGGGCACGAGTGTATTCTAGATATTCGTCCGCTGAAAGAGAGCACCGGCATCAGCGAAATGGATATCGCCAAGCGTTTGATCGACTATGGCTTCCACGCGCCGACCATGTCGTTCCCGGTGGCGGGAACGCTGATGGTAGAGCCGACGGAATCAGAAAGTCAGGTCGAGCTGGATCGCTTTATTGATGCAATGCTGGCGATCCGTGCAGAAATTCAGCGGGTGGCGCAAGGTGAATGGCCGCTGGAGGACAACCCGTTGGTGAATGCACCGCATACCCAGCAGGAGATGGTCAGTAAGTGGTCGCATCCCTACAGTCGCGAACTGGCGGTGTTCCCGGCGGGGGCTGAGCATAAATACTGGCCGAGCGTAAAACGCCTCGATGACGTGTACGGCGATCGCAACCTGTTCTGCTCTTGCGTACCGATTGGCGATTACGCGTAGCTTCCTGCGCAATGACTCGCACTCTCTAGTCATCCTCGGCGAAAGCCGGGGATCTCTGTTAGAAGAAAAGTGTTTCATCTGTAAGAGATTCCCACCTGCGCGGGAATGACGGAGGTAGGCAAGCCGGAGAATTACCCCAACCACCCCTTGGCCTGCGTGGTTTCCAGATGATCTTTCAGGTAGCGCCACAGTTCGGGATTGATCTCGGCGATAAAGCTGGCGCGTCCCAATACTTGCTCCAGTCGGATGCCGTTTTCCACCCAGCTTTGCCCACCGTTATGCAGGTTCATCAGGATAGGCATAATGCGGTCGATCATCAGTGCAAAACGCGCGTTCGTGGTGTCACCCGCTTCATATTCTTGCCACAGTTGCAGAAAATGCTGACGTTGCGGTTCGGGCAGTAGGCCAAATAACCGAACCGCAGCGGCTTCTTCCTGCGCCTGAATCGCTTCTCGAGCGCTCAGATCGTAGACCATCACGTCGCCAGCATCGATCTCGACGATATCATGCACCAAGGCCATTTGAATCACGCGCTGAATATCCACGTCCTGACTGGCGTAGGGTGCCAGGCTCATCGCGGCAACGGCAAAGTGCCAACTGTGCTCTGCGGAATCTTCGTGACGGGAACTGCCGATGATTTTTGAACGACGCTGTACGCTTTTTAGCTTATCAATTTCCATCAGGAAACCAACTACTTCGGTCAGCGTACCGAACTCGAGAGTGGGTAAAGCCAGGGACATCAAAACCACCTTACATCCATTGATGTGTCAAACGCGGCTGTATCAAACACTGCGCAGTCAAACAAAACCGGCTCATTGTAGGGGAAGCTGGTGAGAATTTACACGCTTTATTCCGCGATGATGTCCCTTTGGCACTGACTATTCCCTCTGATAACAGACCCTTCGGGAGGGGAAATTGTCGACTATCGTTATAGTCAAGGCACAAAACAATCTGCTTTACTGGTCTTCCCAAACGCACTGTGCGCAATGCATAAGGCGAGGTTGGCATTGAGTCCGTGACAGGGCGAAGTAAAAATCACAATAAAAGCGCTAATAATAAGGGGGCAAGATGCCTATTCGTATCATTCGACGCACGATCAAATATGCGGTGGTTATCGTGTTGGCCATTGCGTTGACATTTCTGGTTATTCGGGTGTTTGACTCACAACGGGGACCCGCACTGGCTCCCTGGCATATTTATGTGCCGACAGAGATGACGCCTGACCAACTCGATCGTGCCAACTGGGAGCAGTATTTGGCTCATGAGGAGCGCTTGTTTCAGCAGGTGACCCAGACGCTGGACAGGGATGAGCAGGTTGCCTTAAACCGCTATTTTGTCGGCAGCCCTGTTTATCCCGGGCGCTTCGCTCATAACTGGAACCACTCTTATGAACTGATGCCGGAAGGGGAACCCAAAGGTGCAGTGGTGCTTTTGCATGGGCTAACCGACTCTCCCTACAGTATGCGAAATGTGGCTGAGCTTTATCGTCAGCACGGCTTTGTCGCTATCGGGCTGCGTATTCCGGCGCACGGCACTGTGCCCGGAGCGTTAACCAAAGTCCGTTGGGAAGATTGGTTGGCTGCCACGCGTTTAGCGGTGCGTGAGGCTGCGCGTTTTGTTACGCCTGCGAACGGTGGAGAACGCTTACCGTTGCATATCGTTGGTTTTTCTAACGGCGGGGCGCTCATGCTGAAATACGCCCTCGATACGCTCAGCGATCCTAAGTTGCCCAAGGCGGATCGTCTGGTCCTGATTTCTCCGATGATTGGCATTACGGCTTACGCGCGTTTTGCTGGTTTGGCCGGGTTACCCGCGATATTCCCGCCGTTTGCCAAAGCGGCCTGGCTCGGTATTGTGCCGGAATTCAACCCGTTCAAGTACAACTTGTTCCCGGTGAACGGTGCGCGCCAGTCTTATCTGCTCACCAGCGTTTTGCAGTCACAGTTGGAGCAGGAAGCGCGGCAGCGCAGGCTGTCGGAACTGCCGCCGATTTTAACCTTCCAGTTGGTAATAGATTTTACCGTCAGCACGCGGGCGGTGATCAGCGCCTTCTATAATCTGTTTCCGAAAAACGACAATGATTTAGTGCTGTTTGATGTCAACCGCACCATCAATTTTGGTCTGTTACTGCGGGATGCGTCAGCGTCGGCGATTGGGCAATGGTTGCCGCCGACCCCCCGTTTGTACGGCACCACGGTGATCACTAACGCATCGGTACAAAGCGCAAAGGCGGTCGCCTTTGACACCAAAGCAGGCAGCATGGAGGTCACGCGCCGCGATCTTGGAATGGATTACCCCGAAGATGTCTACTCGTTATCGTACGTAGCGCTGCCATTTTCTGACAGCGATTCGCTTTATGGCCGTTTCTCTACGCCACCGTATGAGTTTGGTATTCCACTCGGGCGTATTGCCGAGCGCGGAGAACGCGGGGTGTTGATTCTTGATTTGGATACGTTGTTGCGCCTTTCCTCCAACCCCTTCTATTACTACATGATGCAGCGTATTGATGATGTTATTCCTGGCGAAAGGGAACCGGGGCCAATGCCAGGTTCGGTTCAAGCGCAGTAGCGCGGCGGATCGAATAATAGTTTCAGCATACACTTGTACACTGAAACTATTCTCGATTACACTCTTCCCGATGAGATTGCATGAAGTTTGTACAGCCAATCGTGCCGGGAGCAAAAACGGAATATGGTGAAATCAGAAAGTAATGCGGGTTATACGTTGGCGGAAGAGATAGCCAACAATATCAGTCACGGTGCTGGCGTGGTGTTGGGGATTGTCGGGTTGGTGCTGCTGGTGCAAGCGGTGGACAATGGCGCGACGAGCATGGCTATCGCCAGCTACAGTTTGTACGGCGGCACCATTATTCTGCTGTTTCTGGCCTCTACGCTCTACCATGCAATTCCCAGCCCGTGGGCTAAACCCTGGCTCAAACGGTTCGATCACTGTGCCATCTATCTGTTGATAGCGGGCACCTACACGCCGTTTTTGTTGGTGGGGATGGATTCGTCGTTGGCGCGTGGCTTGATGATTGTCATCTGGAGCATGGCGCTGGTGGGCGTGTTATTTAAACTGGCCTTTGCACATCGCTTTGAAGTGTTGTCGCTGGTGACGTATCTGGTGATGGGATGGCTATCACTGATTGTGATTTATCAGTTGGTGCAGGTGTTAGCACCAGGTGGTGTCACCCTACTGGCGGTGGGCGGTGCAGTATATACCTTAGGCGTGGTTTTTTATGTGTGTAAACGTATTCCCTATAACCACGCCATCTGGCATGGCTTTGTGCTGGGTGGCAGTCTGTGCCATTTTCTGGCGATCTACCTTTACGTTTAGCCGCTAAATATCACTCTGGCACCGTTTCTTGATGAAACAGAAACGGTGCTCAGTGGCGAAATTATTCAGACAATGAATAGGGCAGTGGTTGCAGACTCAACTGACTTTCCGCTGCGTCGCGCACGCGCAATATGCTATCCGCTTCCAGATCGTTATTCAGTACCGCTTGCACCCACAGTGTGCCATCGCTTAACTGGCTGGCGGCGAGTATCGTACCGGTGCGACGCCAGTTTTCACCCATTTTCAGTTCCAGGCCTTCGCACACTTCTGGCACGCGCGGTGAAGTGCCTGCCAGCCAATAGAGTGCCCGCTTGTTGGCACCGCGAAATTTTGCCTGCGCCACCATCTCCTGACCGGTGTAGCAGCCTTTATTAAAACTGATGCCGTTAAGTGCCTGTATATTCGTTGCTTGCGGGATGAACTGCGCGCTGTTTACGTTGTCAATAATCGGCAGTGCGGATTCAATATCCAGTGCCAGCCACTGTTGACTGTCGGCCCATTGCACGCTGTCTGCCAGTGTGGTACTCAGCGCGGCGGCACCTTCGTCGTTCAGTACCAGAAGGAAACGCTCAGCAGGAAGGGTAAAATGCAGCAGTGTACCGAAGGGGTGGCTGACAACGGGATGCTCACTGCCCGGTAGTGCAGAGAAGACCTCGGCTAAACGTTGGCGTATAGTGCTTCCCGCAGCACCGATAAGCTGGAGATTGTCCTCTGCGGCGATAGTGGTTTTGGCAAAGACGGCGTATTTTTTTAACTCGTTTAACTGCGTATCACGCAGATTGCGACGTACCAGATAGGCGAAGCCATCGTTGTGGGCAAACAGGCGCAGTGCGCTCCACATTTTGCCCTTGGCATCACAATGACCGCAAAGTACATGTTGATCGGGGGCTAACGCATTAACATCGGCCGTCACCTGGCCTTGCAGGTAAGTGCGTGTGTCCGGGCCGGTAAGCGTCACCAGTGCCCAGTCATCAAGTGCTATCAGCGTAGCGGGAAGCTGCCCCGAGGCCGTGATGGCGGTTTGTGCAGCAAAGGGAAGTGGGGTTGCCATGTAACCATCCTCGCGAAGGTTTGCGTTTGGCCTAATAGTAAAAGAGCTTGCAGGGTTTGCAAGCAGTTATTCGTGCCATTGCCCCCATGATTTTCAGTTAGCATATTTGAAAGCGTTACTGAGCGTGCGCACGATCGATGACCTTCTGCGCGATACGCTGATATGCGCTAAAATATGTCAAAATGTTACATTTAGTTGAGTGTTTATCTAGACATCCGAGCCAACTACACGTTGGCGTCGATAAAAAGTAGGAAAAGCAATGGATATCGATAATAAGGCGCGAATTCACTGGGCGTGCCGCCGAGGAATGCGAGAATTGGATATCGCCATCATGCCCTTTTTTGAACATGAGTATGATGTGCTAAACGATGATGACAAACGCGCTTTTGTGCGTTTATTGCAGTGCGATGACCCTGACCTGTTCAACTGGTTGATGAACCACGGTGAACCGGAAGATGGGGAACTGAAACGCATGATCTCTCTTATTCAGACGCGAAATAAAGATCGTGGCCCTGTGGCGCTGTGATTTACGCGTCTCCTGGCGCATGCAGGTATTTTCTTTGCTGGTGCACGGGTTGTTGTTGCTGTTGATTCTGCTGGCACCGTGGCCGGACGGTTATGCGGTGCTCTGGCTATCGCTGATGACGCTGGTGGTGTTCGGGTTTATCCGTAGCCAGCGTAATATCAAAGCGCGTCACGGTGAAATCGTGTTGCAGGCTGAAGCAAACCTTGAGTGGCAGCATCATCGCTGGCACATTATCCGCCGTCCGTGGATGTTGAAAAACGGTATCTTACTGTCGCTTCGGCGCAGTGATGGCAAGCAGAGTCAGCGGCTCTGGCTGGCATCCGACAACATGGATAAGCAGGAATGGCGGCATTTGCGTCAGCTGTTGTTGGAGAGTAAAGCGTGGGCGGGAGAAAACCCGGACGCACCGTAGTTTCAGTTTCAGCCAGCAGCACGCTGTCGGCTGATGTCTATCGGGATATCTCCCGACGATTACAACTGCTCTGCCATTTCCTGTAAAATCTGCTCGCACCACTGCTGCAAGCGTTCATCGCTCAGGTCATACTGATTCACTTCATCAAGCGCCAGCCCGACAAAGTGTTTCCCATCCGGTGTGAGCGGTTTGGTGGTAGTGAACTCATAGCCTTCGGTGGACCAATAGCCAATAAAGGTTGCGCCGCTTGTGGCCAACTGCTGATGCAACATACCGAGCGCGTCAAGGAACCATTCACCGTAGCCTAACTGGTCACCCATGCCATACAGCGCAACGATTTTCCCTTGTAGATTCAACGAGGATAACTGTCTCCAAATGGCTTCCCAATCTTCCGGAATCTCACCGAAATCCCACGTTGGGATACCCAGAATCAGTAATTCATACCCTTCCATCTTCTGCGGATCGACATATTTCACGTTATGCAGGTCGACCAGCGATTCACCCAAAATATCGCGAATCTTTTCCGCTGCCATCTCGGTGTAGCAGGTGCTGGAGCCGTAGAACAAACCAATTTTCATATGCAATTGCAGCGTATTAAACAAACTTGCCATTAGCCTAACCGAATCTTACAGCGAGGTATATATCCGTCATACTTCAAGTTGCAGGTGCGTTGGCTGCGTTCATTCACTGCTTTCTTGTAACTCGAATTATTTAGGGCATCGCTTTGTCATTCCCGCGAAGGTGGGAATCTCTTGCAGAAGAAACGCGTTTTTTTCTTAGAGAGATCCCCGGCTTTCGCCGAGGATGACGAGGCGTAAGGTGAGTTGTCAGCAGATTGCGAGTGAAGGATTACTCTTCACCCGTATTCACGCTTGCCTGTGAGGCTTAACCAAGCGTTTGGTGACGCGTTTCTTTGGTCAGCAGTAATGCGATAAGCGTTAAAGATGCCATAGCGAACAGGTAAACACCCACGTAGAACAGCCCGTAGTTGGCGGTCAGCCTGGCGGCGATATAAGGCGCAACCGATGCTCCCAGAATCGACGAGACGTTATAGGAGAACGAGGCACCGGTATAACGCACTTCAGTGGGGAACAGTTCAGGCAGCAACGCGCCCATCGGGCCGAAGGTTAAGCCCATCAGGCCCAGCCCTAGCACCAGAAACAGCATCACCAACGGTTGGCTGCCAGAACCTAACAGGGACGGGAACAGCATCGCGAACACCTGCATGCCGCAGGTAACCACAATCATGGTCTTGCGGCGGCCATAGGCATCTGCCAGCAGCCCGGCAACCGGGATCTGCAGACCAAAGGCGATAACCGCTACCATCAGCATCCACAGGAAGCTGTTACGCGAGAAACCCAGCCCTTTGGGGATTGGCGAGGTGCCATAGGTCATGGAATAGATCGTCATGATGTAGAACAGCATATAGGTGGCAAGCATGATGAAGGTGCCAAGAATGGTGGCTTTCAGGTGCTTGTTCAGCAGCGTTCCCAGAGGAATGCGGACTTTCTTGCCCGCTTCGATAGCTTTGGTAAACACGGGCGCTTCGTGCAGAGAGACACGCACATACAGGCCGATCAAGACCAATACCGCAGAGGCAACGAAAGGCACGCGCCATCCCCAGGTCATGAACTGTTCTTCGCTTAACAACCAGGAGAGCAGCAGGAACGTGCCGTTGGCGAAGAAGAAGCCGATCGGTGCGCCCAACTGCGGGAATGAGCCATACAGTGCGCGCTTGTGGGCTGGTGAGTTTTCGGTAGCCAGCAATGCTGCACCGCCCCATTCACCACCCAGACTCAGACCTTGACCAAAACGCGCCAATGCCAGCAGCAACGGTGCGAAAATGCGTAGGTCGGCAGCAGGCCGATCAGCACAGTAGAGATCCCCATGGTCAGCAGGGAAGCAACCAGCGTCACCTTACGGCCGACGCGGTCACCGAAGTGACCAAATAGTGCAGAACCGATCGGACGTGCCACAAAGGCAATAGCAAAGGTTGCAAGCGACTGTAGCGTCGCGGCGGTCGGATCGCCCTGCGGGAATAAGATGTGCGGGAAAATCAGCACAGCGGCAGTGGCATAGATATAAAAATCGAAAAATTCGATCTCGGTTCCGATCAATGAAGCGATAACAACCTTACTGCGCGAGTTAACCGGGGCTGCGTCCGCCTCTGCATCGAGAGTGGGCGTGATGGTGGCTTGCATAGGACTCTATTATCTTTTTTTATCGACAGAACTGTCATTCTAGTCACAGAAAAAAAAAGCATTTCAATGCTAGCCCAAAAAGTGAAAAAGCGGCTACAGAGCCTGCTTTGGCGAGTTGCGCGATTGTAAATACTTCCTGTGATATAAGTTATGCGTTACCCTATTTTGTAGTGCAGAGCGGTGAATAATGCAGCATAAAATAAATTTGCATAAAAAATCGGCGGCGCGAATTCAGGTGATGATCCTGCCCTTTTTACCGTCACTTCGGGCATAATAACGCCAGGGTTTTACCCTGCACGCCGTACAGCGAGGAGAAGCGTATGCAAGCACAGGGTCGGGCACACATCGAACAGTTTCTTGAAGCTATGTGGCTGGAACGAAACCTGGCTGATAACACGCTGACCTCTTACCGGCGAGATTTAACCGCACTGGCCGATTGGTTGGAGCATGCTGATAGTGATTTATTGCAGGTGCAGGCGCTGGATCTGCAAGCTTATCTTGCCGAACGCGTGGAAGGGGGATACAAAGCGACCAGTTCGGCGCGTTTGCTGAGTGCCATGCGTCGCTTTTTTCAGTATTTATACCGGGAAAAACGGCGTAGTGACGACCCCAGCGCGGTATTATCTTCTCCCAAATTGCCCCAGCGCTTGCCCAAAGATCTCAGCGAAGCGCAGGTGAGTGCGTTGTTGCAAGCGCCCTGTGTGGATGAACCGCTTGAGCTGCGTGATAAAGCCATGCTTGAGGTGCTTTATGCCACCGGGCTACGCGTCTCGGAACTGGTGGGGCTGACCATTGCAGATGTCAGTTTACGCCAAGGCGTCGTGCGGGTGATTGGTAAAGGTAATAAAGAACGGCTGGTGCCGCTGGGGGAAGAGGCTATTTATTGGCTGGAGCGCTACCTCGAGCACGGCAGGCCCTGGCTGCTGAACGGACAAACGCTTGATGTGCTGTTTCCAAGTTCCAGAGCGCAGCAGATGACGCGCCAAACCTTTTGGCACCGTATCAAACACTATGCCGTGCTGGCATCCATTGACAGTGAGAAGCTTTCACCGCATGTTTTACGCCATGCATTCGCTACGCACTTGCTGAACTACGGGGCTGATTTGCGTGTCGTACAGATGTTGTTGGGGCATAGCGATCTTTCAACAACGCAAATTTATACGCACGTTGCCACTGAACGGCTGAAGCAGTTGCATCAACAGCATCATCCGCGCGCCTGACAGTGCAGGCGACATAAGGGCCAGACGGCTGAACACGCCCTTTACAGGCGGAATACACCATGAACGGGACTGAATACGATGAAAAAAGGGCTAATGGCGCTTTCTTTACTGCTCGCGGCGACTAGTAGCGCAGTACACGCCGACGACGCGGCGATTAAACAGACACTGACCAAACTGGGCATTGAAAAGATGGAGATCCAGCCTGCGCCCGTCGCTGGCCTTAAAACGGTGCTGACGAAAAGTGGCGTGCTCTACGTAACGGAAGATGGTAAACATTTGCTGCAAGGGCCGCTTTACGCCGTGGATGGCGGCACGCCGGTGAACGTGACCAACCAGATCCTGAAAGGAAAACTGGATGCCTTGCAGGATCAAATGATCGTCTACAAAGCGGCGCAGGAAAAACATGTGATTACTGTTTTCACCGATATTACCTGCGGTTACTGCCACAAACTGCATGAGCAGATGAAAGACTATAACGATCTGGGTATTACCATCCGTTATCTGGCTTTACCGCGTCAGGGGCTGAATTCGCCAACGGAAAAAGACATGCAGTCTATCTGGTGCACTGCCAACCGTAACAAGGCGTATGACGCTGCGTCGCGCGGTGAAGCTATCTCCCCGGCAACCTGCAAGACCGATATCGGTGCGCATTACGAGCTGGGTATCCAGTTTGGTGTGCAAGGCACGCCAGCGATCGTGCTGGAGGACGGCACCGTGGTTCCGGGTTATCAGGCACCGAAAGAGATGTTAGCTATGCTGAACGCTCATCGGGCTGCGGCCAAACTGGGCGTATAAATTGCCACCAGGTTGCCCCATTAAAAGCGATAACGTGTAATGCACGCCGTCACGTAGTGGAATTGAAAATACAGTGGAATTAAAAACCATACTCCGCCGGCGTCCGCTGGCGGAAGGCAGTGGGCTTCCCGCAACGCTTCCTCCGTTACTACGCCGTCTGTACGCGCAGCGCGGCGTCACAGAGGGTCAGGAATTGGATCGCAGCCTGCGCGGCCTGCTCGATTATCGCCTGCTCGATGGCATTGACGACGCAGTGGTGTTGCTGCAACATGCGCTGGCAGGACAACGGCGCATCGTCGTCGTCGGTGATTTTGACGCCGATGGCGCTACCAGCACTGCGCTTACCGTGCTGGCACTGCGCAGCATGGGCGGTAGCCAGGTGGCCTATCTGGTGCCGAACCGTTTTGAAGATGGCTATGGCCTGAGCCCGGAAGTGGTGGTGCAGGCCGAGAAGCTGGGCGCAGAGCTGATCCTGACGGTGGATAACGGTATTTCATCCCATGCCGGAGTGGATGATGCGCACCAGCGTGGTATTCAGGTGTTGGTGACTGACCATCACCTGCCGGGGGAAACGTTGCCCGCTGCTGATGCGATAATTAACCCCAATTTGCGCGACAGTGCCTTTCCTTCTAAATCGCTGGCCGGCGTCGGCGTGGCGTTTTACCTGATGATGGCGCTGTTTGTGCGTCTGCGCGACAGCGGCTGGTTTAGCCAAAAAAGGTTGGCGGAACCAAAACTGGCGGAACTGCTCGATTTGGTGGCGCTAGGCACAGTGGCCGACGTGGTGCCACTCGATGCCAACAACCGTATTCTGGTGTCGCAGGGGCTGAATCGCATTCGTGCCGGTAAATGTCGCCCTGGCATTCGCGCCTTGTTGGAAATCGCCAACCGCGATGCCAGCCAACTGGTAGCTAGCGATCTGGGCTTTGCGATTGGGCCACGCCTGAATGCGGCAGGGCGTTTGGATGATATGTCGATTGGCGTGGCGCTGCTGTTGTGCGATGACATCGTCGAAGCGCGGATGCAGGCCAGCGATCTGGATGCGCTCAATCTGGCGCGGCGTGAAATCGAGCAAGAGATGCAGGCGGAAGCCATGCAACTGTGCGAAAAGCTGGAACACGGCCTTGAACAACTGCCGCTGGGATTGGCGATGTATCATCCCGAATGGCATCAGGGCGTGGTCGGTATTTTGGCATCACGGCTTAAAGAGCGTTTTCATCGACCGGTGATTGCGTTCGCACCGGCGGGAGAGGGCGTGCTCAAGGGGTCTGGCCGTTCAATTCCCGGTCTGCACTTACGCGATGCGCTGGAGCGCCTGGATACCCGCTATCCGGGGCTGATGGTTAAGTTTGGCGGTCACGCAATGGCGGCTGGACTATCGCTGGAAGAGCATCAGTTTGATACCTTCCGTGAGCGCTTTGGCGAGCTGGTCGGCGAGTGGCTGGATGAATCGCACCTGGAAGGGGTTATCTGGTCGGATGGTGAACTGATACAAACCGAACTGAATCTGGTGACGGCAGAGATGCTGCGCGATGCCGGGCCGTGGGGACAAGCGTTTCCTGAACCCACGTTTGACGGGCGTTTTCGTATCTTGCAGCAGAAACTGTTGAAAGAGCGCCATCTGAAGCTGATGGTGGAGCCGGTTAACGGCGGGCCGCTGCTGGACGGTATCGCGTTTAATGTGGATACCCGTTGCTGGCCCGACAGCAGCATTCGTGAGGCAGAACTGGCCTACCGCCTTGAGGTTAACGAATTTCGCGGTAAACGCAGCGTGCAATTGTTGATACAGCATTTGTGGCTAGTGTAGCGAGTCATCGCTCGTAGGGGTAAAATTGCGCCAGACGGCTGTAAACCTGGCGTATATTCCGCTAGAATCGTTCGTTTATATCCATTTTTTCTCCGTCGTTTGACGGCTAACGTAAGACGCTAATCATGTTTGAAATTAATCCGGTAAAAAACCGTATTCAGGACCTGTCTGACCGGACAGCTGTTCTGAGGGGGTATCTTTGACTACGATGCCAAAAAAGAACGCCTGGAAGAAGTAAACGCCGAGCTGGAACAGCCCGACGTCTGGAATGAACCCGAGCGCGCACAAGCGCTGGGCAAAGAGCGCTCCTCGCTGGAAGCGATCGTCGATACTATCGATCAGATGACACAGGGACTGGAAGACGTTTCCGGCCTGCTTGAACTGGCGGTGGAAGAGGACGACGAAGAGACATTCAACGACACCATCACTGAAATGGATGCGCTGGAAGCCAAGCTGGCACAGCTTGAGTTCCGCCGCATGTTCTCCGGCGAATACGACAGCGCCGACTGCTACCTCGATATTCAATCCGGCTCCGGCGGTACGGAAGCGCAAGACTGGGCCAGCATGCTGCTGCGCATGTACCTGCGCTGGGCCGAGAGCAAAGGCTTCAAGACCGAAGTGATTGAAGAGTCTGAAGGGGAAGTTGCCGGTCTCAAATCGGCCACCATCAAGATTATTGGTGACTACGCGTTTGGCTGGCTGCGTACCGAGACGGGCGTACACCGTTTAGTGCGCAAGAGTCCCTTTGACTCCGGTGGTCGCCGCCATACTTCATTCAGTTCCGCGTTTGTCTATCCGGAAGTGGATGACGATATTGATATCGAAATCAACCCGGCAGATCTGCGTATTGACGTATATCGCGCCTCCGGTGCCGGTGGACAGCACGTTAACCGTACCGAATCTGCGGTGCGTATTACCCATATACCGACCAACATTGTTACCCAGTGTCAGAACGACCGTTCCCAGCACAAGAACAAAGATCAGGCGATGAAACAGCTAAAAGCGAAGCTGTACGACTTTGAGATGCAAAAGAAAAACGCTGAGAAGCAGGCGCTGGAAGATAACAAGTCCGATATCGGCTGGGGCAGCCAGATTCGCTCCTACGTACTGGATGATTCCCGAATCAAAGACCTGCGCACTGGGGTGGAAACGCGTAATACCCAGGCTGTGCTGGATGGCGATCTGGACCGATTTATTGAAGCAAGTTTAAAAGCGGGGTTATAACAAGTCACATGGCTGAGTCACAATCACAGGGTGCCGATCAGGCGCTGGATCTGAACAACGAATTGAAAGCGCGCCGCGAAAAGCTCTCGGCGCTGCGTGAACACGGTATCGCTTTTCCTAATGATTTCCGCCGTGATTCCACTTCTGATGCGCTGCACGCGGCTTACGACGATAAAGAAAACGAAGAGCTGGAAGCGCTGGGCGTTGAAGTGGTCGTGGCGGGTCGTATGATGACGCGCCGCATCATGGGTAAAGCCTCGTTCGTAACGTTACAGGATGTGGGTGGCCGCATTCAGCTTTACGTGGCGCGTGACGATCTGGCTGAAGGCATTTATAACGAACAGTTCAAAAAATGGGATCTGGGCGATATTCTGGGCGCGCGCGGCAAGGTGTTCAAAACCAAGACCGGTGAGCTTTCTATCCATTGTACTGAACTGCGTTTGCTGACCAAGGCGCTGCGCCCGCTGCCGGACAAATTCCACGGTTTGGCGGATCAGGAAACCCGTTATCGCCAACGCTATCTGGATCTGATCGCCAACGACGAATCGCGCAATACGTTCCGCGTGCGTTCGCAGATCATGTCTGGTATTCGCCGTTTCATGGTGGAGCGAGGGTTTATGGAAGTTGAAACCCCGATGATGCAGGTGATCCCCGGTGGTGCTTCCGCGCGTCCTTTTGTGACTCACCATAATGCGCTGGATATTGACATGTATCTGCGTATTGCGCCGGAACTGTACCTGAAGCGTCTGGTGGTTGGTGGTTTTGAACGCGTGTTCGAAATCAACCGTAACTTCCGTAACGAAGGGGTTTCGCCGCGTCACAACCCGGAATTCACCATGATGGAACTTTATATGGCCTATGCCGATTATAAAGATCTCATCGAGTTGACCGAGAGCCTGTTCCGTACCCTGACTCAAGACGTGCTGGGCAGCACCACAGTGCCTTACGGCGATCAAACGTTTGATTTTGGTAAACCGTTTGAGAAGCTGACCATGCGCGAGGCGATCTGCAAATATCGTCCGGAAACCAACGTGACGGATCTGGACGATTTCGATAAAGCGTCTGCCATTGCAACGTCTCTCGGGATCAAGATCGAAAAAGGCTGGGGTCTGGGCCGTATCGTGACCGAGATCTTCGAAGAAACCGCAGAAGCGAATCTGATCCAACCGACCTTTATCACCGAATATCCGGCGGAAGTTTCACCGTTGGCGCGTCGTAATGATGAAAACCCGGAAATCACCGATCGTTTCGAGTTCTTCATCGGTGGACGTGAAATTGGTAACGGCTTCTCCGAGTTGAACGACGCAGAAGATCAGGCAGATCGCTTTGCCGATCAGGCCCGTGCCAAAGATGCGGGCGACGACGAAGCAATGTTCTACGACGAAGACTACGTCACCGCGCTGGAACACGGTCTGCCGCCAACCGCGGGCCTGGGCATTGGTATCGACCGTATGGTGATGCTGTTTACCAACAGCCACACCATTCGTGACGTGATCTTGTTCCCGGCGATGCGTCCTCAGAAGTAAGGCATAGTGGGTAGTAGACTCTCCTTGTCGTCCTCGGCGTAGGCCAGGGACCTTTTACAGGCGATACGCGTTTAGCCTGTAAAGAAATTCCCGCCTGCGCGGGAATGACAGTGAGGGCAGGAATGACGTAAGAGCGAGCATAACGGGGTAACCGCAGGAAGTGGCTCCATGATCACCTATCGTGATGGCTGGTTTGAACTGGCGTTGTTAGAAAATACCGGCGGATTTCCCCGCCATACCCATGATTAATATGTGATTAGCGCCAATCTCAACGGCGTGGAGCATGTCTGGCTGGATGGTAACACTTTTGATGTCGATCCCCAGATGGTGACCACCTACAATCCGCATCAGCTACAAAGCGGTGATAACAGCGATGGTGGCTGGCAATGTGCCTCGCTCTACGTACAACCCGGCGCTTTTGAGCATTTCTTTGGTCGCGCCTTTCGGTTTGCTCAGGGCGTGCAACAGGCTCCCGTTCTGGCGCAACAGTTGAAACTATTGGCAAGCCCCAGCGATGAGCAGGGCGATGGCGCGATGTATCAGGAGCGACTGGTGCTGCTATTGGCAGCATTGATGGACAACGACATGGGCAGCCCTGCGCCGTTAAAGATAGTCAGCGAGGGCGGCAGGGTAAAACGCATCAAGGCGCGTTTGCTCGATTGCCTCGCAGAACCGCCCAATCTGGATGCGTTGGCACGCGATGAACATATCACCGTGGCGCATCTGGTGCGTAGCTTTCATCAGGAAGCCGGTATGCCGCCATTGGCCTGGCTGATGCAGCGCCGTATTGGCAAAGCGCGTGAGCTGCTGCGTCAGGGCATGAGCATCAGTGAGGTTGCCCTTAGTCTTGGCTTTGCCGATCAGGCGCACTTCACCAAAACCTTCAACCGTTTTAACGCCATGACACCGGGGCGTTTTCAGCGTATCAATTTCTGACAATACGTCCTGCTATAGACCCCGTAGACTTGCGCTTATTGTTGATGTCTGCGGAGCTGTGGCGGTTATGTTGTTAGTGGTGCTTAATGGCATTTTGCTTTCCCTCTCGCTGTGCCTGGATTTGGGGATGGTGAATACGGCGATCATTAACCGGGGTATGCGTGACGGGCCGCGCGCCGCGTTTATGATTGGCTTTGGTTCCTGTTTTGGCGATCTGGTTTACGCGGCACTTTCTGCGTTTGGTTTAGCGGTTATCTTTACCGCACTGCCGGTACGCTGGGCGCTATGGATTGGTGGCGGTGCCATTCTGCTGTGGATGACGTGGAACATGGCGCGCATGGCCTGGCGTGATTATCAGACGCAACGATTAGCGCCTGTGGACGCGGATGTGACTGACCTTCCTGCAGTAACAAAACGGTTTCGCGGCTACGATTTTCTGAGCGGCATGGGGATGGCGCTGGCATCACCGACCGCGCTGCTGTGGTTTGCAGCGATTGGCGGCTCGATTATCGCACAGTCAACGGACGGCTCAACGCTGATGGTGAGCGTATTTCTCAGTGGCTTCTTTATCAGTGGATTACTGTGGACGCTGTTCCTGGCAGGAATGATTAAGTTTGGCCGACAGGCGCTACAAGGGCGGTTGACCTTTTACTGCTATGTCATCTCGGCACTGCTGTTTGCCTATTTTTCTGTGCAAGTCACCTATCACGGCTACCAAACGTTGCTGATCCCGCTGACTCTGGCTGACTGATTGCTCAATACGCCACCACTTTCGCTGGGTTTTTGCTTGCTCGGCAAGCGGATAGCGCTATAATGCCCAACGCATACCTGATGCGAGTGTAGTTCAATGGTAGAATGAGAGCTTCCCAAGCTCTATACAAGGGTTCGATTCCCTTCACTCGCTCCAAACACACTTCTCGTAACGTCTATTAAAGTCAA
Organism: Candidatus Symbiopectobacterium sp. 'North America'; assembly: GCF_015762685.1. GTDB lineage: Bacteria > Pseudomonadota > Gammaproteobacteria > Enterobacterales > Enterobacteriaceae > Symbiopectobacterium. Next base: position 33,566 of record NZ_PEHF01000061.1, on the reverse strand, counting down.
CTAAACCTAGATATCACAAGGCCTCCCTCACATTCTCATTATCTCAACGTCTACTACGTTCTACCCAAATCTATATGATAATGTGTATAGTGATGTGTATAGGCCATCAACTTTTCTTCGGAGCTATACACAATGTCCCTCACAGACCTTGAGCTACGGCGTTCTAAGCCGAAAGACAAGCCCTATACACTGAATGATGGTAATGGACTTTCTGTCCTCGTTGAACCTAACGGCTCGAAGGGTTGGCGTTTTCGTTATCGCTTTGATGGCAAGCCAAAAATGATTTCCTTTGGAACTTATCCCACCATCTCATTAAACGATGCCAGGCAGCGGCGTGATGAAGCTAAAAAGCTGGTGGCCTCAGGTATCAATCCCAGTGATGCGAGAAAGCAGGAAAAACGCGCCCGACAAGAGATAGCTGGAAATACTTTTGAGGGGATCGCCAGAGAGTGGTACGAAAAGCGTTTTGATAGATGGTCTGCCTCATATGCAGAAGAGATGATAAAAACATTCGAGAAAGATGTGTTCCCTTACATCGGCCATCGCCCGATCACTGACATCAAGCCAATGGAGCTAATGGCTATCCTTTCTCGCTTTGATGGGCGGGGAGCTACGGAGAAACTGCGCAAAGTGCGTCAACGCTGTGGTGAAGTGTGGAAATACGCCATAGTGACAGGGCGCTCTGAGTATAATCCAGCCCCTGATCTCGCCAGCGCTTTCCTGCCGCATAAAAAAGAGCACTATGCTTTATTATCGGTAGCGGAATTGCCAGAGTTCTTCCGTACCTTCAATACATATACCGGCAGCATGATTGTGAAGCTGGCAATGCGCCTGCTGATCATCACGGGGGTTAGGCCGGGGGAACTCCGCCAGGCTGAATGGAAGGAATTTGACCTTGAAAAGCAGCTCTGGGAAATTCCACCAGAGAGAATGAAGAAACGCCGGCCGCATTGTGTTCCGTTATCGACTCAGGCGATTAACATCCTCGAACAGCTAAAACCGCTTACTGGTCATTATGCCTATGTGTTCCCAGGTAGAATTCAGCACATTAAACCAATGAGCGAAATGGCGATGAATGTGCTTGTGCGCCGCATTGGATATGCAGGAAGAGTTACCGGGCATGGCTTCCGCCACACCATGAGCACTATTCTCTACGAGCAGAGCTATAACACTGCCTGGATTGAAACCCAGCTTGCCCACGTCGATAAAAACTCAATCCGCGGTACCTATAACCACGCACAATACCTGGATGGACGCCGGGAAATGCTTCAGTGGTATGCCGACTATATGGAAGCATTAGAGAACGGCGGGAACGTAGTTCATGGCTCGTTTGGCAAACTCGCGTAACTGGATAGATAGACAGTTGTAGTATACCGCAGTAAACTACTGTAGACGAACAAAGAATAGGCTATGCCTAGGCTGATCCCCGAAAATCCGCACACCTCTGTGGGCTGGCATAGCCGCCAACATGTTAGAGGGCGTGAGGTGGCGTAATGATAGATATTGCTGAGTTGCTCAAAGCTAGGAAAAATGAGTTTATTAGTTTAAAGGAATTTATTACCCGCATTAAACTACATCAACCACATGTAACTGAAACTCAAATTGCAGACTATCTCTATATTTCCAATGAGAATGGTGACTTCCCTGAATGGGTAAAACAGGGCATCGCGGGTTCTATAGAAAAAACTTATATTGATGATAGCTATGAATCTGATGTGTCCTTAGAAGTCTTACTTAGTACAATACATGAACAAGGGTACATGCCTGAGGTCACACCACCTCCAGTACCGATAGAACCTCATATGGATTTTGACGACGACATTCCGTTCTAAGATTTAAAACTAAGGAGTTTAGATATATAGGCATTAACTTTCTAGCACTTACTTTTCACATTACCGACGAAGGCTTTTACTGAGTCAAATTTACCGAACCCTGTAATAGTTTTTGACATAAGCACTTTCCCGGTTGGCTGGATAACCCAAGAATCAACCACACGCTTCGAATCACCCTCAGTGCTTAAGCCGATAATGGATGTAGGGGATAGCGCATGATAAACGACGCCTCCAGCATCAGCCCCAGAGTATTTCACAGCTGCGAGCTCGCCACTGATGGAAATCATGAATGCTCCACTGAAACCGTCGTTCTCTGCTTTGTATGAATTATGTTCTGCGAAGGTGACCCCTTTCATATCGCCCACAATCCAGCACTCAGCCCGGGCAGATACAGAAGCCAGAACCAGTATCGCAGCAATAACACTCTTAATTCCCACCTCCTTTCGCCCACACTACCACGACAAAGCAGCACCTTAGCTCGATCACATCAAATATATGTGGCATCAGCGCCCCACCAGCAGTACAACAAGATTACAGCAAGAATAATCCTAAGATTACCCTAAGGCTCGAAAAGCTGATTACAGTCCATTGAGTGCGTTTTATAAGGCATTACCCACTGGCTGATGGATTAATATTTGTCGAATACAGGCCTAAAAGCCAGTGATGATGATGGTTGAAGATGCGATCGCGTAATACGGATATTTCCAAAAGTAGGCCAAAGTAGATAATTCCCACTGATAACAAGACATAGTTTACTACCTGTCAAAACCAGATATCCACAGGCTAACGCGAGCCAACTCCTGGCATCTTTATGCCACCAGCTAACGAGAGTTATCGCACCATAGCGCGCTCGCGAAGATTTTATTACGGTCACTACGCGAGCCGGAATACGGACTTTATGCAACAGTGCGCGCGAGGCCAGAAATACCATCAAGATTTTTCCGACATCACTACGCGAGACAACAGAGCGTCGTCGACGCGCACCCTGAGTTTTCGGAGTCCATAAAAAAAGGAATTTCGTGCCCAATACGCGCGTGAAGATTTTATGGTGGTCACTACGTGAAGCGCAGGCGAAAGATTTTAATTACCTCACCACACGAGCGGAAAGAGTTTAACGAACAGTACGCGCGCGGCAAGGAAGATTTATCTGGGGTCAGCACGCAAGTAAAAACCTAATAAAACCTAACGTGCCGAGAATTTTTTGAACTCAAAGCGGTTTGCAATAAGCACCCCAGTTACCTGTTATCAAATGTTATGGTTCAAAAATGGATGGTTATGATTCTAAATAATTTTCTATAAAGTGAACGGTTTGGGGGGCGTAATGTTGGTTCATCAGCTAATCGTGTTGGTTCAAAATAGCATTGTGTTGGTTCAATTTTTGCAAAAATAAAAACAGACGTCTTTACAAATTGAACTGACTGAACCAACGTTTTTTCTGCATCTTATAGATAAAAATACCTGCACAGGTTTCACACAATAAGAAAACCCCATTAGAAAAACTAATAATAGTTTAATTTTTATCCTCCTTAACGGTAAAATCACGGTAATCGCACATAGCCGGAGCGCCAACCATGCTAGACCGTCAGACGCTGGAAGAAACCGTAATAGAGATAGGTCGCCAGAGCGGGGAGCAAATGGACAGACACACGCTCTATGCCATCCGAAACGATGTTAGAAACGCCCTGGCGGCCAAAGAACGACACCAGCGGCGAATGAGTGCCCCATCTTACCAGTGGATGAGGCCAACCTCACTCCGCATTAAATGATCAGAATCTATACGTAGAAATGTCTTGCTAGAATTTATGTAATGAACTTAAGCTAGATTAACTGTAACTAATGGCCTATGCTGCTGTCTCAGTTAGTAGTGGATTTGAGTTGTTGTTAAGTGGTGTGAAGTGTACTATTTTACGCCGATTTGAAGGAGGTCGAGTATGTCAAAAATTGCTGCGTTAAGGCTGGGTAATCCAGTTGAGCGTTTAGCACGGGTTCTGAAAGAGAATCAGGATAAGCTCAACCTGACTAAAGATGGCTATGTATCTGTTGATCTGTCTAATGAAAATGCGTTGAAGGCTATCCAAGCACAGATGGACAAGCTGGAAAACATTAAGACCACCACAACTAAAGTGAAGCGCTAACGAGCTGAATAATGGCAACCTTACTTTTAGCTGTTATTTTGGTTAGTGGTTTTATTTACGTAAACTTATAACTATCAACAAGTTACAGATATAAGCGTTCTAATGGCTGGGACGCTTATTTTTTTGTAGCCGCGTGGGGAGTGGTTTTTTTCTTGCTGGCGGATTTGTAACATTCTTGCTGAATGTAACCGGTAGCTTCAGATGGGCAGCTAACTTACTAAATCTCACCCCCGACAGCTTTGATGGTATGTTGCCGACCTCTTCAGATAACGCCAAAAGAACCACAGAAATCAAGCAAGTTGCATGGGTAGTTGTTTCGATCCTGCTGTCTGCTATCTTCTGTTTTCTAAGTAAAAGGCGCACTAAGAAAGGCGATCGCCGCTGGGATGCCCTTGCTAAAGCAGTGGGCAACAATTCTTTTGAATCGCTCTTGATGGAAGCATCCGCAAGGTAATTTCCTATCATAGCCACATTATCTTCCAGAAAGATCTACATTGGGTTTGTCACTTGCCCAATGGTTCTTCTGAGCACTTAGCCATCTTACCTATGTTAAGCGGGTATCGAGATAAAGATACCTTAACAATCACTATTACAACCAACTATCACCAGCATTATCTTGAAAGTGGCGTGATCAGCGGACTCTCTCGACTGAACATAAATAATTTTCGCGTACTAATACCGAAAGATGAAATAGAAACAATATCATTCTTCGATACAGACACTTATAACAAATTTAAAGAGAATGAAGAAAGAGACAGAAAAACGTGTCAAAAAATTGGGCGGAGAGTACCTCAAAAAAGATATAAAAATGAATCAACCTCTGATAGTACTGAAGCTTAAAGTCAGTTTTCTCTGTAGCTACTATTCATCCAATGCCTTTGCCAACCGACCAGCACGGCCTTCCTGACGCTTCCAGGCACTGTAGTCCTTGTTCCATGCTTTACCTGCTTTTGTCTGATATCCAGCTTTATTGAGCCGTTCAGCAATGATGCGCCCGTTATCAAATCCCTGACGGATTGTATCAGTGACGATCTGAAACACAGTCGATTCATCATAGGGGGCTGGTGGGATACCCTGCTTACCACCAATCAGCGCAGCCGCCGCTAATTCCATCCGCTCCACCAGCGCCGACATGCGGTTATCTGGGTTAGTATCTGGCTGGTTCAGTTTCTGGCGTATGGCGTCAATTAGCCACGCTGTTTTATCCATGCCTGACTCACCCACACAGAAGTGAACAGATCGACCAGTTCAGCGGGAACACGGAAAGTAACGGAAAGGGATTTGCTCATTTCAGCCACCAGCAGTAAGAAGTAGACCGCTACTTTATCACCGTAAGACGCTGTAAGACAGCGCTACTGTTCTTCAATGATTAACGGCACAACTAGATTCACTGTCCTATGCTACGAGTAGGATATAGTTACTGTTGTGGGGCAAATATGTCTATCAAGTTAAGGGGAGATATTTGGCATTGCGACTTCACATGCGCATCAGGACAACGTATTAGGCAGTCACTAGGTACTGCTGATAAAAGAGCGGCTCAGGAGCTTCATGATCAATTGAAGGCCTCATATTGGCGGATTGACCGACTAGGCGACTTTCCGCGAAAAACCTTTGATGATGCCTGCGTTCGGTGGATTGAGGAGAAGCAACATAAAAAGAGCCTTTCTACTGATAAATCAATGGTGAAATTTTGGCTTGAAGTATTCGGTGGTCAGCAGCTATCGGGCATTACCGCAGTTAAAATTTATTCAGCAATGAGTAAAATGAAAAACCGAGCTTATGAGCGGAATTGGAAAGCGCATAAACAAAAGAGCTTAGCGTCAGGGGAAAAATGTGGGCAATACGTTCCACGGAATGTGAGTATAGCAACTAAAAACGCCCACCTTGCGTTCATTCGAGCGCTCTTACGTTTGGCTGCGACTGAATGGGGATGGCTAGAAAAAGCACCCCCACTTAAAAGTATCAAAGTTGATAATAAACGTATCCGCTGGTTGACCAAAACCGAGGCCCACAGGCTAATTGACGAACTGCCTGATTACTTTAAACCCCTGGTAATATTCGCCTTAGTTACAGGGTTAAGACGTTCCAATATTATCGACCTAGAATGGTCTCAAGTTGATCTGGGCCGTAAAGTTGCATGGATTCACCCAGAGCAAGCAAAGAGTGGGCGGGCCATTGGTATAGCGCTAAATGATACAGCCTGTAAGGTTCTTGAGGCCCAGCAAGGAAGACATGAACAATGGGTGTTCGTGCAAAAAGTAATGAGAAAAAGGAAGATACCCACCACGAAAAAATTCAATGTTGATAGCAACAAGGCATGGCGAGCTGCGTTGGAAAGGGCCGGCATCAAAGACTTTCGATTTTATGACTTGCAGCATACCTGGGCGAGTTGGTTAGTACAGTCAGGCGTCCCTCTAACGATATTGCAGAAAATGGGGGGATGGGAAAGCGCGGTAATGGTTCAGCGATACGCTCATCTATCTCCAGAACATCTTGCTGAACATGCCCAAAAGCTAGATGCCTTTTTCCAGTAGCTATGCGCATTGCGCAAAACGAAACCGAACGGTACAGGCTCTTAACCGATCCGCACGTATTCACCTGATATTGTATTATCAGGTCCGCTTGTGTCACGCACAATGGTACATTGCCCAGGTAGACCATAGCGGGAACAATTACACCACATCCCATTACCATCACCTGACTGCGTTGTGTCCTGCCGCTGTTCGTAGCTAGTGATTCTTTCCAACAGACCATCCTTCACCATTGCTTCCAGTGTTCGCCTGTTAGACTCAAGCTGGTGGCGCTTATCGAAAGACTCCATGCCGTGAAGCAGGTACGCAATGCCGGACACACCAAGTGGCGGATCACCTATCTCGCCTGATACCCACTCCCGATTGTGTGGCTCAAAGTAGCTGAGTATCTCTTTTTTATTGCTGCTCATTCTCATGGCTGGCGTGATTCCTTATTGTGGGGTAGATCTATCATACAATAAGATGCTAAACAGGAAAGGCATGCAGGTCATGAAGAGGAAATCTGTTGAGGAGGGTAGGCAATGGCTGAGAAAGAAATTATTCAGGTAACACCCAATAAATGGGTATCTGAGAAGTTGCTAATAGCGATAACCAGGCTTTCTGGCAACGCCATCAAATCGGCTCGTAAACATTCATGGATGGAAGGAAAAGAGTATCGGCATTATTCCGGCGACTGCCACCCAAAAGCCAATAGCCCCATTATGTACAACCGGTTTGAAGTTGATGCTTGGATAGAAAGACAACATCCCGTTACTCCAAGAAACAAATGATGAATTGCCCATTTGTAACGGCAGGATTACGGCAAGTCATGATAATGACGATCAGCAGAGGAAAGACATCAAAATGGGTCAAGCAAAAACTAATGTGTATAGGAATGAGTGTAGAATGGTTTCCATAACAAATAAAAATTCAATAATTACATATCACTAAATGCTGTGTTCTACTCCTTTCACTTTCCAAACACCCTTCTCGTAACGTTCCGTAAAGTCAACTCACTCCATATACCACAAGCCTTTCACTAAATTCTGATTATCTCGACGCCTACTTCCTTCTATCCAAACCTATGCGTTGATGTGTATAGCCCCCTTGCTTTAGCGAATTTCCGCAGGCTGATGTACATGTTTTCTAGTATTTCCCACAATAAACGTCGCAGGGCAGAGTTTGAAATTGGCTTAATTTAACCTATTGATTTTATATATAAATAATATATGGCCTGTTTTTCACTCTTCAAGGTAAATATCTTTTATAAATTCTATGTAGTGATATTTGCATTTGCTTATATATAGATGAGATACCATTCATAAATAGCAATAAATCTCATTATCATTTCATGTGTTTTTGAAAAAAAGCAGCATTTAAAACTAAAAACGCTATATATTTAAGTAAATAACGACGTTTCACGATCACATTTCTACCCTTTTGGGGGTAATAGACCCTACCCGCTTGATCGATATCAATCCCACATTATTAGCAAGCCTTTATGGTTAGCAGGGTAAGCAAAGTGGGATAATAATCATGAAGAAAATTATTGAAGACCTTTTACACCAGGAAATATCTCGTCGGGACGCGGTGATCGATGCCGCGAAAATCGGCTCGGCGGTGGCGATTACCAGTGCCATCACCTTGCCGTTTTCTGCCAATGCTCAGCCGTCGGTGGCTCCAGCCGGCGTGGTGAACGACAATGAAACCGTTCGTCACAGCGCGTGCTTGGTCAACTGCGGCAGTCGCTGTCCGCTGAAGGTGATTGTGAAGGACGATCGCATCGTGCGTATCGAGCCGGAAGATGCCAAAGATGACAGCGTGTTCGGTGAACACCAGATTCGCCCTTGTCTGCGCGGGCGTTCTAACCGCTGGCGTGTTTACAGCCCGGACCGCATCAAATACCCGATGAAGCGTGTCGGTAAACGCGGTGAAGGCAAATTCAAACGCATCAGTTGGGAAGAGGCGACCGCGTTTGTCGCCTCGGAAATGAAGCGCATTGCTGAGAAATATGGCAATGAGGCGATCTACTACAACTACCAATCCGGTGCCTATTACCACAATCAGGGAACGCACGCGTGGAAATGCCTGCTGAACCTGACGGGCGGCTACCTGAACTATCACAACACCTACTCTACCGCGCAAATCGCGACTGCCACGCCGTATACGCACGGCACTTATGTTGGCAGTCACTTTACGCAAATTGCCCATTCCGATCTGGTGGTGTTTTTTTGGCCTCAACTTGTCGGAAACCCGTATGTCCGGCGGCGGACAGGTGGAGGAACTGCGTCGTGCGTTAGAAAAATCGCAGGCTCGCGTGATGATCATCGATCCGCGTTACACCGATTCTGTTATCACCCAGCATGCAAAGTGGTTAGCGATTCGTCCAACCACCGATGCGGCATTGGTCGCGGGGTTGACTCACACCCTGATTAGCGAAAACCTGATCGACGAAGCGTTGGTCAACCGTTATAGCGTTGGGTTTGATGCCAGCACGTTGCCCGAGTCTGCGGCACCGAATGCCAGCTACAAGGATTATATTCTCGGAACCGGGCCAGATGGCATTGCCAAAACGCCTGAATGGGCGGCGAACGTCACTGGCATTCCAGCGGTGCGTATTCGTCAGTTGGCGAGGGAAATCGCGGGTGCGCGCGCCTGCTATATCGGCCAGGGTTGGCGGCCGCAGCGCCACGCCAACGGCGAGCAAACCGTGCGCGCTATCCAGACATTGCCTGCGCTCACCGGTCACTTTGGGTTGCAGGGCACCAACAACGGCAACTGGCCTTATGTTACACCTTATGGTGTTCCAACCTTGCCGATGGGCAGCAATCCGATCAAAACCTCGATCCCCTGTTACCTCTGGACGGGTGCCATCCTTAATCCCGAAAAAATGACCGCCACAACCATGGGCGTGAAAGGCGCGGCGTCGGCATTAAAATGGTGGTCAATCAGGCAGGGCAGGCGCTGTTGAACAAGCACGGTGACATCAACCGCACGCGTAAAATTCTGGCGGATGACCCCCAGTGTGAAACCATCGTGGTGATTGATAACCACATCACTCCCAGAGCCAAGTTCGCCGATATTTTGCTGCCGGAAACCAGCTATCTGGAAGCGGAAGACCTGGTTGATAGCTCGTATTCAACGGGCTCGCACAACTACATGATCGCTATCCAGAAAACCATCACGCCGATGTGGGAAGTACGCAGTACCTACGACATCTGTGCCGATATTGCCGGTCATCTGGGACTGAAAGAGCAATTCACCGAAGGCCGCACGCAGGCGCTGAAAGAGAAACGTACCTACCTGCCGGAATGGTCGGTTGCGAAAGAGAAGGGCGTTATCGATCAACAGATCGCAACGGAAAAACAGAGCATTGCCTTCCTGGATTTCCGGGCAGATCCGCAGGCCAATCCGCTGAAAACACCGTCAGGCAAGATTGAGATCTATTCCGAAGCGCTAGCCAAACTGGCTCAAACCTGGACGCTACCGGAAGGCGATCGTATCCCTGCAATCCCTGAGTTCTGCTTGGTGCGTGAATCTCATCTCAATAAAACGATGACGGCTAAATATCCGCTGCAACTCAGTGGGTTCCATACCAAGGGCCACACCCACTCCACCTACAGCAACGTGCAATTCCTGCATGAAGCCGTGCCGGATGAGGTCTGGATCAACCCGATCGATGCGGCGGAGCGCCAACTGAAATCTGGCGATCGCGTGCGTGTATTTAACGATCGTGGCGTGGTGGAAATCCCCTGCAAAGTCACACAACGCATTCTCCCTGGCGTCGCCGCTATGCCGCAAGGGGCCTGGACGCGCCTTGAGAGCGCGGGCGTCGATGTTGGAGGGTGCATTAACACCCTGACCTCCCAGGATCCTTCGCCGCTGGCGAAAGGTAATCCGCAACACACCAACCTGGTTGAGATTCAGCGCGCTTAAGGGGAAATGACTGATGACACAATATGGCTTTTACGTTGACTCCTCGCGCTGTTCGGACTGCAAAACCTGTCAGGTCAGTTGCAAGGATAATAAAAATTTGGATCTTGGCCCGAAACTGCGCCGTGTCTATGAATACGGTGGCGGCAATTGGGTAAAAGAGGGTGAGTCCTGGCAAAACGACACCTACAGCTACTACCTGTCGATTGCCTGTAACCACTGTGACGATCCGACCTGTGTGGCCGGTTGTCCAACTGGTGCCATGCACAAGCGCAAAGAGGATGGGCTGGTGCTGGTGGATGAGAACGTGTGCGTTGGCTGCCGTTACTGTGAGATGCGTTGCCCCTACGGCGCGCCACAGTTTGATGCGCACGCCAAGGTGATGCGCAAGTGTGACGGTTGTCTGGATCGGTTGCAGAAAAATCTGCGTCCGATCTGTGTCGATTCCTGTCCGCAGCGCGCGCTGGATTTTGGGCCTATTTTGATGAACTGCGTGCCAAATACGGTACCGAAAACGAGATCGCACCGTTACCTTCTGCGCCGCTGACGCACCCGAATCTGATCGTCAAACCGCACCCGAAAGTGCGGCCGAGCGGCGATAAAGATGGTGTTATTCAAAACTTGCAGGAGGTGCGCCATGCATGAGTTGCCTTTGGTGTTTTTTACCGTGCTCACGCAGAGTGCGGTGGGGGAGTTTATCCTGCTGTTGGTGGCGGGAGTGTTAAAACAGGTGGAGGCGCGGCCGTTAGCGATTGGGCTGTTTGCTCTGCAATGTGTTTGTTTGGTCTGGCCTTGCCGATCGCGGGGCTGCATCTCGTGCAGCCACTGCGTGCCATGAACGTGCTGCTGCGCGCCGGGCACTCGCCGATGAGCAACGAAATCGTGCTTTCATCGCTGTTTTGCGCGTTCGGCGGTCTCGGAGCTCTGGGGTTGCTGCTTAATCGCGGCGCACAACGTCTGTTCCGCGTGCTGACCTGGATCGCTGCGGTGGTGGGGGTGCTGTTCTTGTTGGCTATCCCGCGCATTTATCAGTTGCCGACCGTGGCGACCTGGAACACCAGCTACACGCTGTTGATGATGCTGCTGACGCCGATGATTGGTGGCGGCGCACTGGCGGCGGTATTGGGTGCACGCCGGATTGGACTGGCCGTTAGCGTATTAGCTACGCTGGCGAGCTTCTGCCTGCGTCCTGGCTACATGGCAACCTTGATGAGCGCAGACAGTGCGCTGACCAGTGCGCAGCTTGCCTGGTTTAGTGCGCAGGCTATCCTGCTCGCTGTGGGCATCGTGGGGGCGATGGTGCATGTCCGTTATAACACCGGACGCTCACTGTTGACGGCCAGTGCGCTGGTAGTGATTGTCGCTGAGCTGGCGAGCCGTGTCGCGTTCTATAACCTGTGGACGTTGCCGATGTAATGCCGTGCCGCCCTGTATGCGATTGCACAGGGCGGCATCCTAAGGGGAGAGCCCGATGTCATCTATAGCCGTGTTGCCACGTTTTTTGGGCGCACTCTTTTACTACCCGCCGACACACCCCGATGTGCAGGCTATCGTTGAGAGCTTATCTGCGCTGCCTACGCTGTGTCCCTGGGCAGAACGCACCGAAATGGAAGCGTTGTGTCAGCACTGGCCGGTGCCTGACGCAGAAGCGTTTATCTGGCAATACTCGGTGCTGTTCGAAGGGCAGGGAGAGATGTTTGCGCCGCCCTGGGCGTCGGTCTATCTGGAAAACGACAATCTGCTAATGGGAGAAAGTACGGTGCGCTATCGTGCTTTCCTACACCAGCACGGTCTGTCGTTTACCGGTGCGCAGCAGGAACCTGAAGATCAGTTCGAATTGATGCTGCTGGCGCTCGCAGCACTGTTCGAACAAGAGAAAGAGCAAGCCGCACACACGCTGCTGGAAACGTATTTGCTGCCTTGGAGCGATCGCTATCTGGAACGCTTACAGCAAAATCCCCACAGCCCGTTCTATGCTCAACTGGCCGTCGTGACCCGCTTGCTGCTACAGGGGATGCAGCGTCATTATGGGTTGCAGCCCGAAACGCCCCGGATGTTTTTCTGATGGAAAAGGATGAGCGCTACTATCGCGGATATTTGTCTCATCGCTACGTCAGTCGGCGCGGGTTGTTCCGCGCCTTTCTTAATGCTTCGCACCAGCATGAGCCGCTACCCGATAACGCTCAACCGCGTGCGCCACGTCCTCCCGGTGCGCTGCCTGCACCGCAGTTTTATCAACAGTGTAACCGTTGCCAACGGTGCGTTAACGCTTGCCCAATGGGGGGGCTGATCGTCAATGAAGAAGGTTATCCGCAGTTGGCCATTGAATACGCCAGTTGCGATGGCTGTCAGGCATGCATCGCGCATTGCCCCTCGGGGGCGCTATTGCCGCAGGCACACTTTGATACCGGATTACGTCCGGCGATCGGCGCTACCTGCATCAGTCAGCAACGCCATTGCCGCAGTTGCATCGATACCTGCCCGAGTCAGGCGCTTTCCCTCAGTGAGTGTGGCTTGCCTGATGTAGACAGCGCGCGGTGTCATGGCTGTGGAGAATGCTTGATTCAGTGTGAAATTCAGGCAATTTCATTGACCCCATTCGCTTAAATAACACCTTACATATCGACCCCGCCATACAGTCGTTTATGCAGTGATAATGTAATTTTTATTTTTGAACGTCATGTTATCGTGACGCCAATGGCTATTATTGACTTTTAAATAAAAACTAAATGAATATATGAAATAAGAAGAGCTGATTGAACTATTAATTGAATGGTTTAATTAAACGTATTTTAAACACAACTCGGATGAGGCGTGTTTAGGGTGTTCATCTGAGTTATTTTAGTAATGCGCACCTGTATAGTTATTTGTAATGGTCAAAAAACAGGTGTCGACTATATTTATCAGCCAACTTTTTTTCTTATTTCCTTTTTCGAGGTAATAAAAATTAAAGCGGTGAAATCATGATGTTTTTTACGTTTGTTATTTTATCACCAGGATATTGTCATGCTTGATTTTTTACCTTTTTCTCGCCCTTCTTTGGGAGAGGAAGAGATTGCTGCCGTAAATAAGGTCATGTTATCCGGGTGGATCACTTCAGGGCCAAAAAATCAGCAACTGGAAGCTGCTTTTTGTGCATTGACCGGCAACAAGCACGCCATTGCTGTCAGTTCCGCCACGGGCGGGATGCACGTAACCTTGATGGCGCTGGATATTTACCCTGGCGATGAAGTTATTACCCCCTCGCTGACCTGGGTTTCAACCCTCAACATGATTGTCTTGCTTGGCGCTGTACCGGTGATGGTAGACGTCGATCGCGATACATTGATGGTCACGCCGGAGGCCATTGCTGCGGCTATCACGCCCCGCACGCGCGCCATTATTCCCGTGCATTACGCTGGCGCCCCCGCCGATATGGACGCGATTCGTGCCATCGGGCATCGTCACGGCATCCCTGTTATTGAAGATGCGGCTCATGCCGTTGGGGCCGAGTATCGCGGAGCCCCTGTCGGAGCGAAAGGAACTGCGATTTTCTCCTTTCACGCCATCAAAAATATGACCTGCGCTGAGGGCGGACTGGTGGTCACCGATGATGACCAGCTTGCCGAGCGTATCCGCAGCCTTAAATTTCACGGCCTTGGCGTGAATGCTTATGACAGACTTGCACAGGGACGTGCACCACAGGCAGAAGTGATAACACCGGGGTACAAATACAATCTCAGTGATATCCATGCCGCGATTGCGTTAGTGCAATTTGGCAAGCTGGCGCACGTTAACCAGCGGCGTCAGGAGATTGCGCAACGCTATTTATCGGCATTTGCCGATACGCCACTGCTGCCGCTACGTCAGCCTGAATGGCCCCATCACCACGCCTGGCACCTGTTTATTTTGCGTGTGGATGCTGAACGCTGCGGTATTTCACGCGATGCGTTAATGACTGCACTGCAAGCGCGAGGGATTGGCACTGGCCTGCATTTTCGCGCCGTCCATACCCAGAAATATTACCGTGAGCGTTTTCCCGCACTTGAACTTCCTCATACGGAGTGGAACAGCGAACGCCTGTTATCCATTCCCCTGTTTCCGGATATGACTTATGACGACACATCACGCGTTATCGATGCGCTGCTCGAACTTGTCTGCGGTTGATATGTTCACCTTTCCTCCGATAAAAAAAGTCTCCGTTGTCATCCCGGTATTCAACGAGCAAGAGAGCCTGCCCGCGCTGATTCAGCGCACGGTGGCTACCTGTGAGACGTTGAGTAAAGACTATGAGATTGTACTGGTTGATGATGGCAGCAATGACAACTCAGCGCGACTGATGGCGCAATCCAGCGAAATGCCAGATAGCCACGTGATAGCCGTATTGCTCAACCGGAATTACGGTCAGCATGCTGCGATCATGGCGGGATTTAGCCATGTCACGGGCGATTTGATCATCACGCTGGATGCCGATCTCCAGAATCCACCGGAAGAGATCCCGCGTCTTGTGGCAAAGGCCGATGAAGGCTATGACGTGGTGGGCACGGTACGCCAAAACCGTCAGGATAGCCTGTTTCGCAAAATGTCATCGCGCCTGATAAACCATTTTATCCAGCGTACCACTGGCAAGGTCATGGGCGATTATGGCTGTATGCTGCGCGCTTATCGACGCCATATCGTCGATGCCATGTTGACCTGCCACGAACGCAGCACCTTTATCCCTATCCTTGCCAATATCTTCGCGCGTAAAGCGACGGAGATTCCTGTCAAGCACGCCGAACGCCTGCACGGTGATTCCAAGTACAGCGTGATCAGTTTGATCAGCCTGATGTATGACCTGGTGACCTGCCTGACGACGACGCCTTTACGTCTGCTCAGCGTGATAGGTAGCGCCATAGCGCTCTCAGGGTTCTTGCTGACCTTTGTGCTGGTGGCGTTGCGTCTGGTATTTGGGCCTGAATGGGCGGCCGAGGGCGTTTTCATGCTGTTTGCCTTTCTGTTCAGTTTTATCGGCGCGCAGTTCGTGGGGATGGGGATACTCGGTGAATATATTGGCCGTATTTACAACGATGTGCGTGCTCGACCTCGTTATTTTGTGCAACGCGTCGTTAAGGGTGAGACCCGCAAAGACGAGACTCACCAAGAGAGTAATGTGAAATGAATACCGTTGTTTTTGCTTACCATGATATGGGATGCGTTGGCATCAATGCCTTGCTGGCCTCTGGCTATCACATCAGTGCTATTTTCACCCATGCGGACACGCCCGGTGAAAATCCTTTTTTTGGCTCAGTGGCTCGTATTGCCGCCAGAACGGGTATTCCTGTCTATACACCGGAAGACGTGAACCACCCGCTGTGGCGTGAACGCATTCGCGCGCTCGCACCGCAGGCCATTTTTTCTTTCTATTACCGCCGCGTGCTGAGTGACGCGATTTTGCAGTGCGCACCCTTAGGGGCGTTTAACCTGCATGGCTCGCTATTGCCGCAATACCGTGGCCGTGCACCGCTGAATTGGGTATTGGTTAACGGAGAGACGCAGACGGGCGTCACGCTGCATCGCATGACGTCAGAACCCGATGCGGGCCCGATTGTCGCGCAACAGTGGGTCGATATCGCCCCGGATGACGATGCCCCTGGTTTGCACCATAAACTGTGCGAATGCACAGACAGCCTGTTACGCGATATCCTGCCAGTGATTAAATCCGGTAACTATCCGCAGCAGGAGCAGGATCACGCACAGGCCAGCTATGTCACCCGGCGAACTCCGGAGGCGGGGCGGATGGACTGGTCGCGGTCCTCGCATGAATTGCACAACCTGGTGCGTGCGGTCACGGATCCGTGGCCGGGCGCCTTTTGTTATGCCGGTGCGACACGCTTGACGGTGTGGTCCTCCCGTTTGCGACAGGATTTCCCTTGCGCGCCGAGTGGAACAGTGTTGTCGGTTTCACCGCTGGTGGTTGCCTGCGGCAGCGATGCGCTGGAGATTGTGACCGGGCAGAGTGACAACAGCGTGTTTATGGCGGGTGAACAACTGGCGCAAACCGTGGGCATGGTGGAAGGGGCTAGGCTCAATGCCTGCTTGCCGTGCCAACCCAAACGCGTGCGGGTGTTGATCCTCGGGGTAAACGGTTTTATTGGCAACCACCTGACGGAGCGGTTGCTGCAAGATGAAAATTACGAAGTCTACGGCCTGGATATCGGTTCCGATTCCATTGCCCGTTTCCTGCTTAACCCGCGTTTTCACTTTGTTGAAGGGGATATCACCATCCACTCGGAGTGGATTGAGTATCACATCAAGAAATGTGATGTCATTCTGCCGCTGGTCGCTATTGCCACGCCGATTGAATACACGCGCAATCCGCTGCGGGTGTTCGAGCTGGATTTCGAAGAGAACCTGAAAATCGTGCGTAGTTGCGTCAAACACCAGAAACGCATCATCTTCCCTTCCACCTCTGAAGTGTACGGGATGTGCAGCGATAAGGTGTTCGATGAAGATCGCTCGTCGCTGGTGGTTGGGCCGATTAACAAACAGCGTTGGATCTATTCGGTATCGAAGCAACTGCTGGATCGGGTGATCTGGGCATACGGCGAGAAGCAGGGGTTACGTTTTACGCTGTTCCGTCCTTTTAACTGGATGGGACCACGGCTTGATAGCCTAGATGCCGCCCGGATCGGCAGTTCGCGTGCCATTACGCAATTGATCCTGAATCTGGTGGAAGGATCGCCCATCAAACTGATTGATGGCGGTGAACAGAAGCGCTGTTTTACCGATATCAACGACGGCATCGAGGCGTTATTCCGCATCATTGAAAATAGTGACAACGCCTGTGACGGGCGAATTATCAATATCGGTAACCCGAAAAACGAGGCCAGCATTCGCGAGCTCGCGGAGATGTTGCTCGAAAGTTTTGAACGCCATCCGCTTCGGCACATGTATCCGCCGTTTGCTGGCATGTGCGTGGTGGAGAGTGGCAGTTACTACGGCAAAGGCTATCAGGATGTGGAACACCGTAAACCGAGCATCGCCAATGCGCGCCGCCTTTTAGGATGGGAGCCACAGGTCGAGATCCGCCAGACGATTGACGAAACGCTGGACTTTTTCCTGCGTGCTCACCCTTCACCGGATTCCACCCCATGAAGCGTGTCGGGCTGCGTATTGATGTCGACACCTGGCGCGGTACGCGAGTGGGTATGCCGCGCCTGTTAAAGACGTTGGAGCAACATGGGGTTCAAGCAAGCGTCTTTTTCAGCGTCGGGCCAGATAATATGGGACGTCACCTTTGGCGTCTGGTCAAACCAGCTTTTTTGTGGAAGATGCTGCGCTCCAAGGCGGTTTCATTGTATGGCTGGGACATCCTGTTGGCGGGGACTGCCTGGCCGGGCCGTTTGATTGGGCGCGGTAATGCGGACGTCATGCGACAAACGGCGCGTACCCACGAGGTGGGGCTTCATGCCTGGGATCACTTTGCCTGGCAAACCTGGGCGGGCATTTGGAACCCGGCACAGTTACATCGCCATATTGCGCTGGGCAAGACCGCGCTGGAGGATCTGCTGGGTCAGGCCGTCACCTGCTCCGCCGTGGCCGGATGGCGGGCAGATCAGCGTGTCATTGAGGCTAAGCAGTGCTTTGGTTTCCGCTACAACAGCGATTGTCGTGGCAGCACACCATTTCGGCCTCGTCTGGCAGATGGCACATTAGGTACCGTTCAGATCCCGGTTTCACTGCCCACCTGGGATGAGGTTATCGGCTCCACCGTGCAACCACAGCAGTTCAACCGCTATTTGCTCAACGCCATCCACAGAGCGCGAGGGACACCGGTGTATACCGTGCACGCTGAGGTGGAGGGCATCGCCTTCCAGCGCGAATTTTCGGCGTTGCTCTCCATGGCGCATCTTGAAGGACTTCAGTTTTGTCCTCTGGGGGCGTTGCTTCCTGAATCCGAGGCAGATTTGCCCGTTGGGCACGTTGTGCACCACGCCATTGACGGGCGGGAAGGATGGTTAGGCTGTCAACAGTGGCTGAATAGCCAACACGATCAGGTCGATCAGTCATGAAAGCAGTAAATTACACGCTCGCATTGGTCGCTTTGTGGGCACTCTACTACGTTATTCCCATTGAATACCGCTTGCTCTGGCAGCCGGATGAAACCCGCTATGCAGAAATCTGCCGTGGCTTGCTGGCCTCGGGGGATTGGGCGGTGCCGCGATTTTTAGGTGTTCGCTACTTTGAAAAACCAATAGCGGGTTACTGGATCAACAATCTCGGTCAATGGCTTTTTGGTCATTCCAACTTCGCGGTGCGTGCGGGAGCCATATTCTCCTCGTCGCTGACCGCTTGTCTGGTAGCGTGGCTCTCCTGGCGGATCTGGCGGGACAAACGTACTGCACTGCTGGCGGCGGTAATCTACCTTTCCTGCTTGCTGGTCTACGACGTCGGAACTTACGCCGTGCTCGATCCTATGCTCGCGCTGTGGCTCTCGCTCGCCATGTGCAGTTTCTGGTATGCCGCTGAATCCGAGTCCGTGAGCAAAAAGGCCATTGGGTATCTGGTGCTGGGGATGGCTTGTGGCATGGGGGTGATGACCAAAGGCTTTTTGGCACTGGCGGTACCTGTTATTAGCGTGCTGCCGTGGGTGGCAGAAAAGAAACAGTGGAAATCGCTGTTGATGTATGGACCGTTGGCCGTGTTAAGTGCGGCGGCGGTGACATTGCCTTGGGCGCTAACCATAGCAGAGCGTGAACCAACGTTCTGGCACTACTTTTTTTGGGTAGAGCATATCCAGCGTTTTGCGGAGGAAGGCGCACAGCACCGGGCACCGTTTTGGTATTACCTGCCGCTGTTTCTGCTGGGCGCGTTACCCTGGCTGGGGTTCCTACCCGGAGCGTTGCGCCAAGGCTGGCGAGACAGGAAAACGAACAGCGGGCTGATCTATTTGCTGGGCTGGACTCTCATGCCTCTGCTGTTTTTCAGCCTCGCGAAGGGAAAGTTACTGACCTATATACTGCCCTGCTACGCGCCGCTGGCGGCGTTGCTGGCGCATAATGTGCTGGGTGCTGCCCGCGAGGGTGCCAAGGCGCTGCGTGCCAACGCACTTATCAATATGCTGTTTGGTGTTATAGGGCTGCTGGCTGTGGTGCTGGTTTTGGCACCTCATCGGTTGGCGAGCTATCCGCTCTATACACCGCAGGAATATGGCAAGATGCTGGCGGCAGCGGTGATATTTCTCTTCTGGGCGTTGATCGGGAGCCTGTCGCTTGTGCAACCTCGTAACCGCTGGGCCTGCGCGGCACTGTGCCCGTTGGCATTGGCGCTGCTGGTGGGCGCTGCCATTCCCAATCGGGTGGAGAATGCTAAACAACCGCAGGCGATGATTGAGCCGGCTCATGAGCAACTGCAAGCGAGCCGCTATGTGATGTCCAACAGCGTAGGGGTTGCCTCGGCTATTGCCTGGGAGTTGCAGCGTGACGATATTTTTCTCTATAGCCGTCGCGGTGAGCTGGCCTGGGGGTTGGCGTTTGAGGATAGCGCAGAAAGGTTTGTTTCTGAGGACGCCTTCCCCGGCTGGCTCGCGGCTCACCGTCAACAGGGCAATATTACGCTGATGCTACTACTGGACGACGACGACAGGACGACGATACATGCGTTGCCAACGCCGGACTGTGTCTATCAGCAAGGACGCTTTGCCGTTGTCGAGTATCACGCGCAGTGAGTGCATGGTTGGGGGTTTTGCTGGTCAGCATGCTGAGCTGCATGGGGCAGATGTGTCAAAAACAGGCGGCTGGCGCTGTTCATCCTGCCTATGCAGCGCGATGGCTGAGCGTTTCTCTGCTGCTACTGGCGCTTGCGTTATTGCTGTGGCTGGTCGTACTGCAACAGCTTCCTGTTGGTATTGCCTATCCGATGTTGAGTCTGAATCTGGTCTGGATCACGCTGGCCGCACGTTGGATTTGGCAGGAGCCTATTGGTTGGCGGCATAGCCTCGGCATTCTGTTTATCATCTCGGGCGTCGTTTTGCTCGGTGTTACGGCTTAACGTGGAGGCGATAGCATGGGATATCTAGCGGCGTGCCTCAGCGTCATGTTGGTCAGCATCGCGCAACTGGCGATTAAATACGCCCTGTCCGGATTGCCATCGGTATGGTCGATACGCATGCTGTGGGACGGCGCAGCGTGCCAGTGGCTGCTGCTTACCGCTGGGCTGGGGTGTTACGTGCTGTCGCTAATTGTCTGGCAATTCGCGTTACAGCGTCTGGCGCTGGGAAAAGCCTACGCATTTTTGAGCCTGAGCTATGTGCTGGTGTGGCTTGGTTCGCTTCTCTTACCCGACTATTCAGAGCATTTTTCATGGCTGGCGTGCATCGGCGTGTTCGCCATTATGGTGGGCGTATTGTTGGTCTGCTGGCCGGAACGTGAAGAGAAAACCTCTACCTCGTCATAGCGCAAGAGTCGATCGGGCTCAAAAAAACAAACATTTTCAGGTGTAATTTCTTGTCATTCTTATCGCAATAACACCGTGTGAGATAGGTCATAGCATCCATACCGTAGATCGTAAATAATACAAAACCGTTATCAATAGGAATATACCCGTCATACTTCAAGTTGCAGGTGTGTTGGCTGCGTTCACTCACCCGAATCACTTACTTGTGTAAGCTCATCGGGATTCACTCACTTGCCGCCTTCCTGAAACTTGAATTATTTAGGGTATAGAAGGGATATTCCTACGGCGGCGGGGGAGGAAAACGGATTCTCAGAGACGGTGTCTGACTGACAGAAAAGAGCATGATGAACAACAAATACCCATTGCAAGAAATCCTTGACGTTGAGCGGCTGCAAACGTTGCAGGATAACTTCAGCAAATCCATGATGATTGCATTGGTGGTTGTTGATGAAAAAGGCGTTCCGGTTACCAAACCCAGCGGATTTTCTGATTTTTGTGCCCGTTCGCGGCGTAATCCTGCATTAGCGCAACATTGCTACGACTGTGATGACGCTGGAGGAAGGGCTGCCATGGCGGCCTGCCGCCCGGTAGTGTATCGCTGCTACTGCGGATTCGTTGAGTTTGCGGTGCCCATCATGATAGACAACCACTATCTCGGCGCGTTTATCTCCGGTCAGGTCAAAGTCGAAACCTCAAAAGAGACCGAAATCCCCTACATTCTGGCGGAAAATGGCGTGTGGGAAGAGAACCCCATGCTGGTGAATCTGCATGAAAACACCAAACGCATGCCCTATGAGCGTTTTGAATCGACCGCCTACACGCTGCTACATGTCGCGTCCTATCTGGTTGAACAGGCTTACGCCAACAATATCCAGCGCGAGTTGCATCAAAAAGATCTGGCGTTGACCAATGAATTGCGCAAACGCGTGGACATCGAGCGCTCTTTACATAAAGCTGAATTTAAAGCACTTTCCTATCAGATAAACCCCCATTTCCTGTTTAACGTACTCAATACTATCGGCCGTTTGGCCTTTTTGGAGAACGCCCAGCGCACCGAAAACATGGTGCATGATTTTTCCGATATGATGCGTTATCTGCTACGCAAAAGTAATAATGGGCTTATCACGCTGCGTAATGAAATCAATTACGTCAACAGCTACATGTCGATTCAAAAAGTCCGCATGAGCGATCGTTTTGATTATATGTTCAGCATTCCGGATAAATATCTGGATGTAATTTGTCCTTTCCTTATTTTGCAGCCGCTGGTGGAGAACTTCTTTAATTACGTGGTTGAGCCGCGAGAAATAAAAAGTCACATTCACATTAAAGCCACCGACGATGGCAGCGATGTGATTATTGAAGTGACGGATAATGTCGATGGTATTTCGCCACAGGATATCGAGCATATTCTCTCCGGTAATGAGAATCGCCAAAAAAGCGGCATCGGTATCAACAACATTCAAAATCGACTTCAGTTGCTGTTCGGCGAGCATTATGGACTGGAGATTGCCAGTCCGCACAAACCGAAGCAGGGAACCTCTATCAAACTGCGTTTCCCGATGCAGGAAGTCCATTAATCCGGGGAGAAACATAATGTACAATTTTGTGATTGTGGAAGATGAACACATTGAATCCGAATCTCTGCGCCGCATGATTTCGGAACACATCGAAAATGCCACCATTCATGAAGCATCGACCGGACGCAAAGCCATTCAAATGATCGATCAACTGAATCATATTGATATGATCCTGGTGGATATCAATATCCCGTTGCCAAATGGGAGAGAGGTGATCGAGTATCTACGCCGTAAAAACGATCAGACCAAAGTGATCGTCACCACCGCCAATGACGATTTCGATATTGTGCGCAGCATGCTCAGTCTGAAAGTGGATGATTACCTGCTCAAACCGGTAAAACAGAGCATCATGACCGATGTGATCAAAAAGGTGCTGCATTACGATGAGCAGGATAATCAAGTAACACGCGAACTGAACCAGAAAGTGTTTTCCCTGATCGATGACGGCGATTACCCGGCCTGGCATGAGCTGGTGTTTCAGACCATTGACGGTGCCTACTGGGATAAATCTGGCGATCGCCGTCAGACGATAGCGGATTTTCTTGCGCTGCTTGATCAATACGTGACGGCGCAAGGCGACAAGTTTGCCGCATCTCATTCTGCGACGCTGAAAGGGGTGATGCGCGACGTTGCCAGCCGTGGGCTGACGGAAGGCCTTTACTACCGTATTCTGCGCGGCGTGTTTACCCTGAGTGAAGCCCTGTTTGAGCGGGTGTTTAAAAGCGCTGCACCCCAGGGGGATTTTATCGAACGCGCGCGTTATCACATTGAGAAGAATATTTTCAGCAACATCACCCTGGATGATATCGCCGAACGCGCTTTTGTCAGCGCCTGCTACCTGAGCCGTGCTTTCAAGAAAGCCACCGGTACAGGTTTTTCTACCTATGTGGCAAATCGAAAAATCAAAATTGCCAAATCTCTGCTGCAATTCAGTGATTTAAAGGTCAATACCATTGCGCTGGAACTGGCGTATCAGGATGCGAAATATTTCTGCCGCATCTTCAAGAAAGAGACCAATATGTCACCTTCCGACTACCGCAAACTGATGGTGTTTAACCCGCAGGTAGCTCCACCGGAAGCGGGGAGCAGCGTAGTGCTACCCGCGCGGTGATAACGCAAAATAGTCCAACCTGACAGCAAGAAAGTTCACCGGAGCCGATCGCCCCCCCGAGTAAAATAACGGGATACTCTCAGTGGGGCGAGGCATGTGTGGACGAGTACCTGTTTACTTCCGAATCGGTGGCGGAAGGCCATCCGGACAAAATCGCCGATCAGATTTCCGATGAGATTTTGGATGCGGTGTTGCTACAAGATCCCTGGGGCCGCGTGGCGTGTGAATGTCTGGTGAAAACCGGCGTCGCCATCGTGGCGGGAGAAATCACCACCACCGCATCCATTGATGTGGAAAGCGTGGTGCGCCACACCATCAAGCAGATCGGTTATAACCACTCTTCGCTCAGCTACGACGGCAATACCTGCGGCGTTCTCAACCTGATCGGTCGGCAGTCGCCGGATATTGCCAGCGGCATTCAGGGGGAGGCGCTAACTGAGCTGGGCGCTGGCGATCAGGGCATCACCTTTGGCTACGCCACGGATGAAACGCCGGAATTGATGCCTGCAACCCTGGTCTATGCACATCAACTGATGGCACGTCAGGCCCAGTTGCGTAAATCCGGCCGCCTGCCATTTTTACGTCCCGATGCTAAAAGTCAGGTGACGCTGCGCTACCGAGATCGTCAGGTGATTGCGGCGGACACCATCGTCATTTCCACACAGCACGCGCCCTATGTCTCGCTTGAAACGCTGCGCGAAGCGGTGATCGACGAGATCGTCAAACCGGTGCTTCCCACACGCTGGCTGACGCCACATACCCGCATTCTGGTCAATCCGGCCGGGGCGCTTGTCACGGGTGGGCCGGTGGGTGACTGCGGGCTTACCGGACGCAAGATTATCGTTGATACCTATGGCGGCGCTGCGTTTTCGGGTAAAGATCCTTCCAAAGTCGATCGCTCAGAGGCCTATCCAGCACGCTACGTGGCCAAGAACATCGTAGCAGCCGGATTAGCTGCGCGCTGTGAAGTGCAGTTGGCCTGGGCTATCGGCGTCGCACGTCCGGTAGCGGTGCGCATCAACACGTTTGGCGCCGGGCGGGTGAGTAGCGATCGGTTGCAGCAACTGGTGGACGCGCATTTTGATCTCAGCGTCTACGGCATGATTACGTCGCTTGATTTACTGGCGCCGCGTTATCGCCACACAGCATGTTACGGGCATTTCGGGCGATCCGATTTTCCCTGGGAATTCACCGATAAAGTTGCGTTGTTACAGGGCGCAGCTTCATTGATATAACGATAAACAGGAATCGCTTATGGCTAAGCAAAGTTTGGGTCTGATAGAAACCGTGGGGCTTGCCGCGGCCGTTGAGGCAGCGGATGCGGCGGTGAAATCTGCTAATGTCAATCTGGTCGGCTATGAGCTGACGAAAGGCGGCGGCATGGTTACCGTGAAGCTGGAAGGGGAAGTGGGGGCAGTCAATGCAGCTATTGCGGCGGCGAGCGTTGCTGCGGCCAAAGTGGGGCAGGTGTATGCCCATAAGGTGATTACACGTACCGCTGAAGGAATCGAAGCCATCACGCATTCGGCCGAGACGATCGGCGTTGCCAGACCAGAGCCGTTGGCACCAGAAGTGGTCATCACGCCGCCTGCTGCACCTGAGTCAGAAACCAAAGCAACCACGATTCCTGTGGTGACGTTGAGCCAAGCGATAATGGCACGTCATTCGGGGATATCTTCGAGCAGCCAGTGCGTGCGCTACAACCGGCTACGCAAGCGCCTGTTGTGCCGGACGCTGCGCCACAGGCAGAGCCTGATCAGCCCGCGAAAAAACCTACGCCACGCCCGACGGGCAAAAACACCCCGCGTAAGGGTGACAAATAATCACGATGTGATCTCTCTTCCTACTATCCCTGGCAACCGCCGGGGATTTTTTTGTTCTGATTATGGGGATTAATAAGGGAGGGTTATTGAAGTACAGCGTACAGGGTTTTGCTGTTGACGTACCCGCGTCAAAAGGTGCTGAGGAAATGGGGGACGCCAGGATGAGCGGCAGGGATGCCGCGAAAGTGCTCGCCGCGTCTGGAACGCGTCGAGCGCGGTCCGTCCGGTGGCCCCCATTTCCGAAGGTATCGCGTAGCAACGCCATTACGCAAAAAGCGTGGGGTCACGGGGTGTGGGCGACTGCACACCCCGTGTCGGGCGCGTGCCACGCGAATGGCAGAGAAACACGGCGGCTTTCGCGCACGAAACCTTACGCAATACGTAAATGAGTCCCCCAGTGATTAGTAGCATCGATACTGGGGGGACGGGTTCAAAACAACGGCACCGCCGCAAAAAAACCAATGGTTGCCACCAGGTTGAGCAACGTCGTCATTATCGCAATGGTAAACGCCGGTGGGTCAATATGGGTGTCGCCATAAACCAAAAACAGGCGGGAAATCAGTTCACCGAGTAGAGCACAGATAATGCCGACGACAGCAGCCCAAATCAGACTGCCGGAGGCCGCCGCTGCCAGTGCCGTAGGCAGAGCGATGTGGTGGGAAACCGGCACCTGGGTATTAAAGTGCAGGAATACCAACGAGAACGCTGAAATCCCAAAGGCCAGCAGCGCGCCGCTGCCTCCGAACGAGTGACCCAGATAGCCGGCCATCAATCCAATACCGATACCCAAGACCGATAGCTGAGGAATGCGACTGTGATAGGGCATCCAGCACTGATCCTGTGGCGGGTAGCAGCGACGCACCCCGCTTTGTGGTTTGCCCAGCAGACCGGTGGTCCCGAACATCAGAAGCACCATCATGCCAGAGATCACCACGGTTAACGCCACCGTGTCAGTCCATACCAATCCCGAAGAGAAGGCGGGTACTTGATTGAACAGCCAGGCGATCACAAAGCCGATAGCACCAAACGTACCGCCAACCAGCAACACATCGGGGGCTCCCAGTCCGCTGAGTCCGGCGGTGATATCACGGCCAGAAGCCAGTTTGCCCTTTTTCGCCGCATAGGCGGTTGCGGCAACCCCGGCAGCAAAGCCTCCGACGTGTGGGCCGAATACGCCAAAGGGAAATTGAATAAATGTGGTGGCGCTGCCGGTGACAATTTGTGATATCGCCATGGCAATGACCAAGAGGCCGACAAATTCAAAGACCGCAAGGGCACCGATCGCGGCACCGAAAATACCGCCGCCGAAAGCGACTAAAATATCAATGCTGTTCATTTCACTCACTTTGATTTTGTGGGTACAAGAAATAAGCGACGTAATACATCACGTCGGTATTATTGATGTGAAAAATAATTATTTTTAATAATGACAAACTAAAAATCGGGCAACGTGAAGATACGTTTCCCGATAATATTTTTATACCGTGCGACTAACCCCCAATATGACATTGGAAACCCAATGATTCGATTTCCTGTTTGAGGATGTTCACCGTTCCTTCCGGTACGCTGGGCGCGTCACCCATCAGGTATTCACGGCCAAGTAACGTGTATTTATTTTTGCTTTAGGTGTGATAAGGCAATAAATGAATGGTATCGACATTCGACATCAATCGGGCAAATTCAGCAATGGCGTGAATTTCTTCACGATTGTCATTCACGCTGGGCACTAGCGGAATTCTCACAATAGTTTTGGTAATAAATGAAATTCTGATCAGGTTTTCTAAAATACGCTGATTATCTACCTCGGTATTACAGCGATGCACGGCCGGATTGATGGCCTTGATATCCGTGAGTGCTAGATCAATATACGGAAACACGTCTTCAATCGTTTGTGCAGACGTCAATCCGGTGGTTTCAATAGCGGTATGCCAGCCCTTTTCCTTACAGGCTTTCAGTAACTCGCGGGCGAATTCCGGCTGTGCCAGCGGTTCGCTGCCGGAAAGCGTAATCCCTCCGCCTGACCGACGGTACACGTTCTCTTCTTTTTGCAGCTCTTGTATCACTTCACGCACGGTGATGCGCTTGCCTTTCATCTCCAGCGCACCGGTCGGACACATGCGGGTGCAATCACCACAGTTAACACAGCACTGGCGATCGATAAAATGCGGTGCGGTGATGGACAGAGCCTGATGCTGACAGGCTTCCAGACATTTACCGCAGTGGATACAGTCATTCTTTTTGAACAGCAACTCAGGATTTGGCCGCTGCGATTCCGGGTTGCTGCACCATTTGCAAGAGAGCGGGCAGCCTTTAAAAAAGGGGATGGTACGGATACCGGGACCATCGTGCAGGGAATAGCGTTGAATATTGAAAATCACGCCTTCCGTATCATAGTGTACTTTATTCATAACATGGTTCATGGGCGACGCGTACCCTTGGGAGTGTGGTGAATCCGGGGCGACACCAGAAAGTATCGCCCCGACCCTCAGCAGCGCATCAGAAGTGCTGTTCCGTGCGGCTGATGATGTCGTCCTGTACTTCTTTCGCCAGCACCACGAACTGGGCGCTGTAACCGGCTACGCGTACCACCAGATCGTTGTGTTTTTTCGGATGTGCCTGTGCATCGATCAGCACGTTGCGATCCACCACGTTGAACTGAACGTGCATTCCTTTGCGATCGAAGTAGCTTCTTACCATGCCGCCGAAGTTCACCAGCCCTTTGTCCCCAGCCAGTGCTGAAGGCAGGAATTTCTGGTTATACAGCGTGCCGTTGGAGGCGCTGAAGTGGTCCAGTTTTGCCACTGAGTTCGCTGCTGCGGTTGGACCCAATGTGTCTTTGCCCTGGCGCGGTGAAACGCCGTCGGCCAGCGGTTCTTTCGCTAGACGACCATCGGGCAGAGCCGCGACGTCTTTACCAAACAGCACGTTAGCGGATACCGGGTAGATACCAGCCTGGAACTGGCCGCCGCGCGGGTTGGTGTACTTTTCGACTTCCTGGCAGTAAATCAGTGCACAGCGACGTGCCACCAGATCCACATCATCGATGTCGTTGCCGAAGCACTGCGTGCTTTCCAGAATGCGGCGAATTTCCTGATGGCGATTCTCGCTGGCACCGTAAGTCGGGGTTGCCGGGGCGCTGGCTGAAAGCTGGCGATACACTTCGTTCTTGATGGCGGACGGATCCAGCGTACCGTTCTGTTCCACGATACGTTTCACGATGTCATAGACATCTTGCTCATTGAGCGACGATTTCGCTGCGGCGGCGTGAGGTGCCGCGCCGACCGCGTAACCGAAGTTGGCATCCAGCGCGCCTTTCAGCTCTTGCAGCGTCAGTTTACGGTCTTCAAACACCTGTTTCTGGATGGCGTAAACGGAGTCGCCGGTATCGGCCACGCCGAATGCCTGCGGGCCCGTAAAGTTGTAGATGGCACCACCGTCTTGCAACGATTTACAGCGTCCAATGCAGTCATCCACCATGGCGGAGAGGAACGGCAGCGGGCAGCGCTCGGCGTGTGCAATATCCACGCTGTTACAGGCTTCGACCAACTGATGGACAAAGTACGCCATCTGCTTTTGGAACGCAGTGTAGAAATCTTCGATATTACCGAATTGCGGCAGTTCGCCCGTGACCGGCCCGATCTGTTTGTTGCCAACGCGACCGTTGTTCAGGGTGATTTCCAGCACTTTGGCGACGTTGAAGAACGCGGCATCGTGCCAGCCTTCGGTACGGTGCGGCGCTTGTGGTTCCACACAGCCGATGATGCAGTAGTCACGCGCATCGTGCAGAGAAACGCCACGGTTTTGCAGTGCCGGGATGATCACTTCATCGTTGTACATCTCGGGTACGCCGAGTCCCAGACGTGCCACTTCACACGCGCGATACAGAAATTCATCCGGTGTGCCTTGCCATACGCGGATCGAGAAAGAGGGCTGCGGCAAGCGCACATGTGCGGTCGCTTCCATACACATGTAGCTCATTTCATTGGTGGCATCACGCCCGTCTTCCGTTTGGCCGCCCACGCACAGGTTTTGGAATACGGCGAAACCGGCGAACGCCTGCGCGGAGACTTCATCACGCGTTTTGTTGATGTCGTTCAGTTTAATCCAGCAGCAATCCACCAGTTCCTGAGCAAATTTTTTGGAGATGTTTTTGTCGGCGGCGTAGTACGGGTACATGTACTGGTCGAAACGCCCCGGAGAGATGGAGTGGCCGCTAGATTCAATCTGCAACATACTTTGCAGCAACCAGAAGGTCTGGCACGCTTCCCAGAAGGTGGAGGCACCGAATTCCGGAACGCGCTGACAGTTTTGGGCAATTTGCAGCAGCTCTTGCTTACGCGTAGGGTTGCTTTCCTGCTGCGCCAATTGTGCCGCATGCTCTGCATAGCGGTGGGCGTAACGGATCGCCGCGGTGTAACTGATGATCACCGAATGATAGAACTGCTCTTTTTTAATGTAATCCGGTGAGCTGCGATCCAGTTTTTCCAGTGCATGCTGCACTTCATCAATGATGCCACGGAAACCGATTTTCAGGATTTTGCCCTAGTCCACGCTGACGTGGCCGACGCCGCCATAGAAGTAGTTGCCGACGGTGAATACGCCGCTCGCCATACTCTCTTTGGTGGCATCAGACATATAGGATGCGGCCAGCACGCTGGTGGTTTTACCCGGCCAGTAGGTGAAGGCATCATGCAGTTCTTTGGCCGTTTCTTTCGGTATGATGAACGGGTCCGCGATGCGGAAACCCATGGTTTCGAACTCTTTTTCCACCCAGTCGTAAGAGAATTCGGGGCAGATTTCGGTAGAGCGCGGGTTTTTGGTTACCGGACCGACGATCAACTCGTCCGGACGAATGGTCACCGGCAGATTGTTGAAGATCTTTTCTACCACTTTGGCGCGACGCATAATCGGCGGCAAGCCTTCGGTCTCTTTATAGGCTTCGGTGGCCAATACGGCGCGTTCAGATTCGACATAGGGCTTTGCCGTCAGAATCATATTTTTCAGTCTGACAACACGGTCGGTCGGATTGGAAAAACCTTTCTCTAACATATCCAGGACTCCTGCATATTTAAAATTATTCATGATGTAGGCAATACAGAGGCATCCTTCGGGGAAAAAGGCATGCCCAGACTGCTGACCAATTTATTTATACCCGTCACCCTTCACGTTATTTAACGTAAGAGATGACAGTGGGAAATATTTGCTGTGCGCTTAGATCTGCACAGTGGTGCCAATCAACGAAATAAACTGACGCAACAGAGCCGGGTGTCCCATCCAGGTGGTTGCCGTCACCAGATGGTCGTCGAGAACGGCTTCATCATCGGCAGCAGAACGATAAATACCGCCTGCCAATTCGATTTCTGGTTTCATGGTGAAATACCTGGTCAGGGTTCGACCTTTTAATACGCCCGCAGCCACCAATATTTGTGGGCCGTGACAAATAGCGGCGATCGGCACAGAAAAATTAAACGCATAGTGGACAATATTCAGTACGGATTTATTCAGACGCAAATATTCAGGTGCGCGTCCGCCAGCAATATAAAACCCGCAATAGTCCTGCAAACGAATTTCATCAAACGATGCTGTCAGCCGAAACAGATGTCCGGGTTTTTCTCTGTAGGTCTGATCGCCTTCAAAATCATGAATGGCGGTTTTAATAAATTCGCCTGCGCGTTTTCCCGGACAGACGGTGTCCACCCGGAAACCCAATGCGCTTAATGCCTGTCATGGCACAATGACTTCATAATCATCATAAAAATCAACCACTAAAAGCAGTATTTTTTCATAGGTTGGTTCTCAGAACGCAGTGTTGTCATTTTCGATCATCCGCATGGCCTCGTTGACAGCGGAGACTTCGCCAAAGATTGCCAATGTCGTGATATGCTGAGGGCAACTGCCAAATATTTCCGAAACCACCACATTGGCGCTTTTGCTGGCCAGATCGGCATAGAAATAGAGATCCGGTACTGGCAGCATCAGCAGACCAATGGCGTCAATGCGCAACAGATCGAGCCGTGAGCGAAATTCGCTGGGCATTCTTCGCTTCAGCATCGCCACAATGTCGGGGGTTGGTGCATTGATGATTCGTGTTTTCATTGGCAAATGGCCCTCAGCCTCGCGACGATTAACGGATATTAAGCGATTCCACCATCACACAGCGGCGGGTGCGGGCAAACGACCGTGCCGAGCCCATGATCTTCAGCGAGCGTCGGTTGCTGCCTTCGATAGCTTTGTCACCGTCAGCCATCAGCGCACGGATAGCTGTGGGGGCGGTATACAGGATATTGACGTGGTGCTTATCGACCACTTGTCCCATACGGCGTGCATCCGGTCAGTTGGGTACGCCTTCAGACATCAGCGTGGTGGCACCGCAGGCCAAGGGGCCGTAGAGCAGGTAGCTGTGCCCAGTGATCCAGCCGACATCGGCGGTACACCAATAGATATCGCCGGGATGGTAGTCAAACACATATTTGAAGGTCATGGCCGCATACACCAGATATCCGCCGGTAGTGTGCAGTACGCCTTTAGTCTTACCGGTCGATCCGAAAGTATAGAGAATAAATAACGGATCCTCGGCATTCATCGCTTCTGGCGGGCAGTGATCGTCTGCACCGGCGATCAGATCGTGCCACCAATGGTCGCGTCCTTCGTGCCAATCGATAGCGCCACCCGTGCGCTGGTAAACAATAGTGTGTGCCACCGTTTTAACACCTGGGTTGCGCAACGCGTCATCAATATTCTTTTTCAGCGGGATAGTGCGCCCTGCGCGGATGCCTTCATCAGAGGTAATCACCAGCTTGGCACTGGAATCGATAATGCGCCCGGCGATGGATTCAGGAGAAAAACCGCCGAAAATAACGGAATGAATGGCACCGATGCGCGTGTATGCCAGCATGGCAACTGCCGTTTCCGGCACCATGGGCATATAGATAGCGACCACATCACCCTTTTTAATGCCCAGAGATTTCAACACATTAGCAAAACGACAGACGCTTTGGTGAAGTTCGCGGTAAGTCACTGTTTTGCTTTGGGTGGCGTCATCCCCTTCCCACACAATGGCGGTTTGATCGCCAAGGGTGGTTAAGTGTCGATCAAGACAGTTGGCTGCAACATTTAACGTACCATCTTCGAACCAGCGAATACGGATATGACCTGGATCGAAAGAGGTGCTTTTAACTTCAGTGTACGGTTTGATCCAATCGACGATCTTGCCATGCTCCCGCCAAAAGGTTTCGGGATCATTGATCGATTCCTGATACCACTCGCGATACTGCTCAGCGTTAATCAGGGCGTTCTCCGCCACTGAGGCGGGTATGGTGTGTTTATTATATTGGCTCATAGCGCTCTCCTTAAACCTTGTTAAAGGTATGTTAACAAATCGTTAAGTGTAGTGGTGCACCAGAATTTGTTTCTTTTTTGAGCGATGGATCACGCAATAAGGAGTAACCACAGTGAAAGGAAAAGCGTGGAGAATGGCTGGCCCTGAGCGTTTACTGCTATTTATAAAAAAGCAAATCAGAAGATAATTTGTGATGTAAGTCACATTATGGTGACTAACCTGCTCGTTCACATGATAGTAAAGCATATAATGATCAATTTATTATTTTTATTATTTGATCGTCCTTTACGATCAAATAGCATAAAGATACTGCTTATTCAGCCGATAGTGTGCATACCAACACGGGTATATTTTGATCCAGAAGATGCTTTTTGATCGTTTGATCGACAGTTACGTTAAAATTTTAGTACATATGTAAAAAAATGAGAGCGGTATAAGCGACTAATGTGGTACGGGTTCACGGGATTTTTTGACCTTTTACTTCTACACTTGAATAGGAATTTGACGATGTAGGCTTTTGCCTGATCGTTCGAGATCAAAACACCACGTCGCGCTGCTTGATCATTACGCTAACGGAAGTATAAGATATTTTATATATTTGTTTTTATTGATTAATTACGGTTTGCGGTTTCGGGCTATCGAAAGCATTTACTCAATGCCTTGCGATCCTGCGCGTAAGCCGCGCAGATCTGTAGGGAGGTTGACGACAGCTTCTCAGTGTGTCCGTGGAGTTATCTTGTCATAGCATGAAGCAGAGGAAACGATGAGTCTGATATTTG
The DNA here is from genome assembly GCF_015762685.1 of Candidatus Symbiopectobacterium sp. 'North America'. GTDB lineage: Bacteria > Pseudomonadota > Gammaproteobacteria > Enterobacterales > Enterobacteriaceae > Symbiopectobacterium. The sequence goes on along the minus strand of NZ_PEHF01000061.1, from coordinate 111 downwards.
GACAAAATGAAATCATAGGCATGCTGAGCAAACCTGTACAAAATGGGGTCTTCCCCGATCATGGTGGGAGACTCATAACCCCATGTTTAACCTGCCGTAATGGAACATCAC